>CANQSG010000077.1 GCA_947626485.1 uncultured Clostridia bacterium | reverse complement strand
CAAAGGGCGCGACGGTGCGGAACGTCACCCGCCGCACCGGCTCGAGCAGTGCGGCCGCGGACGCCGCGACGTCCTCGCTGCCGTAGACCGTCAGCCCCGGGTAATCTTCGCCCGGGTGGGAAAACCCCGGCTGCAAATTGAGCAGATCGGCGGGATACCAGTGGTCGGGGTGGATGTGGGTGACGAGGCAGTCGCGCACCTGCGTCAGGTCGAGCCCGGCGCGCAACATGTGCAGATAGGTGTCGCAGGGGTAGTCGATGAGCAGCCGGCCGTTGACGAGCGCCTGCGAGCGGCTGCGCAGACTGCGGCCGCCCTCCGCGCGTGCGTCACGGCAGTTTTGGCAGTTGCAAAACAGGGCGGGGTAGGCTTCGGCGGCAGCCGTGCCGAGATAGAGCAGTTTCATAAAACGGGACTTCCTTTCCGAAAATGCGGGATTTCAGCTCCCGATCGCGTCGGGGCGGGCGGGGCGGTGGCCGCTCTCGCGGTAGTTTTGCGGGGAGCAGCCGGTGATCTGCTTGAAGCGGCGGGAAAAATAGAGCGGGTCGTCGTACCCCAGCGCGGCGGCGATCTCGCGGATGCTCATGCGGGTGTGGGTCAGCAGGTCGGTCGCATGGTTGATGCGGACGGTGTGCTTGTACCGCGTGGGCGACATGCCCATGCTCTGGGTGAAAATGTGGGTGAAGCGAGAGGGTGAAAGATGGCACATCGCGGCGTATTCCGGCGTGCTGCGGTCGTCCTGATAGCTTTCGTTGATGGCGTTGATGGCGGGGAAGAGCTTTTGCAGGTCGCGCGAAGCCGTGGTGTCGCCGCGCGAGGCGCTGTGTCGGGAGAGCAGCGAGAGCAGCTGCAACAGCAGCCCGCCTGCATTGTACTCGACGGCCTCGTCCTGCGTGATGCAGGTCTGAATGATGCGGTCGAAGGCGTCGGCAAGGTCGTTGTGGCGGCCGACGTGGAAAATCCGCTTTTCCCACAGCCCCAGCCCGATGAGGATTTCCGGCACGGCGTAGCCGAAGAAATGCACCCAGAAATTTTCGTTGCCGTCGGCGACGTAATAATCGTAGACCTGCGACTCCCACGGGTGATAGATCAGGACGTTCCCGGCCTCGAGCGTGACCTCCTGGCCGCCGATGACAAAATGCCCGCAGCCCTTCCAGAGGTAGATGATCTGGTAGTCCATCCGCCCTTTGGGGCGCTCCAGCTTATAATTCTCCTCGACCCGGTGGTATCCGGCGCAGACGACGCTCAAAAACGGCACCGTCTCGAAGTCGAGCAGTAGGGTGTCCTCGTTGTGCAGATGCGCCGAAATGGTCTGCTCCTGCTCGGCCTGCGGGGCGTTTGCCGTCGGCAGGTCGCGGGCGGGCGGCTCCGGATTCGGGCGGCGGCCGTCGGGGGCGTTTTGCATGCGCTTCACTTGCCTTTCGCAGACGGTTTTGAGTTATACGTTTTTGCTGCGGGAAAAAGGCGACCGTTTCGGCGCCGGTCGGGCGGCAGTAAAAAACAGGTCAAAAATGCCGCGGGACAAACCTTCTTTCCTTAGCCAGTATAGCAAAAATTCAAAAAATGTCAATCCTTTTTCCCGAATTTTCCTCGCTTTTTCGAAAAAATTTTTTCACCTGAAAAGCTCGTTCAAAATTTCGACAAATTCAGGAATCAGCAGTTTTGTCCATAAAAAAAGCAGAAAAGGGTATTCCATTCCCGGTCGAACCTGTATAAAATGGGAACAGTAAAGTTCGCTGTTCATTTGCAACAAAAAGGAGGCCAAATCTCTTGATTTCCTTCAAAAAAATGTTTACCCTCACCCTCTGCGGCGCGCTGGCGCTCGGTATGACCGCCTGCGCCGGCAGCACCGGCACCGCGTCCGACGGCTCCTCGTCGACGGATGACGCCGGTCTGCCGTCCTCCTCGCAGGTCGAAAGCGTCGATTCTTCGACGGCCGAGACCGAGACCCCGTCCTCGACCGGCAACCCCGGCACCGCGGCGAGCACCTATTATTATTACGAAGATGCCGCGCCCTATGTCACGAACCGCCGCATTCCGACGGCGAGTGAAGTCGCCGCCGGTACGGCAGGCGCGGCGGGGGAGGAGACCCGCCCCTTCACCGCGCAGCAGGTCGCCTGGAACGGCCCGGCGGGGTATTCCATCGTCCTGCCCGCCTCCGCCGACAAGCTGCTGGTCGAGGCTGCCGACGAGCTCGCCGCCTATTTCAAGACCAACGCAAAGGTCACCCTGCCCATCGTGCGGGACAGCACCGCCGCTTCGGGCAAGGAAATTCGCATCGGCGCGACCAACCGCGGCGCGCGCAGCTGTAAAGAGGGCGAGTTCTACGCCGAGCTCAACGGCACGGCGCTCTGCTTCGGCGGCGGCCACCCCGTCACCGTCAAAAAGGCCGTCCAGTGCTACACCCGCCTGCCTTACGCGGCGGGAAAGGCCGGCGTCTTCTCGGGCAGCTCCGACTTCGTCGCCAACCGCCTCGGTTATCGCTACGTCTGGGGCGACGAGTTCGAGGGCACCAAGCTCGACCTGACCCGCTGGGAACGCACGACCTCGATGTCCGGCACCGCCGAGCTCACGACCTCGGGCGACGAGGAATATTGCCACCTCGAAAACGGCTATCTCAAGATGATCGCCGCGCGCTACTGGAGCCCGAAGGCGGGCGGCGCACAGTTTGTCGCCCCGTGGGCGGTCAGCACCGGCGACACGATGGGCTTCCGCTACGGCTATCTCGAAATGCGCGCCAAAATGCCCTTCCTGCGCGGCGCGTGGCCGAGCCTCTGGACGTCCTCGAACGGCGCCCTCGGCGCGCGGACGGATTTCGATTACACGATCGAGGTCGACATCTTCGAAAACTTCGCGAGCCTCGACACCATCGCCCCCAACATCCATAAATGGTACAAGGTCAACCAGCACACCCAGTGGAACGACCCCGGCGAGAAATACACCTTCGCGAACACCGACAACCTCAGCAACGAATACCACACCTACGGCTTCGAGTGGACGCAGAAGACCATGTCGATGTACGTCGACGGCAAGAAGTATTTCACCTACGACCTGACGAAGAATTTCGACGCGGGCATGAAGGGTACCGACGGCAGCGTCCTCGGCGCCTCGGGCATGAGCGGCTTCGAGACGAACCTCATGCTGATCCTCAACTGCCACCTCTTTACCGATTCTTCGGATTACAAGCCCTATACCGGCTGTGAGATCAACGTCCGCGACCTGCCCGTGGAGTACGACATCGACTGGATCCGGCTCTATCAGAAATCGGGCGACGGCTCGCAGCTCGTCACCGCGCATTGACATAATGTCCCGAATCCGCCGCACGGCGGCGGTGCAATAAAACTGGAAAAGGAGAGACAGGTATGAAACACAACATTCGAACCCCCGGCAAGCTGCTGCTCTGGCTGCTGGCGCTCGCGCTGGTATTGTCGACGATCCCCGCCGGCATCGCCCTCGCCGCCCAGCCCGACGCGCACGACGTCTGGGACGGAACGACCGAAGCCTACGCCGGCGGCAACGGCTCGGCAGCCACCCCGTATGAAATCGCCAACGCGAAGCAGCTGGCGTATCTGCTGAACACCGGGTTGGCAGGTCAGGGAACGGAAAGCAACAGTAAGTATTACAAGCTGACCGACGACATTTATCTGAACGATGTGTCGGATCCCGACTGGCGGAATCAAAGCCCGAAAAACTGGGCGGATTCCGGCAATTTTAACGATTCGTCTTATCGCTTCTACGCGTCGCTGTTTGACGGCGACGGCCACACGATTTACGGCCTCTATTGCACCGGCGGCACCTATGCCGGTCTGTTTCCGGTCATCAACATTTGGAACAACAAGCTCGTTGTGAAAAATCTGACGATCGCGGATGCCTACATCGAGTCGAAATCCGGCGGGTACGCCGGCGCGATCGCGGGCGGCGCCTACATCGGCAACACCCTCACGTTTTCCAACGTCTATATCTCGGAAGACGTGACGATCAACGGAACCAATAAAGGCGTGCTCGTTTCGTCCTCCAGCCAGTCCGGCTCGGCAATCGTCGAGCACTGCGGCTCGCTCGTCAAGGATTGCACCCTGCTCGGCAAGGTGGGGAACAAGACGACCGTCACGGACAGCTTTGTCGTCGGTTCGGTCGGCGGCACGTCGGTGACGAAGGTCAACACCTACGAGCTGACTTCGGCTGACGAAGCCAAAGGCGCGGCGGCGCGGCAGAACATGCCCGACCTCGCCTGGGGCGCTTACTGGCAAATCCCGGAGGGCGACGGCTACCCGACGCCGAATTTCGGCTATGACCCCGACACGACCGAGCCCGGCGACGTTTGGAGCGGCGGCGCGGCGACGAAATACGCGGGCGGCACCGGCGATGCGGGCAGTCCCTTCCTGATCGAAACGGCGGAGCAGCTCGCCTATCTCGTCTCGCAGGATGCAAGCTCGTCCGGCAAGTATTATAAGCTGACCGCCGACATTCAGTTGAACGATACCTCCGCTGAAAACTGGACGGAAACGGCGAAGGAATGGTACGTTTCCGCGTCGGCGAAAGGCTTCTCCGGCATCTTCGACGGCGACGGTCACATCGTGCGCGGGCTCTATTCCGTCGTGAAGCCGACGGCGAGCTATTACGGACTGTTTCCCACGACGGCGAGCGGCTCCGCACAGATCAAGAACCTCGTCCTGTCCGATTCGCAGATCATCAATAATCTGTCGGATGGCGGCTCGGAATACATCGGCGGGCTGGTCGGCTCGCCCGCGAACGGCACGACGCTCACGGCCTGCGTGGGCACCAAAACCGTCAAGATCAAGAGCGACCTGAAAACGAGCTTCGCGGGCGGTCTGGTCGGCGGCGCCGGGTCGGTCGTTTTGAACGACTGCTCCTTTGTCGGCACCATAGCGGGTTACGTCGGGACGAAGGGCGGTAACGATGACCGCTGGGGCGCGCTCGCCGGAAACTTCTGGACGTCGACCACCGCGCGGCGCTGCTTCGCCTCCGGCAGACGAATTTTGGGTTACAATTCGCTTGCAACGGTCAGCGACGTTGCGAATTACTGCACGGACAACACGAAACGCGACGGGTCGACCGACGCGGTCGTCACCAAGGTTGACGACGCCGGCATGCAGGGTGCGGACGCCAAGGCCAACATGCCCGGGCTCGACTGGAACACCTATTATTGGACGACCGAGAGTTATCCGATGCTGCGCGCGACCGGTGCGCGCATCGGCGACGTGACCGGCGACTTTGCCTGCACGGTCGACGACGTGACCGCCCTGCGCGCCCACCTGCTCAGCACCGACGGCGACAAGGTCGGCCTCGCGGATTTCAACGCCGATGCGACCGGCGACATCCTCGACCTCGTCCTGCTCAACGGTAAAGCGGACTGACGTCCGCGCGAACAACCGCATCACACCTCGTCCCGCGCCCGGTTTCGGGCGCAGGACTGGGTTTGTGCGCCCGAGAAGGCACCGCCGGAACGGGCGAAACGAACACCGATTTTCCCTTCCAAAGGGGTGCGGCCTTACCTGTCCGCCGCACCCCGCCCCCTTTCGGCTGCGCGAGCCGACGCCTGTGCGCTTTTTTCACAGGCTCCGGCTGACGCCGCCGCATAAAAAACCTTTCAGGAGGCGTTTTCATGAAGCGAGCGTTGCAAAAATTCACGGCCGCAGCGGCAGCCCTCGCCGTCGTGCTGACGGCGGCGGTACTGCCCGCGTCCGCCGCGCCCGAAGCGCCAGATGCGTTGCCGGTCGACGCCCTCGCCGCCCCTGCCGACGCGGGCGCGAACGATTACGCCGCCTATCTCGCCGCGCAGTCCGGCGTGAATCCCGGCGCTGCCGCGATCGACCTCGCCGCCTCCGCCGCCGTCGGAGCCGACGGCGCCGCTTTGCAGCCGCAGGGCGAGGCGGTGCGCTGGACGGGCGGTGCTTTGCGCTGGAATTTCACCGTCCCGGCCGACGGCGTTTTTGAATTTCTGCTGACCTACGCCCCCGCCGAGGCAGGCGTGAATTATGAATACGGCCTGCTGCTCGACGGCGCCGCCCCCTTTGCCGACGCCGCTTCGGTCACCTTCCCGCGCCTGTGGGAAAACGCGACCGACGAGGTCCGCACCGACGCCGCCGGCAATGAGCTTTCCCCCGAACAGCGCGAGGTCGCCGACCCCGTCACCGTCGCCGCCGCCGATGAGACCGGCGTTGCGGTCGGGCGGTATCGCTTCCTGCTGCGCGCCGGCGCCCACACCTTCGACCTGGTCTCCGACGGTCAGCCCGTCCTGCTTTACGGCGCGCAGTTCGCCCCCGCCGAGCAGCCCGCGGCATACACCGCGCCGACCGACGCCGCCCCCGCCGTCACCGACCCCGTGCGGGTCGAGGGCGAGGCCGCCTTCCGCAAGACCTCCTCCGCCCTGATCCCCAAGGCCGACAACGGCAGCGCCGGCATGTCGCCCGCCAGCCCCGGCATCCAACGCCTCAACTACATCGGCGGCACCACCTGGCAGTCGCCCGGCGCAACCCTTTCCTGGCAGGTTGAGATCCCCGCCGCGGGGTGGTACGCCTTCGGCGCGCGCTATCGCCAGTCCGACGTCGTCAACGCCGAAAGCTGGCGCACCCTGCGGGTCGATGGCGAAATTCCCTTTGCCGAGGCCGCCGGTATCCGCTTCCCCTACGCCCCGACCTGGCGGTTTTTCACCTTTGAAGACGCGCAGGGCGAGCCCTACCGCATCTGGCTCGAGCCCGGCGCCCACACGATCTCCCTCGAGGTCACGCTCGGCGACATGGCGGAGTATTACGGCCGCCTGTCGGCGCTGGTCGACCGCCGCGGCGACGCCTACATCGACATGGTGAAGATCACCGGCGCCACCCCCGACATCAGCCTCGACTACGAGCTCTTCAACCAAATCCCCGACCTCGGCCCCACGCTGGCGGACTGCTGCAATCAGCTCGTCGCCCTCGCCCACGACCTCGAGGACTTCTCGGGCGCGCGGGGCAGCCAGTACATCGCCGCCGTCGAAAATATGGCGCGGGTGCTGCGCAAGATGGTGCAGAGCCCCTACGTCGCGCACCATTACGTCAACGATTATTATTCGAATTATACCTCCCTCAGTTCTTGGCTTTACGATATGAAGGCCATGCCGCTCTCGCTCGATTATTTCGAGCTCGCGCCGGTCGGCGCCTCCTTCCGCAAGGGCTCGCCCGGCCTGCTGCGCCGCGTTTCCTTCCTGCTGCGCCGGCTGCTGATCTCCTTTACCGAGGACTACGCCGCGACCGAGGAAGGGGAGGAGGGGCTGCGCCTCTGGGTCAACTGGGGACGCGATCAGGCCTCGGTGCTCGACGCCCTCATCCGCGATTCCTTCACCCCCGCGACCGGCATTCCCGTCCGGCTTGAAATCACCAACGCCTCGCTCGTCAACGGCCTGCTGGCGGGGAATTTCCCCGATATGTCGCTGCAAATGGCGCGCACCGAGCCCGTCAACCTCGGCATGCGCGGCGCGCTGTACGACTTAACGCAGTTCGACGACCTCGAGCAGGTGCTCTCCCGCTTCCAACCCGGCGCCGAAACGCCCTACCGCCTCGGCGACGAGCTCTACGCCCTGCCCGACACGCAGTCCTTCTTCCTGCAATTCTACCGCTCGGATATCCTCGGCAGCCTCGGCCTTTCGGTGCCCAAAACCTGGGACGAATTCCTCTACGCCGCCGCCATCATCCAGCGCAACAACATGGACGTTTACGTCCCCTATACCCAGATCACCGCGTCGACGACCGTCAGTGTCGGGGTCGGCAGCCTGAACCTGTTCCCGACGCTCATGGGGCAAAACGGCCTTTCGCTCTATAATAAAGAGCAGACCGCGACGGCGCTCGTCTCGCCCGAAGCGATCCACGTTTTCGAATTCTGGACGCGGCTTTACAACGATTACGGCTTCCAGAAGGAGGCGGATTTTTACAACCGCTTCCGCATCGGCGTCATGCCGCTCGGCATCGCGCCCTATTCGACCTATATGACGCTTTACAGCGCCGCGCCCGAGATCGAAGGCCGCTGGTCGATCGCGCCCGTACCGGGCACGGCGGGCGGCAATAATTCCGTCGCCGGGGCGGGCACCGGTTGCGTCATCCTCAAAAAATCGCCCCACATCGACAAGGCGTGGGAATTCCTGAAATGGTGGACCTCCGCCGAGACCCAGACCCGCTTTTCGTCCAACATTGAATCCCTGCTCGGAATGCTCGGCCGCCCGCAGACCGCCACGGTCGACGCCTTCCGCGCCCTGCGCTGGGATCGCGGCGACCTCGACGTCCTGCTCGAGCAATGGTCGCGCGTCCGGGAAGTCCCCGAGGTGCCGGGTAGCTATTACTTAAGCCGCGCGCTCGATCAGGCCTACTGGTCGGTGCTCAACGACAACGTCGGCGTCCGGGACGCCGTGGTGAAGTGGAGCGGCGTGGCGGACGCCGAAATCGACCGCAAAATTCGCGAATATCGCTGAAAGGGAGGACGCGCATGAAACGCCCGCATAACGCCGTATCACGCCGCAAGGGAATGCGCGGCGATCAGCTTTCCATGATGCTGATGCTCGCCCCCTTTCTCGTGCTCTTTTTCCTCTTTACCGTTCTGCCGATTTTATCCTCGATCGTTTTGAGCTTCACGTCTTACGATATGCTCTCGATGCCGAAGTTCAACTTCGCCGAGAACTATATGCGCATGTTCGTCGACGACGACGTTTTCCCGACGGTGCTCAAAAACACCGTCGCCCTCTCGATGATCGTCGGCCCCGCCGGGTTCCTGCTCTCCTTCGTGCTCGCCTGGCTCGTCAACGAATTCACCCCCCTCGTCCGCACGGCGCTCTCCTTTATGTTCTACGCCCCCGCGCTGGTCGGCAACGCCTATTTCGTCTGGAAGATCGCCTTCAGCGGCGACAGCTACGGCTATATCAACAGCCTGCTGCTCTCCCTCGGCATCATCACCCAGCCCATCGTCTGGCTGAAAAGCGCGGCGTATTTAATGCCCATCATTATCCTCGTCCAACTCTGGCAGAGCATGGGCGTTTCCTTCCTCGCGAACATTTCCGGCCTGCAAAACGTCAGCCGCGATCTCTACGAGGCGGGCGCGATCGACGGCATCCGCAATCGCTGGCAGGAGCTGCGGTATATCACGCTGCCCTCGATGTCTCACATGCTGCTCTTCAGCGCCGTCATGCAGATCCAGTCGAGCTTCTCGATCAGCGCGGTCGCCATCGAACTGGCGGGCTATCCGAGCGTCCAGCA
>CANQSG010000076.1 GCA_947626485.1 uncultured Clostridia bacterium | reverse complement strand
GTCGTCACCGCCGCAATTCAGAACGGCGCGAAGGTCATCAACATCCCGGACACCGTCGGCTACACGACCCCCGCCGAGATGCAGGGCATGATCGAATACCTCATCGCGCAGGTGCCGGGCGCGCAGGACGTCGTTTTCTCGGTGCACTGCCACAACGACCTCGGCATGGCGGTGGCGAACTCCCTCGCCGGGGTGCACGGCGGCGCGCTGCAGATCGAATGCGCCGTCAACGGCCTGGGCGAACGCGCGGGCAACACTGCGCTCGAAGAGATCGTCATGGCGATCCAGACCCGCCCCGACCTGTACGGCGGTACGACCCGCATCGACACGACGCAGATCTACCGCACGAGCCGCCTCGTCTACAACATCATCGGTCAGAGCGCGCCGATCAACAAACCCATCGTCGGCGCCAACGCCTTTGCACACGAGGCGGGCATCCACCAGCACGGCGTGCTGACGAACCGCCAGACTTATGAGATCATGACGCCCGAATCGGTCGGCATCACGAAGAATCAGATGGTGCTCGGCAAGCATTCGGGGCATCACGCCTTCGAGACGCGGCTGCAGGAGCTCGGCTACGAGCTCACACCCGACGAGCTGGCGGCGGCGTTCCGGCGTTTTAAAGACCTGTGCGACAAGAAAAAGGTCGTCACCGACAGCGACGTCGAAGCCCTCGTCAACGACAAGGCCGTCAACGAAAACGGCTTCAAGCTCGACCGCTTCTCGGTCTACGCCGGCAACTGCACGACGGCGACCTGCACGGTCTGCCTCTCGCGCGACGGCGTCGCGAAGGAGGAGGTCTCGCTGGGCGACGGCCCGGTCGACGCGGCTTACAACGCCGTCGACAAGATCGTCTGCCCGCCCGAGCACACCCTCGAAAAGTACACGATCCACTCCGTTTCGGAGGGCAAGGACACGCTCGGCGAGGTCGTCGTCAAGGTCAAGTGCGGCGACCGCACGATCAACGGCCGCGGCCTCTCGACCGACATCATCGAGGCGAGCATTCTCGCCTACCTCAACGCCGTCAACAAGCTCTTACCCTGACAGCAAAGCGACCGGTCGGGCGGTTTTTCGTTCGGCCGGTCGCGGGGAGACGACCATTCATGAAACCTATCGTATTTTTCGATTCCACGCTGCGCGACGGCGCCCAGGCCGAAGGCATCTCGTTTTCGGTGCAGGACAAGCTGAACATCGTCCGCGCCCTCGACGACTTCGGCGTGCAGTACATCGAAGCCGGCAATCCCGGCTCCAACCCGAAGGAGCTCCAGTTTTTCGAGGCGGTACGCTCCCTGCCCCTGCGGCAGGCGCGGCTCTGCGCCTTCGGGAGCACGGCGCGCAAGGGCGTCGAGCCCGCGCAGGACGCGAACGTGCAGAGCTTGCTGCACGCCGGAACCCCGGTCGTCGCGATTTTCGGCAAGGCGTGGGATCTGCACGTCACCGAGATTTTGAAGATCACGCGCGAGGAAAACCTGCGGCTCGTCACCGAGACGCTGCGCTGCCTGCGCGACGCCGGAAAGGAAATCGTTTTCGACGCCGAGCATTTCTTCGACGGGTATAAAGCCGACCCGGATTATGCCCTTGCCGTGCTGCGCGCCGCCTGCGACGGGGGCGCCGGGACGCTCTGCCTGTGCGACACCAACGGCGGCTGCCTGCCGCACGAAATCGGGCAGATCACGGCGAAGGTCTGCGCCGCCTTCCCCGACCGCGACGTCGCCATTCACTGCCACGACGATTCGGGCTGTGCCGTCGCGAATTCGATCGCCGCGGTGCTCGCGGGCGCCGTGCAGGTGCAGGGCACCCTCATCGGCTTCGGCGAACGCTGCGGCAACGCCGACCTCGCGACGATCATCGCCGATCTGGCGCTGAAATGCGGGTACGATTGCCCCGTCCGGCTCGAATCGCTCAAACAGACGGCGCGCGAGATCGCCGAGATCGCGAACGTGCGCATCCGCCACAACCACCCCTACATCGGCAAAAGCGCCTTTGCCCACAAGGCGGGCATGCACATCGACGGCGTACAGAAGCTCTCGGCTTCGTTTGAGCACGTCGACCCCGCCGCCGTCGGCAACGAGCGCAAATTTCTCATCAGCGAGGTCGCCGGGCGCGGCACGGTGCTGCCCCGCATTCGCCGCATCGCGCCCCACCTGACGAAGCAGTCGCCCGAGACCGCCCGCATCACCGAACGGCTCAAGGAGCGGGAATGTGACGGCTATCAGTACGAGGGCGCCGAGGCCAGCTTCGAGCTCTTTATCAAAAAACAGCTGGGGCTCTGGCAACCGCATTTTCACGTCATCCTGTACAAGACCAACGACGATTTCCCCGCGCCGGACGGCGAGCAGCAATCGACCGCCCTCATCAAGATCGAGGTCGACGGCAAAACGCTGCTGACCTGCGACGAGGGCAACGGCCCCGTCAACGCCCTCGACCGGGCGCTGCGCAAGGCGTTGTGCGCCTTTTACCCCGAGCTCAACGCGCTGCACCTGACCGATTTTAAGGTGCGGGTCATCGAATCGAGCGGGACGGACGCGAAGATCCGGGTGCTGATCGAATCCGCCGACCGCGGCCAGACCTTTACGACGATCGGCGTTTCCAACGACGTCATTGAGGCAAGCCTGACCGCGCTTGTGGACTCATTTGAATACATCTTATCAAAAAAGGAGAATGCTGCATGGCAATGACGATGACGCAAAAGATTTTAGCCGCTCACGCCGGGCTCGACGAAGTCGCGGCGGGGCAGCTGATCCTCGCGGACGTGGATCTGGTGCTCGGCAACGACATCACCTCCCCCGTCGCGATCGCCGAGTATGAAAAGCTCGGCAAAAACGAGGTCTTTGACCGCGAAAAGGTCGCGATGGTGATGGATCACTTCGCGCCCAACAAGGACATCAAGGCCGCCGGACAATGCAAAATGTGCCGCGATTTCTGCGGCAGAATGGACATCACGAATTTCTACGACGTCGGGTCGATGGGCGTGGAGCACGCGCTGCTGCCCGAGCGCGGCCTCGTCGTGAGCGGCGACGTCGTGATCGGCGCCGACTCCCACACCTGCACCTACGGCGCGCTGGGCGCCTTCTCGACCGGCGTCGGCTCGACCGACATGGCCTGCGGTATGGCGACCGGCAAAGCCTGGTTCAAGGTGCCCTCCGCCATCCGGTTCGAATTGACCGGCAAGCTCGGCAAATACGTTTCGGGTAAGGACGTCATTCTGCACATCATCGGCAAGATCGGCGTCGACGGCGCCCTCTACAAATCCATGGAGTTCTGCGGCGAAGGGCTGCACACCCTGTCGGTCAGCGACCGGCTCTGCATGGCGAACATGGCGATCGAGGCCGGCGCGAAAAACGGCATTTTCGAGGTCGACGACAAAACCCTCGCCTACATTCGCGAGGCGGGCGGCAAGGAGCCGAAGGTCTACACCGCCGATCCCGACGCCGTCTATGACGAAACCTATACCATCGACCTGTCGACAATCCGTCCGACCGTCGCCTTCCCCCACCTGCCGGAGAACACCCACACCGTCGACGAGATCGACGAGGTGAAGATCGACCAGGTCGTCATCGGCTCCTGCACGAACGGGCGGCTCGAGGATCTGCAGATCGCCGCCGACATTCTGAAAGGCAAAAAGGTCTGCAAGGGCGTGCGCGCCATCGTCATTCCCGCGACGCAGAAGATCTATTTGCAGGCCATGGAGCAGGGGCTTCTCAAAATCTTCATCGAGGCCGGCGCCGTCGTTTCGACCCCGACCTGCGGCCCCTGCCTCGGCGGGCACATGGGGATTTTAGCCGAGGGAGAACGCGCCGTCGCCACGACCAACCGCAACTTCGTCGGCCGGATGGGTCACCCGAAATCGGAGGTCTATCTCGCCAGCCCCGCCGTCGCCGCCGCGTCGGCCATCGCCGGCAAAATCTGCGCGCCTGAGGAGGTTTTATAAATGAAATTCACCGGAACCGTCATCAAATACGGCGACAACGTCGACACCGACGTCATTATCCCGGCTCGCTACCTCAACACGATCGACAAGAAGGAGCTCGCCTCTCACTGCATGGAGGATCTCGACGCGACCTTTGCCGCGCGCGTCAAGCCGGGCGACATCCTCGTCGCCGGGTACAACTTCGGCTGCGGCTCTTCGCGCGAGCACGCGCCCATCGCCATCAAGGAAAGCGGCATCGCGCTTGTCATCGCCAAGAGCTTTGCCCGCATTTTCTACCGCAACTCGATCAACATCGGGCTGCCGATCGTCGAATGTGAAGCCGCGGCGGACGCCATCGCCGAGGGGCACACCGTCGAAGCCGACCTCGACGCCGGTATCATCCGCGACCTGACGACGGGCGAGGACTACCCCACCGAGCCCTTCCCGCCCTTTATCCAGTCGATCATCAGCGCGGGCGGTCTGGTTTCCGCCATCCGCTCGGGCGTGATTCGCTAACCCTACGACCAAAAGAGGAGGAGCAAACATGGAATTTCAGATTGCCCTGTTGAAAGGGGACGGCATCGGCCCCGAGATCGTCGACAGCGCCGTCGCCGTACTCGAAGCGGTCGGACGCAAGTTCGGCCACACCTTTCATTTCACCCCCTATCTCGCCGGCGGCTGCGCCATCGACGCGACCGGCGTGCCCCTGCCCGACGAGACCGTCGCCGGCTGCAAGGCGAGCGACAGCGTGCTGCTTGGCGCCGTCGGCGGCCCGAAATGGGACACGCTGCCCGGCAACCTGCGGCCGGAACGCGCCCTGCTCGGCGTGCGCAGCGCGCTGGGACTTTACACCAACATTCGCCCGGCGAAGCTCTATCCCGCGCTGAAATCCGAATGCCCGCTGCGGGGCGACATCGTCGACCGCGGCGTCGACCTCGTGATGATCCGCGAGCTGACCGGCGGCATTTATTTCGGCGAGCGCGGCCGCAGAACCGGCAAAATGGGCGAGGAAGCCTATGACACCGAGTGTTACAGCGTCGGCGAGGTCGAGCGCATCGCCCGCGTCGCCTTCGAGACCGCCCGCAAGCGCTCGAAGAAGGTCACGAGCATCGATAAGGCCAACGTCCTCGAAAGCTCCCGGCTGTGGCGCGAGGTCGTCCACCGCGTCGCGGCGGAATACCCCGACGTCGCATGCAGCGATATGCTGGTCGACAACGCCGCCATGCAATTAGTCAAAAACCCGGCGCAGTTCGACGTCGTCGTGACCTCGAACATGTTCGGCGACATTCTGTCGGATGAATCGAGCCAGATCACCGGCTCGATCGGCCTGCTGCCCTCGGCGTCTTTGGGCGAAAGTAAGTGCGGCATGTACGAGCCCATTCACGGCTCGGCGCCCGACATCGCCGGGCAGAACAAGGCGAACCCCATCGCCACGGTGCTTTCCGCCGCGATGATGCTGCGCTATTCCTTCGACCTCGAGGCCGAGGCGCGCTGCATTGAGGACGCCATCGACCGCGTGCTGGCGGACGGGCTGCGCACCGCCGACATCGTCGGGAACACCGGCGTCAAGCCGCTGTCCTGCACCGAAATGACCGACGCTATCCTGGCGCGGATTCAGTAAAGAAAGAGGAGACGCGATATGCTGCAAATCAAAGTCGAACGGACCGCTGCGCCCAAACCGAAGCCGGCGCCCAACGAACCGCTGCATTTCGGCAAGATCTTTACCGACCACATGTTTCTGATGAACTACACCGAGGGCAAGGGCTGGCACGACCCGCGCATCATCCCCTTCTCCGACCTGACCCTCTCCCCCGCCGCGATGGTCTTCCATTACGGGCAGGAGATGTTCGAGGGGCTCAAGGCCTACAAGGGCGCCGACGGCAAGGCCTATCTCTTCCGGCCGGACATGAACGCCAAGCGCGCCAACCGCTCCAACGACCGGCTCTGCATTCCGCAGATCCCCGAGGAGGATTTCGTGCAGGCGATCAAGGCCGTCGTCAAGGTCGACGAGGACTGGATCCCCACCGCGCCGGGCACCTCGCTCTACGTCCGCCCCTTTGTGATCGCGACCGACCCGTTTTTGGGCGTGGCGCCCTCGCAGACCTATTATTTCCTCATCATCCTCTCGCCGAGCGGCGCTTACTACGAAAGCGGGCTGGCGCCGGTCGGGATTTGGATCGAGGACGAATACGTCCGCGCGGTGCGGGGCGGCATCGGCTACGCGAAGACCGGCGGCAACTACGCCGCCAGCCTGATCGCGCAGGTCAAGGCGCATGACGGCGGCTTCTCGCAGGTGCTGTGGCTCGACGGCGTCGAGCGCAAATACATCGAGGAAGTCGGCGCCATGAACATCTTCTTCAAGATCGACGGCAAGGTCGTCACCCCGGCGCTCTCGGGCAGCATTCTGCCCGGCATCACCCGCGACACGACGATCCGCCTCTGCAAGGAATGGGGCTGCCCGGTCGAGGAACGCCGCATTTCGGTCGACGAGCTGCTCGAAGCCCAGAAGGCCGGCAAGCTCGAAGAGTGCTTCGGCACCGGCACCGCCGCGGTCATCTCCCCGGTCGGCAAGCTGCGCTATCGCGACGAGATCATGACGATCCGCGACGGCGGCATCGGTCCCTTAAGCCAGCGGCTCTACGACACCGTCACCGGTATCCAGCTCGGCACCGCCCCCGACCCCTTCGGCTGGCGCGTCGCCGTGGAGGACTGAAAAACCGCATTTTGATTGCGAAAACGCCATTTTCCGAAATTTGCCGGAAAATGGCGTTTCCATATAAAAATCTTGCGGCGCGGCGGCGAAAAATTTGGATTGACAAAGCGGGTGCGGGTTGCTACAATAGAGTTGCAATCGCAATGCAATCGGGCGTCGATATCGGACGCCTTTTTCTGCGCAGCACACATGTTCCCTTGGAGGCGTTTTCGGATGCAAGAGACAACCCTGGAATCTGACCTGACCGACCGACCGGCGCAGGACGGCGAAGACGAAACAACACAAGCCGCCCCGGTCGAGCCGGACACGCCGGACGAGCCGACGGAAGCGCTTTGCGACGCGGCGCGTCGGGCGCAGCCGGAGGAAAAGCGCGTCGTGCGCGGCAAGGGGCAGCGCGTCGACATGCTGCACGGGCCGATGCTCGGCAAGATCATCCTGTTCGCCCTGCCGCTGGCCGCCAGCAGCATTTTGCAGCAGCTCTTCAATTCCGCCGACCTCGCCGTCGCCGGGCGATTCGCCGGGGAGCACGCGCAGGCCGCCGTCGCCGGGAACGCGCCCATCATCAACCTGTTGATCAACCTCTTCGTCGGGCTTTCGTCCGGCGTCAACGTCGTGATCGCGAATTTCATCGGGCAGCGCCGCCCGGACGACGTCCGCAACACCGTCCACAACGCCATTCCGCTCGCCCTCGTCAGCGGCTTTTTCCTGCTCGCGCTCGGGCAGGTCGTCGCCTCCCCCGCCCTGCGCCTGATGGGCACGCCCGACGATGTACTGCCGCAGGCGGTCGCCTATTTGCGCATCTATTTCCTCGGCATGCCCTTTATCATGGTTTACAACTTCGGTTCCGCTATCCTGCGCGCGATCGGCGACACGAAGCGGCCGCTCATTTGCCTGACGTCCTCCGGGGTGCTGAACGTCGGGCTGAATCTGCTGTTCGTGGTCGGCTTCGGCATGGCGGCGGACGGCGTCGCCCTCGCGACCACCCTTTCCAACGGCGTCAGCGCGTCGCTCGTGCTCGGCTTCCTGCTGCGCTCGAAGGACGACTGGATCCGGCTCAAGCCCCGCAATTTCCGGCTGCAAAAGCGCTATCTCGCCCGCGTCGCCCGCATCGGCATCCCCTCCGGCCTGCAATCCGCCTGCTTCTCGCTTTCGAACCTCATCATTCAATCCTCGATCAACTCCTTCGGCGCCGTCGCCATGGCGGCCACCGCCGTCGCGGCGAATTTCGAGACGATCGTCTGCCTGGCCCTGTCGGCCTTCGGGCAGGCTGCCGCGACCTTCGTCAGCCAGAACTACGGCGCGAAGAATTACAAGCGCTGCAACCGCGCCTTTTATCTCGCCTTCGGCGCGGGAATGGCGATCACGCTGTCCGTAGAGTTGCTTTTCCTCGCCTCCTCCCGCTGGATCATCCCGATTTTCAGCAACAAGCAGGACGTCATCGACCTCGCGCTGCGGCGCATCTTCATCGTCCTGCCGTTCTACTTCTTACAAGTGACCTTCGACACGCCCGGAAACGCGCTGCGCGGCATCAATCACTCCATCCTGCCCTTCCTGCTCACGCTGTTCGGCACCTGCATTCTGCGGCTGATCTGGATCGGGACGGTCTTCCGCATCTGGCCGACCTACGATTGCCTGATCGCCATTTACCCGATCTCCTGGGGCGTGACGGGGCTCGCCTCGGTCCTCTCCTATTTCATCGTGCGCCGCCGCGCCTTCCGCGAACGCAAAAAGCCGGCGCGCAGAACGGCATGAAGCGGGTCGCCGCCGCGTTGCTGCTCGCGGCGCTGACGCTGACCGGCTGCGGATCGGGTGAAGCGACCCGCGACGTTTTCGCGATGGACACGCTGTTGCAGCTGCGCGCCTACGGGGCGAACGCCGACGAGGCCCTGCGCGACGCCGAGGAGACGGTGCACGAAGCGGAAGCGCGCTGGTCGGTGACGCTGGCGGACAGCGAGCTTTACCGCGTCAACCACAGCAGCGGGCAGCCGGTCGAACTCTGCGACGAGACGGCGAAGCTGCTGGATTTCACGCTGCAAATGGCAAAGCAGACCGGCGGCGCGCTCGACCCGACGATCTACCCCGCCCTGACCGCCTGGGGCTTTACGACGGGGCAATACCGCGTTCCGACGGACGGGGAACTGCGCGAAAAATGCGCGCTGATCGACTATCATTGCGTGGAACTGCAAAACAACACCGTGCGCCTGCCGGCCGGCGCGATGCTCGATTTCGGCGCCGTCGCCAAAGGGTACGTCGGCGATCTGCTGGCGGAACAGCTAAAGGAAGCCGGGATCTCGCACGCGCTGCTCTCGCTCGGCGGCAACGTGCAGGCCGTCGGCACCCGACCCGACGGCAGCGACTGGCAGGTCGGGGTGCGCGACCCGCAGGGCGACGGTACGGTCGGCACCCTTGCGGTGCGCGACGCGGCGGTCGTCACCTCGGGCAATTACGAACGCGCCTTCACCGCGCCGGACGGAACGCGCTACGGCCACATTCTCGACCCCGCGACCGGGCGACCGGTGCAAAACGGCCTCACTTCGGTCACGGTCACCGCGCCGCAGGGCAAGCTGTGCGACGCGCTTTCGACCGCCCTGTTTGTGATGGGCGCCGAGCGCGCGGCGGCTTACTGGCGGGCG
>CANQSG010000075.1 GCA_947626485.1 uncultured Clostridia bacterium | reverse complement strand
GCAGGTCGGCGGGGGTGATCGAAAGCTCGACCTCCTCGGCCTCGGGCAGGACGGCGACGGTGACCGTCGAGGTGTGGATGCGCCCCGCCGTCTCGGTCTCGGGCACCCGCTGCACCCGGTGGACGCCGCTCTCGTATTTCAGGCGGGAATAAGCGCCCTCGCCCTCGATGCGGAAGCTGACCTCTTTCAGCCCGCCGAGCTCGGTCTCGTTCGCCGAGATCGTCTCGACCTTCCAGCGCTTCGCCTCGGCGTACATCGTGTACATCCGCATCAGCACCCCGGCGAAGAGCGCCGCCTCCTCGCCCCCCGCGCCGCCGCGGATCTCGACGATGACGTTTTTGTCGTCGTTCGGGTCGCGGGGCAGCAGCAGCTCGCGCAGCGTCTCGGCGAGCGCCGCCTGCTTTTCCCGGCTTTCCGCCAGCTCCTCTTCGACGAGCGCCCGGAACTCCCGGTCGAGCCCGCCCGCGTCGAGCAGCGATTTTGCCTCGGCCTCGGCGTCGCAGGCGGCGGACCAGGCGCGCCACGCCTCCACCAGCGGGGAAAGCCGCTTGTGCTCCCGCATCAGCTGCTGTAGCCGCGCCGCGTCGGCGAACACGGCGGGGTCGCTCAACTGCGCCGCGATCGCCTCGTACCGCTGCGCCACTCCCTCGAGCTGTTCAAACATCCTTTTCGTCCTTTCCGCGCAAACCACAAATTTTTCCGTTTCTATCATACCACACCCACCCCCCAAAAAACAACCCCATTTCCGCACCTTTTTCCCCCGCTCTTGCAAATCCGGGCCGGGTATGGTACACTGAAAGCACACAAATTTATTCTTTCCCATATCATAAATTCCGATACAGTCAGGAGGACGGCCTATGCCGGAAATTGAATTGGTGCATTGTGCGGACGGGCATTTGGGGGCGCTGAGCGCTTATCTCGGGGAGCGCGGGGCGCAGCGGCAGACCGAGGTGCTGCGGACGTTTGAGCGGGTGCTCGACCTCTGCCGCACACGGGAGGTTCCGCTGCTGCTCATCGCGGGCGACCTGTTCGACCGCGCCCTGCCCGACGCCGCGCTGCGCCGGGCGGTGATGGAGGGGCTCGGCTCGCTGCCGAAGACACGGGTCTTTCTCGCCGCGGGGAACCACGACCCCGCCTGCACCGGCTCGCCCTATCGCGAGGCGCTGCCCGAACGGGTGCACTGCTTCGGGCGGCGGTTTTCCTGCGTGGAGCCCGACGACCTCCCGGTGCGGGTCTGGGGCGCCTCCTTTTCGGGCGCCTATTGCGACGAGACCGAACTGCCCAAGGCGATTCCCGACGGGCGGCTCAACCTGCTTGTGCTGCACGGCGACCTGACCGCTTCGAGCCGTTACCGGCCGATCACCCCCGCGGCGCTGGCGGCGACCGGCATGGATTACGTCGCGCTCGGCCACGTGCATTCCTGCTCCGGCGTGCAGACGGCGGGCGGCGTGCCCTACGCTTATTCCGGCTGCTTCGAGGGGCAGGGCTTCGACGAGGCGGGGGAGAAGGGCGTGCTGATCGGCAAAATTTCGCCCGGGCGCGCCGACCTTTCCTTCCTGCCGATGGCCGACCGGATGCACTTCGACCTCTCGGTCGACCTCGAGGGCGCGGCGTCGAACGAGGCGGCGGAGGCGACGATCAAAGCGGCGATGCAGCGGGCGGGCG
The DNA here is from genome assembly GCA_947626485.1 of uncultured Clostridia bacterium. Lineage (GTDB taxonomy): Bacteria > Bacillota > Clostridia > Oscillospirales > Acutalibacteraceae > CANQSG01. Next base: position 7,626 of record CANQSG010000075.1, on the reverse strand, counting down.
GCGCGGAATTTGCCCGCCACCTCTACCGCCTGACCCTGCGCGGGCGGGCGGCGGCGGAACTGCGGCTCGACCTGCTCGAAAGCAAATTAAACGACGCGGCCTATTTCGTCCGGCTGCACGACGAGCTCGCCCCACCGCTCGACCTCGAAGCGGCGGCGGCGGAGCCCTCGCTGCGGGGGATGTTTGTGCGCAAAATGCGCGAGAAAATGACGGGCGCGACGCGAGACGAAGAAGAAACGCTGCGGCTGGCGCTGCGGCTGGGGCTCGAAGCCCTCGAACCCGACGGGGAGGTGGCATACCGTGCGGATTGAGAAGCTGCAAATCCAGGCCTTCGGCAAGCTGCAAAACCTCACGCTGACGCCGCAAAAAGGGCTGAACCTGCTGTGCGCCCCGAACGAATCGGGCAAGACGACGCTGCGGGTCTTCCTGCAAATGCTGTTTTACGGCGCGCCGGGACGGGCGACCGACCTTGCGAAAAACCCCCGCAAAAAATACGCCCCCTTTTCGGGCGAGGCGATGGCGGGGGCGGCGGAATTTTCCGCGCAGGGTGCGCGCTGGCGGCTCGAACGGCGCTTCGGCGCGACGGCGGCGGGCGACCGCACCGCCCTTTGGAACCTCGACGAGGGCAAGCAGGTCGCGCTGCCGCCCCACACCGAGCCGGGGGAGCGCTTCTTCGGGCTCGGCGCGGCGGCGGCGGAACGCGCCCTGTTCCTCGGGCAGCTGACCGCCGACTCCATCGACCCCGACGGCGATTTTCAGCGCCGGCTTTCCAACCTCGCCCTTTCGGGGGAGGAGGCCGTCTCGCTGCAAACGGTCGGCCGCCGCCTAAAGCAGGCGCGGGAAGCCCAGCGCTCCTCGTCCGGGCGCGCCGGAGCTTTGCCGAAATTGGAGCGCGAGCGCGACGCCCTGCTCTCCGAACGCGACGCCGCCGCCCGACGCGACGAGCGCCGCACCATGCTCGAAACCCAGCTGGAAAACGCGACGGCTGCAACCGAACGGCTGACCGAGCGGCTGCGCGACCTCGACGGGGCGATCGCCGCCGCCGAGACCCGGGAAAAGGCCGCCGCCCTCGACCGCGCCATCGCGCAGGCGGAAGAATTGGAAGCGAGAAAGGCGGCGTTGCGGCAGGCGCGGCAGGCGCTGCGGCTGACCGACGGGACGACCGCCGACGCCGCCTTTGCCGACGCGCTCGACCGGCTGCGGCTGCGGATCGAGACGGCCGAAACCGCCGCCCCCGCCGCCGACGAGGAACAGCGCCGAACCCAGGCGGAGGAACGCCTCGCCCTTCTTCGCGCCGAGCAGGCGCGCGAGACCGAGACCCTGCGCGAACGGGAGGCCGCGACCGCCCATGCACCCGGGTCGGCGACGCTCTTCTTCGTGCTCGCCGGGCTCTTTGCCGCCGTTTCCATCGCGGGGATCGCCCTGCCGCCGCTGCTGCTCCTGCTGCTGCCCGCCGCCGGGTTCGCCGGATTTGGCGGACTGCGCCTGAAACGACAAAAGGACTACCGCCGCGCCTGTGCGGTGCGCGAGGAGACCCGCCGCTCGGTCGAGACCCGGGCGACCGCCATCGCGCAGCAGGAGTCGATCTGCGCCCTCTTTTCCGCCGCCGGGCGACCCGACCCGGGCGCGGCAAAAGCCGCCGAGCGCGACTATTTGCAGGCCGTCTCGCGCTACCAACCCGTCGAGACCCGCGCCGAAGCCGACGCCGCCCTTGCGACTTTGCGCGACGCCCTGCGCGCCGAACAGGAAGCCCGCGCGGGGGTCGACGCCCTGTCGGCTCTCGCGACCGGCACGCCGCTTGAGACCCTGCGGCGGGAGCGCGAAGCCCTGCCCCTGCCGCCCGAAACCGACAACCCCGCCGCAACGCGCGACGGCCTGCGCGCCGAGCAGGCGCGGCTGCGCGACTCCTTGCAGCAGGCGCAGACCGCCGCGACGCAGGCGCGCACCGAATTGCAGACCGCCTTCCGCGACCAACCGGATCTCGCCTCCCTCGAGCGCGAGATCGCCGAACGGCAGCGCGAGATCGACCGGCGAAACGCCTTTTGCGCCGCCTGCGCCCTCGCCGAACAGACCCTCGCCGAAGCCGCCGCCGACCTGCGCCGCAACTTTTCGCCCGCGCTGAGCCGCCGCGCCGGGGAAATCCTCGCCGCCCTGACCGACGGCGCCTATACCGAGGCCGTCATCTCCGCCGAATTAAAGGCCGAATCCGCCGGCGCCGGGCAGCTGATCGCCGCACCGTATTTGAGCAGCGGCGCCGCCGACCAGCTTTATCTTGCGCTGCGCCTCGCCGTCAGCGACCGCATCACCGAGCCCGACGACCCGCCGCCGCTGCTGCTCGACGACGTGCTGCTGCAATACGACGACGCCCGCGCCGCCGCCGCCCTGCGCTTTTTGCAGGACTACGCGCAGACCCGCCAGGTCTTTTTCTTCACCTGCCACCGCGCCTATGCCGACGCCCTGCCCGACGCCCACCGCCTCGAGCTCGCGTAAAACAAGGCAGAACGCGCCCCGCGTCCGACGCACCCGACCCGCCTTTGCGCGGGTCATTTTTTTGTCCCGCCGCCGCGCCTTCCCCGGTTCTGCGGGCGGGACGGGCGGCATAGGGTGTAGGGTGGGGGTGCGCGGATTGCAAAAGATCGTCTTTGTCAAAAACGCCGTGATTTTGACCGGCACGGCGCTGCTGCTGCGCGCCGCCGGGATCCTCTTTCGGGTCTGGACGGCGGGGCGGCTGGGCGCCGAGGGCATGGGGCTGTATCAGCTCGTTTTCTCAGTCTATGTGCTCGCGGCGGCCTTCGCCTCGTCCGGGGTCTCGACGGCGGTCACGCGGCTCGTCGCCGACGAATTGGCGCTCGGGGTGCGGCGCGGGACGCTGCGGATTTTGCGCCGGGCGATCGGGCTGACGCTCGTCGCGGCGTTTGCCTCTGCCGCCCTCGTCTTTTTCGGGGCGGACGTCCTCGCCCGCTTTCTGCTCGGCGATTCCCGGGCGGCGCCGGCGCTGCGGATTTTGTGCTTCAGCCTGCCGTTTTTGGGGGTGAGCGCCTGCCTGCGGGGGTATTTCATCGCCCGGCGACGGGCGGGCCCCTCGGCGGCGTCCCAGCTGCTCGAGCAGGTCGTGCGCATCGCCGTCGTCATGGCGGCCGTCGGCGCGTCGGCGGGGCGGGGGCTGCGGGCGTCCTGCGCCGCCGTGCTGCTCGGGGACAGCGTCGCCGAGTCGGTCGCCTGCCTGTTTCTCGCCCTGCTTTTCCTGCGCGACAAAGCCGCGCTGCCCATCGCGGGCGGGCGGTATCTGAATTCCGGCCTGCGCACGGCGGAAAACGTCTTGATGCCCGCCTGCCTGACGCGGTTCGAGGGCGACCGGGCGGTCGCGCTGCGGCGGTTCGGGGCGGTCAAGGGCATGGCGCTGCCGCTGCTGCTTTTTCCGTCGTCGCTGCTCGGCGCGGTCTCGACCTTGCTCGTCCCCGAGGTGTCGGAAGCCGCGGCGCGCGGGCGGGAGGCGCGCATTCGGGCGGCGGTACTGCGGCTGTTTCAACTCACGTTGCTGCCTTCCTTCTTCCTCGCCGCCCTCTTTTTCTGCGGCGCCGACGAGATCGCCCGCCTCGTCTATCACGACGGCGAGGTCGGCGGTTACCTGCGGGCGCTCGCCCCGCTGCTGCCCTTTATGTACCTCGACAGCGTCTGCGACGGCATGCTCAAGGGCCTCGACGAGCAGCGCTTCACCTTCCGCAATTCGGTCGCCGATTCGACGCTGCGCCTGCCGCTGATCCTGCTTTTCGTCCCCCGCTTCGGCATGCCCGCCTTTCTCTGTATTATGTACGGCAGCAACCTCTTCACCTCGATTCGCGGCGCGCACCGCCTGCTGCGCAAGACCAAAACCCGCCTGCCCGTTTTCCGCTGGGTGGTAAAGCCCCTGCTTTGCGCGGCGACGGCGGCGCTGCTCGGCGACGGCCTTGCGCGGGCGGTCTGCGGGGGCGGCGGGTGGTATCTCGCGCTCTTCGCCGGCATCACGGCGGCGGTCTATTTCCCGCTCCTATTCCTGCTCGAAAGCGTCACCCGCGACGATTTTTAACCTGCCAAAACAAACCGGGAACCCGCCCGGCAACCCCCGCGCAGCAGCCAACCGGGGAAACGTCTCGGTGCCCCGGTAAAAAAACTTGCAATATGTAGGGAAATCATGTAAAATAAAGAATAAATGCAGCCGCGCGAAAATTTGGCGCGGGCAGATGAAAAAAACGGAAGGCAAAAATCCGTTTCCGCTTTTTGGGAGGAAGGAAACAAGATGTACGAAAACCTGCTGGATACCATCGGCTTTGTCGAGGCCGCCGACCCCGACGTCGGCGCCGCCATGCGCGCCGAGCTCGCCCGACAGCGCCGCAACCTCGAGCTGATCGCCTCGGAGAACGTCGTTTCGCCCGCCGTGATGGCGGCGATGGGCTCGGTGCTCACCAACAAATACGCCGAGGGCTACCCCGGCAAGCGGTATTACGGCGGCTGCGAGAACGTCGACGTCGTCGAGGAGCTCGCCCGCACCCGCGCGAAGCAGCTCTTCGGCGCCGATCACGCCAACGTGCAGCCCCATTCGGGCGCGCAGGCCAACCAGGCGGTCTATCTCGCCCTGTTGCAGCCGGGCGACACTGTCATGGGCATGAACCTCGCCCACGGCGGCCATTTGACCCACGGCTCGCCCGTCAACAGCTCGGGACTGCTCTACCATTTCGTCCCCTACGGCGTCAATGACGACGGCCTGCTCGACTATGACGAGATGCGCCGCATCGCGCTGGAATGCCGTCCCCGCCTGATCGTCGCCGGCGCCTCGGCCTATGCCCGCGCGATCGCCTTCGACCGCATTGCCGAGATCGCGAAGGAGGTCGGCGCCTATTTCATGGTCGACATGGCGCACATCGCCGGGCTCGTCGCGGCGGGACTGCACCAGAACCCCGTGCCGTATGCCGACGTCGTGACGACGACGACCCACAAGACCCTGCGCGGCCCGCGCGGCGGCCTCATCCTCTGCCGCGAAGAACTGGCGAAGGCCATCGACAAGGCCGTTTTCCCGGGCAATCAGGGCGGCCCGCTCTGCCACGTCATCGCCGCGAAGGCCGTCTGCTTCGGCGAGGCGCTGCGCCCCGAATTCAAAACCTATCAACAGCATATCGTCGAAAACGCCGCCGCCCTCGCCGCCGGACTGCTTAAGGAGGGCCTCTCGCTCGTTTCGGGCGGGACGGACAACCACCTGATGCTGCTCGACCTGCGGGACACCGGCGTGACCGGCAAGGAGCTCGAGCACCGGCTCGACGAGGTCTTCATCACCGCGAACAAGAACGCCGTGCCCAACGACCCCGCCTCGCCCTTTGTCACCTCGGGTCTGCGGCTCGGCACCCCCGCCGTCACGACGCGCGGCCTCGGTACGGCGGAAATGCGGCGCATCGCCTCCTGCATCGCCCGCGCCGTCCGCGATTTTGACGCGAACGCCGACGATATCCGCGCCGAAGTGACCGAAATCTGCCGCAAATACCCGCTTTATCAATAAAACCGGGGAAATCCGGCAAACTGAAATCGGAACAAAAATCCGCCATTCCCGCGAAACGCGGACGTCTGCGAGGTGAACCGCCATGGCAAGGCCGCTTGCCGACCGGCTGCGCCCGACCACCCTCGACGAGATCGTCGGGCAGCCCCACCTGCTCGGTCCCGGGAAGATGCTGCGCCGCATCATCGAATCGGGCGAGGTCTGCAACCTGATTTTTTACGGCCCCTCGGGCGTCGGCAAAACGACCGTCGCCAATTTGATCGCCGGCCGCTGCGGCAGACGGCTCTACCGCCTCAACGCGACGACCGCCTCGACCGCCGACTTAAAAGAGATCATCGGCGGCCTCGGCACCCTCGAATCGGGCGGCGGCGTCGTGCTCTACCTCGACGAGATCCAGTATTTCACGAAAAAGCAGCAGCAGATCCTGCTCGAATTCATCGAGACGGGGGACATTTCCCTCATCGCCTCGACGACCGAAAACCCGTATTTTTACGTTTACAACGCGATTTTAAGCCGCTCGACCGTCTTTGAATTCAAGCCGATCGAGGTTTCGGACATCGTCCCCGCCGTCCGGCGCGCCGTCGACTTTTTGTCGAACGAGCGCGGCGTGCCCATCGCGCTGCCCGACGCCGTCGCGCGTCAAATCGCCGAGGCTTCTGCGGGCGACGTGCGGCGGGCGCTGAATATCACGGAGCTCTGCGTGCTCTCGCTGCCCGAAACGCCGGACGGTATCGTTTTGACCGAGGACGCCGTCGGCCAGCTGACGCAGGCGGGCGCCATGCGTTACGATCGCGACGGCGACGCGCATTACGACATCGTTTCGGCCTATCAGAAATCCATGCGCGGCTCCGACCCCGACGCGGCGCTGCACTACCTCGCCCGGCTGCTCGCGGCGGGCGATTTGCCCTCTGCCTGCCGCCGGCTGATGGTTTGCGCCTGCGAGGACGTCGGGCTCGCCTACCCCAACATCATCCCGATCGTCAAAGCCGCCGTCGACGCGGCGCTGATGGTCGGCCTGCCCGAGGCGCGCATCCCGCTCGCCGACGCCGTCGTCCTCGTCTGCCTCGCCCCGAAGTCCAACGCCGCCTACTGCGGCATCGACGCCGCGCTTGCCGACGTCGAAAAAGGCTTGGCGGGCGAGATTCCCCGCGCCCTGCAAAACAAGCATTACGACGGGGAGGACGCCGCCGTCAAGGGGCAGTTTTACAACTATCCCCACGATTTCCCGCACCATTATATCCCCCAGCAATACCTGCCCGACACGCTGGTGGGCAAGACCTATTACACCTACGGCGACAGCGCGACGGAGCAGAAATTCCGCGCCTACTGGGACGCGATCAAGAAGGACGTCGGCGCGCAGGGCGGGGAGGGGTCGCGGTGAAGCAATACACCCTGCCGACCGCCACCCTCTTTTTGTGGCGCGTGCGCCTCTTTGTGCCGGTCGGGGCGTTGACGCTTGCCGCCTGCTGGCTCTGGGTGCGGCTGCCGGTCGGCTGGCCGATCGCCCTGTTTTTAGCGCTGCTCTGGGCGGCGGCGCTCTTCCTGGCGCTTTGGTATCTGCCGCGGCGCCGCCGCAACTATAAAATCACCCTGAGCGAACACGCTCTGCTGTTGCAGCAGGGCGTTTTTCTGCACACGCAATACCTGCTGCCCGCGCCGCGCATGATCTACGCCGAGCTGCACTCGACGCCGCTGACCCGCGCGATGGGGCTCTGCGGCCTGTCGCTGCGGGCGGCGCGCGGCGTGCTGCATTTGTCCCCCCTCGCCCGCGCGCAGGCGACCGAGCTGCTGCTCTGCCTCGACCGCGCACAGGAGGCCGCCGAACCGACCGATTCGACCGAACCGACCGAACCCGCCGCCGATTCCGCGATCTCGGACGCGCAAACCGGCGCGGAGGGCGACGCATGAGGCGGGAACTGCGGGGGCACCCGCTGATGATTTTGAGCTACCTGTACCCCTACCTCTTCCTGCTCGTCCTGCCGACCGTGCGGGGGCTGCTCTGGTTTTTCCGCACCGGGCAGGCGGGGCGGCTGCTGTGGGGCGAGGTGCTGACGCTTGCCGTCGCGCTGAGCGTCGCCGTTGTCAAATGGCGGCGGTTTCGG
>CANQSG010000074.1 GCA_947626485.1 uncultured Clostridia bacterium | reverse complement strand
GACGCGACGATCTGGCGGTAAATTTCACAGCTGCGGCAGAGCTCCTCATGCCGCCCGAGGGCGACCGGCGCGCCGTCGTCGAGGACGAGCACGGTATCGCAGGACGCGACCGCCCAGACGCGCTGGGAGACGACCAGCAGCGTCGTGTCCCCCATTTCTTCGGCGAGGGCGCGGCGGAAGGCGGCGTCGGTCGCGTAGTCGAGGGCGGAGGAGGCGTCGTCTAAAATCAGAATCGGCGGGCGCGGGGCGAGGGCGCGGGCGATGGCGATGCGCTGGCGCTGACCGCCCGAAAGCCGACCGCCGCCCTCGGTCAGGCGGGCGTCGTACCCGCCGCGCAGCGCGGAGATAAAGCCGTCGGCCTGGGCGATGCGCGCCGCGCGGACGAGGTCGTCTTGCGTCAGCGCCGGGTTGCCCATGCGGATATTGTCGGCGACGCTGCCGGTCAGCAGGTCGACGCGCTGGGGCACAAGGCCGATGAGCCGCCGCAGCTGATGCGCGTCGTATTCGTCGAGCGGGCGGCCGAACAGGCGAATCTCGCCCGCCTCGGGTCGGTAAAAGCGCAGCAGCAGGGCCACGAGCGTCGATTTTCCGGCGCCGGTCGCGCCGATGACGCCGAGCGACCCGCCCTTCGGCAGGGTGAAGCTGACGTCCTGCAAGCTCGGGCGGGCGGCGTTCGGATAGCGAAAAGTGAGGTCGCGAACCTCGAGCGCGGTCGCCCCGTCGGTCGGCAGGGCGCGGTCGGTGCGGCGCTCGGCGGGGTCGTCCCCGACGGCGAGGACTTCGTTGACGCGGGCGAGCGAGGCGGCGCTGCGGGTGTAGAGCACGACGAGGCTGCTCGCGATGACGAGGGTCGTTAAAATCTGGGTGACGTAGCTCAAAAAGGCCAGCAGCTCCCCCGTCGTCAGCCCGCCGACCGAAATCTGCCGCCCGCCGAGCCAGAGGATGCAGAGAATGGCGACGTTCAAAATCAGGGTCGTCAACGGGTTCGTGAGCGCCGCGAGGCGGCCGACCTTGACCGAAAGCCCGGCGAGCTCGTCGTTGGCGGCGCGGAATTTTTTCGTTTCATAAGGTTCGCCCGCGAAGGCGCGCACCACCCGCACGCCCGTCAGCAGCTCCCGCAGGCGGGAACCGAGCGCGTCGAGTTTTTTCTGGAGCCGCGCATAAAGGGGCGAGGTGACGCGAATCATACCGTAAAGCGCACCGGCGAGCAGCGGCAGCGCCACGAGGACGATGAGCCCTAAACGCCAGTTGAGCAGCAAAGCGGCGACGACGCTGCCGATGCAGACGAAGGGGGCGCGGATGACGAGCCGGATCGTCATGTTGACGGCGGATTGCAGCTGTGCGGCGTCGTTCGTCAGGCGGCTGTAAAGCGTCTGACTGCCGAAGCGGTCGAACTGCGCGCCCGACATCGAAAGCACCCGGTCAAAGAGCGCCGCCCGCAGCGAAACGCCGACGCCCTGCGCCGCGACGGCGGCGCTGTACTGGCAGACGCAGGCGCTGGCTAACCCTACCGAGGTCGTCAGCAGCATCCAAAGCCCGGTCGAGAAGATGACCGCCCGGTCGCCGCGCGCGAGGCCGAAGTCGATGAGGTGCGCCATGAGCACCGGCATAAACAGCTCGAGCACGGCCTCGAGCAGCTTGGCGGCGGGGCCGAGGATGAACTGTTTGCGGTAGGGTTTCAAAAAGGGCAGCAAGCGACGCAAGAAAAAGCTCCTCTCCGTCCGCCGGGGCGCCGGCGCGGGTTTTCGTTCCCCTTTATCATACCATGAACCGCGCCGTTTTGCAATAAAATCCGTTCTGACCCCGTTTCTCCGCGCCGCGCGGGAAAATATAAACAAAATATGAAAATTTTTTAAATTTTACTTGACATTTCCGGGTGGAATTTGTAGAATAAATAACAGGATTGTCGTCCGCATCGCGGGCGGAAATTCCGGTTTGGACGGGGCACCGCCGAATCAAATTTTGCAAACGGGAGGAATTTTGTTCGATGGAAAAACTGTTCAAGCTCCAAGAGAACGGCACCACCGTCAAGCGCGAAATCGTCGCGGGCATTACGACCTTTCTGGCTATGGCCTACATTTTGATCGTAAACCCGGACATGCTTGCCAAAGCGGGGATGGATTACAGCGCCGTTCTGCTGGCAACCGCAGTCTCCGCCGCAATCGCGACGCTCTGCATGGCATTCTTTGCCAACTACCCGATCGCGCTGGCGTCCGGCATGGGGCTCAACGCCTACTTTGCTTTTACGGTATGCAATCCGGAAACGGGGGTGGATTGGCGAGTTGCGCTGGCGGCGGTGCTCGTGGAAGGTATCATCTTCATTATCCTCTCCCTCTTTAAATTCCGCGAAACCCTCGTCAACACCGTACCCGCCAACCTGAAATTCGGCATCACGACCGGCATCGGGCTGTTTATCACGCTCGTCGGTCTGGAGGGCGCCGGCGTCGTCGTCAACGACGACAGCACCCTTGTCAACCTCGGTTCCTTTGCCGACCCGAAGCTGGTGCTCGCCGTCGTCGGCCTGCTCATCATCGGCATCCTGCATCATTTTAAGGTCAAGGGCTCTATCCTGCTCGGCATCCTCGCGACCTGGCTGCTCGGCATTGTGGCGCAGCTCATCGGCTGGTATCAGGTCGGCGACGGCAACGCTTCCCTGATTCCGGACTTCTCGAACTGGACGCTGCTGCCGCAGGTGAAGCAATCGACCTTCTTCGCCTTCGATTTCAGCTGGGTTGCCGATAATATCTTTAACTTCATCATCATCGTCTTCTCCTTCCTGTTCGTCGACATCTTCGACACCATCGGCACCGTCATCGGCGTGGCCGAAAAGGGCAATCTGCTCGACAAGGACGGCAAGCTGCCCCGCGTGGGCGGCGCGCTGATGGCCGACGCCGTCGGCACCGTCGTCGGCGCCTGCCTCGGCACCTCGACCGTCACCAGCTACGTCGAAAGCAGCGCCGGCGTTTCCGAGGGCGGCCGCACCGGTCTGACCTCCGTCACCGTCGCCGTGCTCTTCCTGCTTTCTATCTTCCTGTGGCCGATCTTCATCGCGATCCCCGGCTTTGCCACCGCCCCGGCGCTGACCTTTGTCGGTCTGCTGATGGTGAGCTCGGTGCTCAAGATGAAGTTCGACGGCGACATCGCCGACGCGGTCGGCGGCTTCCTCGCCATCATCATGATGCCTCTGACCTACTCCATCGCCAACGGCATCATGTTCGGCATGCTGGCGTGGGTCATCCTCAAGCTCTGCACCGGCAAGGTCAAGGACATCCACCCGGTCATGTGGATCGCCTTCGCGCTCTTTGCCCTGCGCATCGCCTCGACCTTTGTCCACATCGGCGGCTGACGTCGATTTCGCCTGACGCCAAGCGCCCCCTGTACGGCTTCCGACCGCACAGGGGGCGTTTTTTGCGCAAATAAAGGAATTCAGTCGACCGCGAAATCGGCGCGCAGGGGGCAGAGGTCGGTCGGATAGTCGCCGTTGAAGCAGGCGTAACAGCAGCGATTTTTGCCGTAAAGCTGTTCGAGGTCGGCGACCGAGAGGTATTTCAGCGTGTCGGCGCCGACGGCCTCGCAGACCGCGCGGTCGCTCTGCGACGCGGCGATGAGCTCCTCGCGGGTCGAGGTGTCGACCCCGTAACAGCAGGGATAGCGAATTTCGGGCGAGGCGATGCGCAGGTGCACCGCCGTGGCGCCCGCCTGCCGCAGCAAGCGGACGATGCGCCGCACCGTCGTGCCCCGGACGATCGAATCGTCGATGAGCACGACCCGCTTCCCGGCGACGACCGAGGCGTTGACCGAGAGCTTGAGCCGGACGCCGAGGTCGCGCAGATCCTGTGTCGGCTGGATAAAGGTGCGGCCGATGTAGCGGTTTTTCACGAGCCCCATCTCGCTCGGCAGACCCGAGACCTCGCTGTACCCCGTCGCGGCGGAAAGGGAGCTGTCGGGCACGCCGACGACGAGGTCGGCCTGTGTGTCTTCCCGGTCGTGCTCGGCGAGCAGCCGCCCGCTCGCCTTGCGCACGGCGTGGACGTTGCGGCCGTTCATGTCGCTGTCGGGGCGGGAAAAATAGATGTACTCCATCGCGCAGAGGGCGGGGCGCAGCTCCTGCGTATACTGCACCGATTCGACCCCGTGCGCCGAGAACTTGACGATCTCGCCGGGGGCGACCTCCCGCAGGAATTTCGCGCCGACGGCGGAGAAGGCGCAGGTCTCGCTGCTGACACACCAGCCGTCGCCCAGCGTGGCGATCGAGAGCGGGCGGAAGCCGAAGCGGTCGCGCATGGCGTAAAGGCTTTTTTCGGTCAGGACGACGACCGAAAAGGCGCCGTCGAGGGTGCGGCAGGCGGCGGTCAGCTTGTCGAGCAGGCTGCCGTGGCCGTGTTGGATGAGGTGGAGAATGATCTCGCTGTCGCTGCTCGAATGAAAGACGCTGCCCTGCTCCTCGAGCGCCGCGCGCAGGTTGGGGGCGTTGACGATCTGGCCGTTGTGCGCCACCGCCACGCTGCCGTATTTCGAGCGGACGAGGATCGGCTGCACGTTTTCGAGCTCGTCGCCCCCCGCCGTCGCATACCGGACGTGGCCGATGCAGTAAGGGCGGCCGGTCAGCGTGTCGGGCAGCGCGGGAAAGACCTCGCTGAGCAGCCCCTTCCCTTTTTTGCAGAGGATGTGCTGCCCGTCGGCGGCGGCGATGCCCGCCCCCTCCTGCCCCCGGTGCTGGAGCGAGTGCAGCCCGAGGTAGGTCAGTTCGACGGCGCGCGGGTCGCCCCAGACGCCGAACACCCCGCATTCTTCCTTCCATTTGTCCATAAACGCGGCACCCCTTTCAAAGGCAAAGGGACGGCCGCCGGTCAGGACAGCCGTTCCCTCTTTTTTATGGTTTAGTCTTCGCCGCCCTGCAAGGCGTCGTAACCCGTTTCGCCCGTGCGAACCCGGACGGTATCCTCCACGTCATAGACAAAGAGCTTGCCGTCGCCGACCTCGCCGGTATAGAGCGCCTTGCGCGCCGCGTCGATCACGGTCTGCACCGGCACCTTGCTGACGACGACCTCGACCTTGACCTTCGGCAGCAGTTTGACCCCGTCGAGCTTGACGCCGCGGTAATAGGAATCGTGACCCTTCTGGGTGCCGTAGCCCAGCACCTGCGTGACGGTCATGCCGCTGACGCCGATGGCGTTCATCGCGGCTTTCAGCGCCTCGAAGCGATCCTGGTTGAAGACCATCGAGACCTTTGTCAGCTTGGGCGCGCCTGCCGGACGGGCGGCGGGTGCGGGCGCCGCCGGAGCTTCTGCCGCAGCCGGCGCAGCGGTGGCGGGCATGGGCAGGACTTCCTCGGTCGCCGAGGCGCCGCCGACGTCGATGATGCTGAAGCCCGCGTAGGCAGAGCCGAGGCCGTGCTCCGTCGGGTCGAGACCGGAGATCTCCTCCTCACGGCTGACGCGCAGGCCGACGGCCTTGCGGATGACGAGGAAGGTGATCGTGATCGTCACGGCGGTGAAAGCGATCGTCGCAAGCATGCCGACGAGTTGCAGTCCGAGCTGGCGGAAGCCGCCGCCGTAGAACAGACCCTTTGCGGCGATCTGGTTCGCGCCGAAGGCGGTGCCGTCGCCGACGCCGCGGGCAAAGGCGGGCGCGGTATCGGTCGCGAAGAGGCCGACCGCCAGCGTGCCCCAGATGCCGTTCATACAGTGGACGGCGACCGCGCCGACCGGGTCGTCGATGTGCAGCTTATAATCCATCAGCCAGACGCCGAAGACGACGAGCACACCCGACACGGCGCCGATGACGAGCGAACCGAGGGCGTCGGTCACGTCGCAGCCCGCGGTGATGGCGACCAGCCCCGCCAGCGAGGCGTTCAGGCACATGCTGACGTCGGGCTTGCCGTATTTCAGCCAGGTGAAGACCATGCAGACGACGGTGGCGACTGCGGGGGCGACCGTCGTCGTCAGGAAGATGCTGCCGAGCTCGGAGACCGACGTCGCGGCGGCGCCGTTAAAACCGTACCAGCCGAGCCAGAGGATGAAGACGCCCAGACACCCGAGCGGCAGGCTGTGCCCCGGGAAGGCGTTGACCTTTGTGACCTTGCCTGAAGAATCCCGTTTGAATTTGCCGATGCGCGGGCCGAGCAGCGCCGCGCCGATGAGGGCGCAGATCCCGCCGACCATGTGGATGCAGTTGGAGCCGGCGAAATCGTGGAAACCGAGCTGCGCCAGCCAGCCGCCGCCCCAGACCCAGTGGGCTTCCACCGGATAGATCACGGCGGAGATGACGGCGGAATAGATGCAGTAGGACAGGAATTTGGTGCGCCCCGCCATCGCGCCCGAGACGATCGTCGCCGTCGTGGCGCAGAAGACGAGGTTAAAGACGAAGTTCGACCAGTCAAATTCGGCGTAATTCGTAAAGATATCGAAGCCGGGTTTGCCGATGAGGCCGACGACGTCTTCCCCGAGCAGCAGGCTGAAGCCGATGAGGATAAAGACGATGGTGCCGATACAAAAATCCATCAGGTTTTTCATCAGGATATTGCCGGCGTTCTTCGCGCGGGTGAAGCCGGTTTCCACCATGGCGAACCCGGCCTGCATCCAGAAGACAAGCGCGGCGCCGATGAGGAACCAGACACTGAAAATTTCCGACATAATGGGACCTCCTTTTTTGCTGTGCGGATCGCGGGCGGCAGGGCCCTTTTTCGCAGGACCGTCCGCGTTCCGACGGGAAAAAGAAAAGGCGCCGCGCGTCTTATGACGTGCGGCACCTTTGCCTTACATGCTCCAGTATAAACCCGTTCGGGCGGATTGTCAAGCGATTTTTGAAATTCGCCCTTTTTTCCATTTCGCGGCGGGTCGCGCGGGGAATTTTTTGGCTAAATTTTGCCGATCAGGTCGACCATGCGCGCCATGGCGCGGCGCGTCGCCTCCGGGTCGCCGAAGGCCGTCAGGCGGAAATAGCCCTCGCCGTTTTTGCCGAACCCGCTGCCCGGCGTGCCGACGACGGCGGCGCGGGAGAGCAGCAGCCGGAAGAAGTCCCACGAGCTCCCCTCGCCCGGGCATTTCATCCAGACGTAGGGCGAATTTTCGCCGCCGACGTGCCAGACGCCGCAGCTGCGCAGGGCGTCGCAGATGACCGTCGCGTTGCCGTGATAGACCGCGATATTTTCCCGGCATGCCGCCATGCCCTCGGGCGAGAAAACGGCCGCCGCCGCGCGCTGGACGGGATAGGAAACGCCGTTGAATTTGGTGGTCTGGCGGCGCAGCCACATCTCGCGCAGGCGCAGACCGTCGCGCTCTAACTCGTGCGGGACGACGGTGTAGCCGCAGCGCGTGCCGGTGAAGCCCGCCGTCTTCGAGAAGGAGCAGAATTCGATCGCGCACTCCCGCGCGCCGGGGATCTCGAAAATGCTGTGGGGCAGCGTGTCGTCCTGCAAAAAGGCTTCATACGCCGCGTCGAACAGGAGGATCGCGCCGCGCTTTCTCGCATACGCCACCCAGAGCGCGAGCTGGTCGCGGCTATAGACCGCGCCGGTCGGGTTGTTCGGCGAGCAGAGGTAGATCAGGTCGGCGTCCTGTCCCTCGTCGGGCAGCGGCAGGAAGCCGTTTTCGCGGTTCGCATCGAGAAACACGACGCGGTTGCCCGCCATGTGGTTCGTGTCGCAATAGACGGGATAGACCGGGTCGGGGATGAGCACCGTGTTGCCGCCCGGGGCGAAGAGGTCGAGGATGTTGCCGATGTCGCTCTTGGCGCCGTCGCTCACGAAGATATCGTCGGCGGGCAGGTCGACGCCGAAGCCGGCGTAGTGGGCGCGGATGGCCTCCCGCAGGAAATCGTAGCCCTGTTCGGGGCCGTAGCCGTGGAAATGCGCGGCCTCGCCCTGCTCCCGCACGGCGGCGGCAAAGGCGTCGACCACAACGGCGGGCAGCGGCAGCGTCACGTCGCCGATGCCCATGCGGATGAGGTCTGCCTGCGGGTTTGCGGCGCGGAAAGCGTCGACCTCGCGGGCGATGGTGGAAAAGAGATAGCTCTGGGAAAGGGTGCGGTATTGTTCATTCAGCTGCATTTCAGTTGCCTCCTGCAAAGGTAAGAGATGGGGCGCGCTTGTGGGCGCTGGCGGCGTGCTTGCGCTCGATGGCGGCGATAACGGCTTCCTCGCCCTCGCCTGTGAGCAGATAGCGGTCGAGCTGGGCGTAGGTGAAGCCGAGCTCGCCCTCGTCGGTCTGGCCGTCGAACAGGCCGGCGGAGGGGGCTTTGGTGCGGACGCAGAGCGGCGCGTCGAGATAGGCGAGGAATTCGTAAATTTCCGTGACGGTCAGGTCGGAGATCGGGTTGAGGTCATACGCGCCGTCGCCCCATTTCGTGAAATAGCCGACGTAGGCTTCGCTGCGGTTGCCCGTCCCGACGACGAGGCTGCCGCGGCTCTGGGCGACGGTGTAGAGCGTCGTCATGCGCAGGCGGGGGGCGGCGTTGCGCACGGCGGCGTCGCAGGGCGCGGCGACCTTGGAGATCTCGGCGAGCAGCGCGTCGCGCGCCGGGGTCAGGTCGACCTGCACGGTCTCGATGCCGTAATGTTCGGCGACCTCCAACCCGTCGCGCAGGTCCTCGCCGAAGTTGCGCGCCGAGGCGCAGGGCATCAGAATGCCGAGGGTGTTGTCGCACGCCATTTTGCAGAGGACGCCGACCAGCGCGCTGTCCTTGCCGCCGGAATTGCCGTAGACAAAGCCGGAGGCGCCGGAGGTGCGCAGCGCGTCGCGCAGGAAGGCGACGCGGCGTTCGGTCTCTTGTTTATAATCTCTCATGTGCGGGAAGCTCCTTTCTTGCGCGCCGCCGCGATAAAGGCGCGGAACAGCGGGTGCGCCGCGTTGGGGCGGCTCTTGAATTCGGGGTGATACTGCACGCCGATGTAAAATTCATGGTCGGGCAGCTCGAAGGCTTCGACCAGCCGATCGTCGGGCGAGGTGCCGGAAAAGACGGCGCCCTGCTCCAAAAAGGCGCGGCGGAAGTCGTTGTTGAACTCGTAACGGTGGCGGTGGCGCTCGGAGATTTCGAGCTTGCCGTAGCAGGCGGCGAGCCGGCTGTCGGGGCGGATGACGCAGGGGTAAGCGCCGAGCCGCATGCTGCCGCCCTTGGGCAGGTTGCCCTGCTGATCGGGCATCAGGTCGATGACGCGGTTGTTGCTCTCGGGGGCAAATTCGCCCGAATTCGCGTCCCGCAGGCCGAGCACGTTGCGGGCGAAGGCGATGGCGGCGATCTGCAGGCCGAGGCAGATGCCGAAATAGGGAATTTTGTGCACCCGGGCGTACTGCGCCGCGAGGATCATGCCCTCGATGCCCCGGTCGCCGAAGCCGCCGG
>CANQSG010000073.1 GCA_947626485.1 uncultured Clostridia bacterium | reverse complement strand
ATATTGCCGCCAGCCGACCCGCGCGCAGGCGAGCCCCTTGCAGACCGAAACGGCGAAGGCGTCCATCGACAGCCCCAGCGCGATCAACAGCAATTCCGGCAACGACATGACGCTTCCTCCCAAACCCGAATTCGCCCGCGGCGACCATGAAAAGAACCCATGGCGCAGCCCGCCGCGGCCGCGCATGAGTTCCTCCTGTTTTTTCTCTTCCGCGCCCATCAGGCACCGTCTCAGTATACCCCACCCCGCCGGTTTTGTCAAGCGGGAAAGCGGCTCAATCCAGCTCGAACATGCCGGTGTAGAGCTGGTAGTATTTGCCTTTTTGGGCGAGGAGGGCGTCGTGGTTGCCGCGTTCGATGACGCTGCCGTGTTCGAGCACTAAGATCGCGTCGGCGTTGCGCACCGTCGAGAGGCGATGGGCGATGACGAAAACGGTTCTGCCCTGCATCAGGGTGTCCATGCCCTTTTCGATGAGGGCTTCGGTGCGGGTGTCGATCGAGCTGGTGGCCTCGTCGAGGATGAGTACTGGAGGGTCCGCGATGGCGGCTCTTGCGATGGCAAGCAGCTGGCGCTGCC
Source organism: uncultured Clostridia bacterium (assembly GCA_947626485.1). Lineage (GTDB taxonomy): Bacteria > Bacillota > Clostridia > Oscillospirales > Acutalibacteraceae > CANQSG01. Next base: position 8,878 of record CANQSG010000073.1, on the reverse strand, counting down.
CCTGGCTTAAATTGGCGCCGTCCGAGGTCAGGACGGTGTCGTACCCCTGCGGCAGGTGGCGGATGAAGGCGTCGGCGTTGGCGAGCTTGGCGGCGGCGACGACCTCCTCGTCGGTCGCGTCGAGCTTGCCGTAGCGGATGTTCTCCCGCACGGTGCCGGTGAACAGGTGGGTGTCCTGCAGCACCATCGCGAGACTGCGGCGCAGGTCGGCCTTTTTGATCTTGTTGATGTTGATGCCGTCGTACCGAATTTTGCCGTCCGGCACGTCGTAAAAGCGGTTGATCAAGTTGGTGATGGTCGTTTTTCCCGCGCCGGTCGAGCCGACGAAGGCGATCTTCTGGCCGGGCTTCGCGTAGAGCGTGACGTCGCGCAGCACCGTCTTGTTTTCCTCGTAACCGAAGGTGACGTCCTCAAACCGCACGTCGCCTTTGAGCTCGGTGTAGGTCGTCGTGCCGTCCTCGTGGGGGTGCTTCCACGCCCAAAAGCCGGTGCGGCGGTCGCTCTCCTGCAGGCTGCCGTCAGGGGCACGGCGGGCGTTGACGAGCGTGACGTAGCCCTCGTCGGTCTCGGGCGGCTCGTCGATCAGGGCGAAGATGCGTTCGGCGCCCGCCATCGCCATCAGCACGGAATTGAGCTGCTGGGAAATTTGGGTGATGGGGTTGGTGAACTGGCGGATATATTGCAGGAAGCTGGCGATCACGCCGAGGTCGATCCAGCCGCCGATCGCCAGCCCCGCGCCGACGGCCGCCACCAGCGCGAACAGCGTGTGGGAGAGGTTGCCCATAATGGGCATCAGGATATTGGCGAAGGTGTGGGCGTTGGAGGCCGCGTCGCGCAGCTCCTCGTTGCGGCTGTCGAAGCCGGCGTTGACGGCGGGTTCATGGCAGAAAACCTTCACGACCTTCTGCCCCTCGATCATTTCCTCGATATAGCCGTTGACGACGCCGATGGCGCGCTGCTGCTTGATAAAGTAATTCGCGCTGCGGCCGCCGACGACCTTGACGACCCGGAGCATCACGAAGAGCATGGCGAGCACCAGCAGCGTCAGCTGCCAGCTCAGCCACAGCATGACGCAGAAGACGCCGACGACCTGCACGATCGAGGAGGTCAGCTGCGGAATGCCCTGGCTGAGCATTTCGCGCATCGCGTCGATGTCGTTGGTGTAACGGCTCATGATCTCGCCGTGGGTGCGGGTGTCGAAATAGCGGATCGGCAGATCCTGCATGTGGCGGAACATATCGACCCGCATCCGTTTGAGGGTGCCGGTGGAGACGGTCAGCATCATGCGGCTGTAGAGATAAGAAAAGACGACGCCGCAGAGGTAAATGACCGCCATCAGCAGGACGGAAGCGGTGAACTTGTTCCAGTCAGGCTCCTCCCCGGCTTTGGGATTAATGCTGTTGATGATCGGGCGGAGCAGGTAGGTCGCCGAGACGGTCGCCCCGGCGTTGCCGATGATGCCGATGAAGGCGACGATCAGGTGCACCCGGTAGGCCGACATATAGCCTAAAATGCGCTTGAGGGTGCCTTTGAGATCCTTCGGCTTTTCATAGCCGCGCGTGCGTGGTCCGGGCATCTTATTCCGCTCCTTTCTGCTGCGAATCGTAGACTTCGCGGTAAATTTTGTTGCGCGCCATCAGCTCCTCGTGGGTGCCGACGTCGTCGATTTCGCCGTCGTTGAGGACGATGATGCTGTCGGCGTCCATCACCGAGGTGATGCGCTGGGCGATGATGATGGCCGTCGTGTCCGAGAGATTTTCGCGGAAGGCGGCGCGAATGCGGCTGTCGGTCGCGGTGTCGACCGCGCTGGTGCTGTCGTCCAGAATGATGATCTTCGGCTTTTTGAGCAGGGCGCGGGCGATGCAGAGCCGCTGCTTCTGGCCGCCCGAGACGTTGACGCCCCCCTGCCCGAGGTCGGTCTCGTACCCGTCCGGGAAGGAGCGGATGAACTCGTCGGCGCAGGCGGCGCGGCAGGCCTCCTCGATCTCGGCGTCGGTCGCCTGCATGTTGCCCCATTTCAGATTTTCGCGGATCGTGCCGGAAAAGAGGACGTTTTTTTGGAGCACCATCGAGACGGCGTCGCGCAGCGTTTTGATCTTATACTCCCGCACGTCGTGCCCGCCGACGAGCACCCGGCCGCTGTAGACGTCGTAAAGCCGGGGAATGAGCTGCACGAGCGTCGTCTTTGCCGAGCCGGTGCCGCCGATGATGCCGACGGTCTGCCCCGACTTGATTTGCAGGTTGACGTGCGAGAGGGTCAGGTTGTCGCCGTCCTTGGCGTAGCTGAAGCAGACGTCCTCGAAGGTGATCGAGCCGTCGGGAACGGCGAGCGATTCGTCGGCTTCGTCGTCGCGAATATCGATCTCCTCGTCGAGCATCTCGAGGATGCGCGCCATCGAGGAGCGGGACATCACGAGGGTGACGAAGATCATCGAGATCATCATCAGCGACATTAAGATCTGGGTGATGTAGTTGATAAAGCTCATGAGCTCGCCGGCTTCCATCCCGGCATGATTCGCGACCATGCCGCCGCCGAACCAGAGCACCGACACGATGCAGACGTTCATCACGAGCATCATGATCGGCATGTTGCAGATGATGACCTTTTCGGCCTTGACCTGCGCGCGGCGAACGTCGTCGGCGGAGGCCTCAAACTTCTCGTTTTCATAGTCGCGGCGGACAAAGGCCTTGACGACCCGAATGGCGACGAGGTTTTCCTGAATCGAGGCGTTCATGGCATCGTATTTCTTGAACATGCGGTTGAAAAGCGGGAAGGCGGTCTTCGAGATGAACGCCAGCGCGACGGCGAGCACCGGGACGGCGAACAGGAAGACCATCGAGAGCTTCGCGTTGATGACGACCGCCATGATCGTCGCGCTGATGAGCATGAAGGGGGCGCGCACCAGCGTACGGATCACCATCATGTAGGACATCTGGGTGTTCGTGACGTCGGTCGTCAGCCGGGTCACGAGGGAGGCGGTGCTGAAGCGGTCGACGTTGGCGAAGGAAAAGTCCTGAATTTTATGGAACAGGCGGCCGCGCAGGTTTTTGGCGAAGCCGGTGCTGGCGATGGCGGCGAAGCGACCGCTGAGCGCCCCGCAGCAAAGCGAGAGCAGCGCCATCACGACCATCAGCGCGCCGACGCCGACGACGTACCACACGTCGCGCTGTTTGATGCCGACGTCGATGATCTTCGCCATCAGAAACGGGATGAAGATTTCAAGCAGGACTTCACAGGCGACCGTGATGGGCGCGAGGATGCTCTGCTTTTTGTATTCCCCGACGCAGGGAAGCAGTTTTTTGATCATAGGTTCGATTCCTCCGATTTTTCTTCCGAGCGGCGCATTTCGCGGGCGAGCGCCAGCACGGTGCGGGTGTCGTTTTCGATGCGGTATTCGCGGGTGATGTTCTCGGCGATGCGGGTCAGCACCCGGTCAAAGAGCGCGAGCTGCTCGGCGTCGAGCCCGGCGAACATCACGGCGTCGATGGCGTCGAATTTTTCGCGGCAGCAGTCGGAAACCGCGCGCCCCGTCGGCGTGACCGACAGGCGGTTGCAGCGCAGATTTTCGGCGTCGACCCGCTTTTCGATCAGCCCGGCCTTTTGCAGCCGCTTGGTCGAAAGGGCGATCGACGCCGGCGTCACCCGCAGCGCGTCGGCGAGGTCCTTCTGGGTGCAGCCGGGGTGCTCCTGAATGAATTCCAGCACCGGAAGCTGGCCGAAATATAACCCCGCCTCCGCCGCGGCGCGCCCGTTGACGATCCGCCGCAGGGCGTGGAGCTTCGTCAGCTGCTCGTTCAGCAGGCAATAAGAAGTCGACAAACGGTCATCTCCTTCTCCGCCGCGCCCGGCAAAGGCAGCGACGCAGTCTTTTATTAAGCGTTAAACAGTTAAACGTTTAACATGTTCCTATTATATACCCCTTCCCCGCTCCTGTCAACCCTTTTCAAGCCGTTTTTTCCGATTTCCTGTTTTCCCCCGTTCCCCCGTAAAAAAGGGCGGCGGGCGCGCGGCGGCGAAAAGGGTTGTTTTTTTGCGGCAAATGTGATAAGATAAAGGAAATTCCGGCGCAAGTTCGCCGGGCAAACTGCGCGGCAGCCGCCGCCGACAGGAGGAGACAAACCTTGTCCGAACCGAAAAAAATCATCATCTCGAGCGACAGCACGACCGACTTAAGCCCCGCCCTACGGGAGCGCTACGGCATTCAGATCTTGCCGCTGGGCGTCGTTTTGGGCGACGCGGTCTATTCCGACGGGGTCGACGTCACACCCGAGGACATCTACGCCTACCACGACCGCACCGGCAAGCTGGCGCACACGACGGCGACGAATCAGGCGGAAAATTACGAGTTTTTCAAGCGCTTCACCGACGAGGGCTGCGCCGTCGTCCACTTCACGATCAGCTCGGATTTTTCCTCGACCTATGCGAACGCCTGCCTCGCCGCCGAGGAGCTGCCCGACGTCCACGTCGTCGACACCCGCAACCTCTCGACGGGCGGCGGACTGCTGACCGTCGCGGGGGCGGAACTTGCCGCGCAGGGCGTCGCCGCCGCCGACATCGCCGCGCAGATGCGCGAGCTCGCGAGCTGCGTCGACGCCTCCTTTGTCGTCGACAACCTCGAATACCTTTATAAAGGCGGGCGGTGCTCGGCGGTCGCCGCGCTGGGCGCGAATCTGCTGCGGCTCAAGCCCTGCATCGAGGTGAAAAACGGCAAGATGGGCGTCGGCAAGAAATACCGCGGCAAGTTCGACGCCGTGCTGCGCGAATACGTCGCCGAGCGGCTGGCCGACCGCGACGACATCCGGCTCGACCGCGTCTTCGTCACCCACGCCGGCTGCGACCCGCAGCTCGCCGAATCCATCGCCGATCTCGTCGGCAAGACGCTTCCCTTTAAGGAAGTCCACATCACCCGCGCCGGCAGCACCGTCTCCGCCCACTGCGGCGCCAACACGCTCGGCGTCCTCTTCATCCGCAAAACGCCCCTTTCCTGACCCCGCGATCGAACGCCGCCGGTTTGCCCGGCGGTTTTTCTTTTTTCGGCAAAATTTCCGTTGACAAATTGTGAAATGCGTGGTATAATAAGAACACTAATTTGCTTTAAAGCGCTAAAGAAAAGCGGCCGGAGCCCGTATTCTGCGAGCTTTTTCGCGCGAAATGCGGAAACCGGCGGACGGCTTTGCGCGGACAAAGGAACGGGAGAGAATTCGCATGACAGCGAGAAAAGGAAACCTGATGACCGTCCGGAACGACGTGAAGGTCGTCGACGTCACCCTGCGCGACGGGGGACTTTGCAATCAATTTCAATTTGACGACGCGTTTGTCCGCGACTTATACGAGACCAACTTAAAATGCGGCGTCGATTACATGGAGTTCGGCTACAAGGCAAGCCGCCGCCTGTTCAAAGAATCAGAGTTCGGCAAGTGGAAATTCTGCAAGGAGGAAGACCTGCGCCGGATCGTGGGCGAAAACGACACCGGCTTGAAAATTTCCGTGATGGCGGACGTCGGCCGCTGCGATTTCCGGGAGGATTTTCTGCCCCGGCAGGAGAGCGTCATCGACCTCGTGCGGGTGGCGTGCTACATTCACCAGATCCCCGCCGCCCTCGAAATGATCGAATATCTGCACGCGCTGGGTTACGAGACGAGCTGCAACATCATGGCGATCACGCAGGCGAACCTGAACCAGACCGAGGAGGCGCTGGCGTTGCTCGCCGCGTCGCCCGTCGACGTCATTTATCTCGTCGACAGCTACGGCTCCCTCTACCCCGAAAACGCCGGCGCGCTGGCGAAATCGTACCTCGCCGCCGCCGAGCCCGCCGGAAAGCAGGTCGGCTTCCACGGCCACAACAACCAGAACCTCGCCTTTGCCAACACGATCGAGACGATGTCCTACGGCGTCTCCTTCCTCGACGCGAGCGCGATGGGCATGGGACGCGGCGCCGGGAATTGCGCGATGGAGCTGCTGCTCGGCTTCCTCAAAAACCCGCGCTATCAGCTCTACGACCTGCTCACCTTCATCGAGCGGGATATGCTCCCGCTCAAGGCGCAGGGCGTCGTCTGGGGCTACGATCTGCAATATCTTTTCACCGGCCAGCTCAACCGCCACCCGCGCGAAGCCATGAACTTCACCGCCGAAAAACGGCAGGATTACTGCGAATTTTATAAATCGCTGCTCGATAATTTTTAAGGTTCGACCTTGCAAATCGAACGCCGCCGGTTCCCTGCCCTGCGCAGAGTTCCGGCGGCGCTTTTTCGGCGCGCACCTTTTGGCGCGCGGTTCATAAGATGGGTTAGGGGCAACGAGGAATTCCGACCGATCGGCGAGAGGTCATGACCGCTCCGCAGAGCACCGATCCTATACGCCCCTTTCAATAGATGCCGCCCGACGGTTTGTGCCGCCGGGCGGTGCTTTTTATGGGTTTATTATTTGTCCGCATCGTTCGGGTCGGGCGGCAGCAGGGCTTCGTCCGAAAAGACGGAATCGTCGATACCGTAATCGTCGGGCAGCAGGCCGAGGGAGCGGCGCAGCTCGATATCGTCGTCGGGGTGCTCGGCATAATAGGGGTCGATCATGTACTTGCGGACGCTCGGGAAGACGAAATACTGCACCATCAGGCTTTTGAAGCCCGGGAAGATGCAGACCCCGAAGAAAAAGACGACCAAAATTCCGATCACGCCGGTGTAAACGACCAGGAAGAAGCCGGCGACGTAAAACAGGGCGAGCAGGAGCGCGAGCAGCAGGTTCTTCCAGAGGTTGAGGATCGCGAAGCGGAAGGAATTTTTATAGAGCTTCCAGAGGCTGAAGCGGAAGGTGATCATCATGACCCAGATGTAATACTTCATGATGGAGGTGATGAGCAGGATGAAAAAGGTGATGCCGAAGCCGACCGTCGAGAGGTCGATGCCGTTCGCGTTCTGCATGGCGCCGCGGAAGAAGGAGAAATCGAAGGCGACGAGCAGCAGCAGCAGCGTGTTGATGATGCCGGCGGGCAGCGCCTGCTTCCAGTTTTTGCCGACGGTCTCTAAAAAATCGCTCATGCCGAAGGAGTGCTTACCGCGCGCGATGTTGCGGGTGATCTTCGTCATGCCGACGCTCGCCAGCCCGTAGGTCACGACGGGCAGCGAACAGAGCGTATAGGCGAGGCTCGCCACCACTAACTTCCAGAAATTGCGAAAGTAGGTTTCGAAAAACACCACGATCGTTTTCTTCTGCGGTTCGTTCTTCCCGACCCCCGGGCCGGGCTTGGAATAATTACGAGAAAATAACCCCATTACAATCTTCCCTTATTGAATATGTCGTCCGCAAAGCGGACACTTCTAACCTCTTCACTCTTCACTCTTAGCTCTTCACTAAGGATTTCCGTGCGCGACTCACTTGGTCGTCCGGTTCTTATACACGATCTTCTCGCGAACGGAAATCCGCTTATACCCCAGGGTATAAGCCACATGGCAGATCAGCGGGATGAGCAGCAGCGTCAGCGCCAGCAGCAGCACGGTGAGCGATGAGAGGTCGAGGGCGCTCTCGGCGCCGCGGGTCGCCGCGCTGACGATGGAAAAGAGGTGAAAATTCGAGAACAGGAAGGTCAGCAGCGCCGTCTTGGGGGCAATGCCGGCCTTGCCGATCACCAAAAACAGCCAGACGGCGATGAGCGGCAGCTCGGCGATCACGCCGATCTTCGCGCCCCGCCAGCGGTCGAACCGGATGCGTTTGAACTGCACGAGGTTGTGGTCGGAATCGCCGCGGCTCCAGAGCTTGCCGTAGAGAATGCTGAAATAGATGAAAAAGGCGAAAATTTGCGTGATGATCGAAACGGTCAGGTTGGCGGAGGAGGTCAGCTTCGAGCGGTTCGTGCGCTTTTGCAGCTGCCACTTCGGCGCGGGGTACTCTTTTGTGTATTTCTTTTCATATTCGGCGTACTGCTCGTCCTTCAGCTGGTCGCCCGTCGCATCGCTTTCATAATAAAAGGTGTCGAGCGTCACGGACTGAGCCTGCGCTTCGGTGTTGAAGGCCACGACGGTATAGCTCTCGTCGTGCGTCCCGAAAAAGACGGCGATCATGTACATCGAGACGAAGAGGATAAAGCACATCACCGTCCCGAGGATATTGCGCAGGATACAGCCGCCGCCCAGCCGCCAGTTTTCGCGCTTGACGCCTGCCTGATAATCCTTGCCACTCGCGGTCGGGTAGGTCGTTTGGGTCGCTTCGTTCTCGGCGCGGGCGCCGCAGGCGTCACAGACGCCGTTTTCGTTCAGCTGCGCGCCGCATGTTTTACACTTCATTTGCAACGTTCCTTTCCACCGGATCTGTGCGAAGGAAAGCCGGATTTTATTTATTATACCAGCTGGACGGGAAAAGGTCAATCGGAACTTTTCGCGAGCAGGCGCTGCATGATGTGCGCGGCCTTGTAAATGTCGCCGCCGCCCATCGTCAGGATGAGGTCGCCCGGCTGTGCTGAATCGACGGCGGCCTGCGCGATCGAATCAAAATCGGGCAGCACCCGCGCGCCGGGCAGCCCGGCGGCGAGATCTTGTGACGCAATGCCGTAGACGTTTTTCTCCCGCGCCGCCATGATCGGGGTCAGCAGCACCCGGTCGGCGAGGGAGAGCGCCGCGATGAAATCGTCCTTGAGCAGGGCGGTGCGCGAATAGGTGAAGGGCTGGAACACGGCGATCACCCGCCCCGCTCCGGCGAGCGCCTTGGCGGCGGTGAGCGTCGCGCGCAGCTCGGTCGGGTGGTGGGCGTAATCGTCGGCGAGCAGGACGCCGTCGTAATCGCCGAGCATTTCGAACCGCCGTCCGGCGCCCCGGAAGGAAGCGAGCGCGTCGCGGATGGCGTCGGGGGCGACGCCCATGCCGTGCGCCGTCGCGAAGGCGGCGAGGG
>CANQSG010000072.1 GCA_947626485.1 uncultured Clostridia bacterium | reverse complement strand
TTGCCCCGTAAAATCTTCAATTATCGCTCGTCTGACGATCTTTTCTATCCTGTCCTATTTGATATTGCAATTTAGACGCGGCGGGAAAATTTTGCGGCGGCGTCGGGCGGGGAAAGCGGCAGGCTCTGCCGGGGTGCGACAGAGCCTGCGCGAATTGCTTTTCCCGGATTACTTGCGGGGGTTCTGGATCGCGGCCTGGGCGGCGGCGAGGCGGGCGATCGGGACGCGGAAGGGCGAGCAGGAGACGTAGTTCAGGCCGATATCGTGGCAGAACGTGACGCTCGAGGGGTCGCCGCCGTGTTCGCCGCAGATGCCGAGCTTGATGTCGGGGCGGGTCGAGCGGCCGAGCTCCGCGGCCATCTTGACCAGCTTGCCGACGCCGTTCTGGTCGAGCTTGGCGAAGGGATCGGACTCGTAGATCTTCGCGTCATAGTAGGCGTCGAGGAACTTGCCGGCATCGTCACGGCTGAAGCCGAAGGTCATCTGGGTGAGGTCGTTGGTGCCGAAGCTGAAGAACTCGGCTTCCTTGGCGATCTCGTCGGCGGTCAGCGCGGCGCGCGGGATCTCGATCATGGTGCCGACGTGGTAGGTCATCGAAACGCCGGCGTCGGCGATCAGCTGATCGGCGGTCGCGGTGACGGCGTCTTTCACGTACTTGAGCTCCTTGACCTCGCCCACCAGCGGGATCATGATCTCGGGCACGATGTTGTATTCCGGATGCTCTTTGTTGACGGTGATGGCGGCGTTGATGACCGCGGTGGTCTGCATCTTGGCGATCTCGGGATAGGTGACGGCCAGACGGCAGCCGCGGTGACCCATCATCGGGTTGAACTCATGCAGGCCTTCGATGATCTCTTTGAGCTTCGCGACCTCCATCTTCATCTCGGCTGCCAGCTCGACGATGTCCTCCTCCTTCTGGGGGACGAACTCGTGCAGCGGCGGGTCGAGGAAGCGAACCGTCATCGGGCGGCCTTCGAGCACGCGGTACATCTCTTCAAAGTCGCCCTGCTGGAGCGGCAGAATCTTGTTGAGCGCCTTTTCGCGGGCCTCGACGGTCTCGGAAACGATCATCTCGCGGATGGCCTTGATGCGGTCGCCCTCGAAGAACATGTGCTCGGTGCGGCAAAGGCCGATGCCCTCGGCGCCGAACTTGACGGCCTGCGCGGTGTCGCGCGGGTTGTCGGCGTTGGTGCGGACTTTGAGCTGACGCTTGGCGTCCGCCCAGCCCATGAAGCGGCCGAAGTCGCCCGAGATCGTGGCTTCCACGGTCGGGATCGCTTCGCCGTAGATCTTACCGGTCGAACCGTCGAGCGAGATATAGTCGCCCTCGTGGTAGTCCTTGCCGCCGATGGTGAAGTAGCCCTCGTCGGCGTGCATCGCGATTTCGCCGCAGCCCGAGACGCAGCAGGTGCCCATGCCGCGGGCGACGACGGCGGCATGCGAGGTCATACCGCCGCGAACGGTCAGGATGCCCTGCGCGGCTGCCATGCCTTCGATGTCCTCCGGCGAGGTCTCGAGGCGGACGAGCACGACCTTTTCGCCGCGGGCAGCCCATTCCTTGGCGTCCTCGGCGGTGAAGACGACCTTGCCGCAGGCAGCGCCCGGCGAGGCGGCGAGGCCGGTGCCGATAACGGCGGCCTTTTTCAGCGCGGCGGCGTCAAACTGCGGGTGCAGCAGGGCGTCGAGCTGCTTCGGCTCCACGCGCAGCACGGCTTCCTCTTCCGAGATCATGCCCTCGTCGACGAGGTCGACGGCGATCTTCAGCGCGGCGGCGGCGGTGCGCTTGCCGTTGCGGGTTTGCAGCATGTAGAGCTTGCCGTTTTCGATGGTGAACTCCATGTCCTGCATGTCGCGATAGTGGTTTTCGAGGCGGCTCGCGATCTCGGCGAACTGCTTGTAGACCTCGGGCATGTCTTCCTTGAGCTTGTCGATCTTGCTCGGGGTGCGGACGCCGGCGACGACGTCTTCGCCCTGCGCGTTGATGAGGTACTCACCGAAGAGCGCCTTTTCGCCGGTCGCGGGGTCGCGGGTGAAGGCGACGCCGGTGCCGGAATTCTCGTTCAGGTTGCCGAAGACCATCGGCTGCACGTTGACGGCGGTGCCCCAGCTGTAGGGGATGTCGTTCATGCGGCGATAGACGTTCGCGCGGGGGTTGTCCCAGGAGCGGAAGACGGCCTTGATGGCTTCCATCATCTGCACCTTCGGGTCGGACGGGAAATCCTCGCCCTTTTCCTGCTTGTAATAGGCCTTGAAGCGGGCGACGAGCTCCTTCATGTCGTCGACGCCGAGGTCGATGTCGTTCTTGACGCCTTTGGCGGCCTTGACCTCGTCGATGATGACCTCGAAGGTCTTCTTGGAGATTTCCATGACGACGTCGGAGAACATCTGGATAAAGCGGCGATAGGAGTCGTAGACGAAGCGCTCGAATTTGGGATCGGGGTTGCCGGCGATCAGACCGGCGGCGACGTCGTCATTCATGCCGAGGTTCAGGATGGTGTCCATCATGCCGGGCATGGACGCGCGGGCGCCCGAACGAACCGAGACGAGCAGCGGCTTCTTCGGATCGCCGAACTTCTTGTCGTTGACGGCTTCGATCTTCGCGAGATATTCGTAGATCTGCGCTTCGATGTCGGCGCCGATCTTGCGACCGTCGTCATAATAACGGGTGCAGGCCTCGGTCGAGATCGTGAAGCCCTGCGGGACGGGCATGCCCAGCTTTACCATCTGCGCCAGGTTCGCGCCCTTGCCGCCCAGCAGCTCGCGCATCGTTTCGTCTCCCTCGGAGAACAGGTAAACATACTTGTGTGCCAAAAGAATCAACCTCCTGTTTTTTCGGCCTTCCGGCCGTTTTGCGACCTTCCGGCCGCTCTGCTTGTCGATATTCACAGCACCTTATATTATAGCAAACCTTCCGGCGGTTGCAAAGAGGGAAATGTGAAAATTCGGAAAAATTTACATATCTGCCAAAAAAACGGCCGGCGTGCCGACCGTTTCTGTTTTGTTGCCGGGATTTGAAGCGGGCAAGCGCCGGTCACGCCGTCGTGCGTTTCAGCGCGCGCGTCACCGTCAAAATCGCGGGGGAGAGGATGACGTTGAGCAGGAATTCGATGAGGAAATTCACGCCGACGAGCCCGACGACGATATAATAGCCGATCGGCTGGCCGTTCGCCCAAGCAAGCAGGATGTCGCGGAAAAAGAACACGAGCCCGAGCAAAAAGACGCCGGTGTTGACGACGGGGGCGACGACGGCGGCGGCGATGACGCCGACGGTGGCGTTAAAAGAACCGAGCAGCCGGGCGACAAGCCCTGCCGCAGCGCCCGCGGCGGCGCCCTTGAGCAGGCAGACGGCAGCCGTCAGAAAGGGGTTGGAAACCCAGAGGATCTGCCCGCCGGCGTCGAGGCCTGTCATCGAGGTGACGACCGTGACGACGCCGAAGACCGCGCCCAACACAGCGCCGAAGCCGGGGCCGTAGAGCACGGCGCCGAGCACGATGGGGATCAGCACCAGCGAGAGGTTGAAGGTCCCGATCTTGATGACGTAGCTCAGCAGCTGCAGCACGACGACGACGGCGGCGAACAGCCCGAGCAGGGCGACCTTGGCGGATGGGTTGCGGGTGGATGTTGCGTTTGACATGATTGCATGACCTCCGATACTGTCCCCGTAGCGGGGTACAGTTCTTAAAATTTGCAAACCGCCGCGCGGGCGGTAATTGCCGGGAAATTGCGCCGCGTTTGTCGACGCAGGGTTATTGATTTTTTTCGTAGATGAGCCGCAGGCCGTCGAGCAGCAGGGTGTCGTTGATCTCGATTTTGCGGCGGCAGTGGGGGACGACCGTGCCCGCCAGTCCGCCGGTGGCGACGACGGCGGCGGACTGCCCGAGCTCCTCCTCGATGCGGTCGATCATGCCGTCGAGCATCGACGCCGAGCCGAGCACGATGCCGGATTTCATGGAATCGACCGAGTTCCTGCCGATGGCGGCGGGCGGGGCTTCGATGCGGACGGAGGGCAGCTGCGCCGTGTTGCCGACAAGGGCTTCCAGCGTCAGGTTGATGCCGGCGGCGATGACACCCCCGAGGAAGCGCCCCTGCGCGTCGAGCACGCTGATGGTCGAGGCGGTGCCGAGGTCGATGACGATGCAGGGCAGCGGGTAACGCGCCAGCGCGCCGACCGCTCCTGCCGCCAGATCGGCGCCGAGCTGGGCGGGGTTGTCGATCTTGATGTTCAGCCCGGTGCGCACGCCGGGGCCGAGCACGAGGGGGGTGACGCCGCAGAGCTTCTGCACCGCGCGCTGCAGCGCGTCGCTCAGCGGCGGGACGACCGAGCAGATGATCGCGTCGGTGACGAGGGCGCTGTCGAGCCCGTTGAGGGCGAGCACGTCGCGCAGCTCGATGGCGTACTGGTCGCCGGTGCGGTGCATGTCGGACGCCAGCCGCGCCGTGCTGCGCAGCGCCTCGCCGTCGAAGATGCCGAGCGTGGTGTTGGTGTTGCCGACGTCGATGGCCAAAAGCATGGGGTTCGCCTCCTGCGAAACGTCCGGCGGTGTCGTTTCGTCCGCGCTTCCCGCCGTTTCGGTCGGGAGCCGGGCGGCCGGACAGTCTTATTTTATCCGATTTCTTCCGAAAAATCAAGGGGCAAAAAGGCGGTCGTTTCTTGACAAAATGCCGGCGTCACGTTACAATACTATTAAAAGAAACGGTTCGCGACCGTTTGCGCCCGCCCGGCGGGACGAATTCTGGCAAAGGAATATGCGGTATGAAACTTACGGAACTGCTCCGACAACCGACGCTTTCCCTCTCCTTCGAGGTCTTTCCCCCGAAGACCGAAACGAGCTTTGAGACGGTGCGCACCGCCGTCGAGGAGATCGCCCGGCTGCACCCGGCGTTTATGAGCGTGACCTACGGCGCGGGCGGCGGCACCAGCCGATATACCCTCGAGCTCGCGCAGGAGATCCGGGCGCGCAACCACGTGCCGACGCTCGCCCACCTGACCTGCGTCTCCTCGACCCGCGAGACGGTGCGCGAGAAGATCGCGGCGCTGCGCGAGGCGGGGATCTACAACGTCATGGCGCTGCGGGGGGACATCCCCGAGGAGCTGGCCGACGCCGATCGCAGCGGTTGGGACTATCGCCACGCCGTCGACCTCGTCGCCGAGCTCAAGGCCGCCGACCCCGATTTCTGCATCGGCGGCGCCTGCTATCCCGAAATTCACCCCGAAAGCCCCAACCAGCAGGAGGACATCCGCCGCCTGAAAGAAAAGGTCGAGGCGGGCTGCGAATTCCTGACGACCCAGATGTTTTTCGACAACAACCTGCTGTATAATTTCCTGTATAAAATCCGCGAGGCGGGCGTCACCGTCCCCGTGATCCCCGGCGTAATGCCCATCACCAACGCGAATCAGGTCGCGCGCGCCGTGCGGCTGTCCGGCTCCTTTATGCCGCAGCGCTTCAAAAGCCTCGTCGACCGCTTCGGCAGCGACCCCGCCGCCATGAAGCAGGCGGGCATCGCCTACGCGACCGATCAGATCATCGACCTCTACGCCAACGGCATCACGAACGTCCACGTCTATTCGATGAACAAGCCCGACGTCGCCGCGAAGATTCAGGCGAACCTGTCGGATATTTTGGGCAAATGAGCGCCGTGACGCAGACGAGAGCCTTCCCGTCGCCGCCGGTGAACCGCCGGGAAATTCTGCGCTACGCCGGGTGCGCCGCCCCCGACGCGCGGCTCGACGCCCTGCTCGACGACTGCCTGCGCGAGGTGCAAGGCGCGCCGCTGCAATACGGGGTCTGCTTTTGCCGCCTGCCGCTGCGCCTTTCGGGCGAGACCTGCGATTTCGGCGCCTTTTCCTGCCGGTCGGCGCAGCTCGCCGCCTGCCTGCGGGACTGCGACGGCGTCGTTGTGTTCGCCGCGACGGTCGGCGTCGGCATCGACCGGCTCATCGCGAAATACAGCCGCCTCTCGCCCGCCCGGGCGGTGCTGCTGCAAGCCGTCGGCGCCGAGCGGATCGAGGCGCTTTGCGACCGCTTTTGCGAGACCCTGCCCGCCGAGACGCAGCGCCGCACCCGCCCCCGCTTCAGCCCGGGGTACGGCGACCTGCCCCTGACGGTGCAGCGCGACATCATGCAAACGCTCGACTGCGCGCGCCGCATCGGGCTGACCTTAAACGAAAGCCTGCTGCTCTCGCCGACCAAATCGGTGACGGCCTTTGTCGGGCTGGAATGCGCCGGGCAAGCCCGGTAAACGCGGAGGAACCCCCATGACCTTTTCTCAATTTTTATCGACCGAACCGGTGCGGTTCGACGGCGGCCTCGGCACGTTGTTGCAGGCGCGCGGTCTGCCGCCGGGCGAGGCGCCCGAGCGCTGGTGCCTGACCCGGCCGGACGTTTTGACCGACATTCACCGGCAGTATTTCGACGCGGGCAGCAACGTCGCGACGACCGACACCTTCGGCGCCAACCGACTGCACTTTTCCGCCGAGGAATTAAAAGAGATCATCCCCGCCGCCGTCCGCTGCGCCCGGCTTGCCGCCGAACAGAGCGAAGCGCCGCAGGAGAAATTCGTCGCGCTCGACGTAGGACCCAGCGGCCGGATGCTGCGCCCGCTGGGCGACCTCGATTTTGAGGACGCCGTGCGCCTCTTTGCCGAAACGGTGCGGCTCGGCGCGCAGGCGGGCGCCGACCTCATTCTGATCGAGACGATGAACGACAGTTATGAGACCAAGGCGGCGCTGCTCGCCGCAAAGGAAAACTGTTCGCTGCCGGTGATCGTCTCGAACGCCTACGGCGCCGACGGCAAGCTGATGACCGGCGCCACGCCGCAGGCCATGACGGCGCTGCTCGAGGGCATGGGCGCCGACGCCATCGGTGCGAACTGCTCCCTCGGCCCCGAACAGCTGCGCGGCGTCGTGACGGCGCTGCTCGAAAGCACCGCGCTGCCCGTGCTGTTCCAGCCCAACGCCGGCCTGCCCCGCGTGGTCGACGGCAAAACCTGTTACGACGTCGGCGAAGCCGAATTCGCCGCTTCCGTCGCCTCCCTCGTCAAGCAGGGGGTGCGGCTTTTCGGCGGCTGCTGCGGGACGACGCCCGCCTATATCGCAGCCCTGACCGCCGCGACGCGCGACCTGCGCCCGCAGCCGACGCCGCCGCCGAAGCGCACCGTCGTCTCGTCCTATACCCACGCGGTCTGCCTTTCGGACGACCCCGTCCTCATCGGCGAGCGCATCAATCCCACCGGCAAAAAGCGGTTCCAGCAGGCGCTGCGCGCGGGCGACACCGACTATATTTTGTCGGAAGGGCTGCGCCAGCAGGCGCGCGGCGTCCACCTGCTCGACGTCAACGTCGGACTGCCGGACGTCGACGAGGTCAAACTGCTGGCCGACACGGTCTGTGAATTGCAGGCGGTCTGCGACCTGCCGCTGCAAATCGACACCGCCGACCCCGTCGCCATGGAGGCGGCGCTGCGGCGGTACAACGGCAAGGCGATGCTCAATTCGGTCAACGGCAAGCGCGAGAGCATGGAGGCGGTCTTCCCGCTGGCGCGCAAATACGGCGGCGTCATCGTCGCCCTCACGCTCGACGAGACCGGTATCCCGCCGACGGCGGAGGGCAGGGCCGCCGTCGCCCGCAAGATCATCGAAACCGCCGCGTCCTACGGTATCGGGAAGGAAAATCTCGTCTTTGACACGCTGGCGATGACCGTCAGCGCCGAGCCGAACGCCGCCCGCGTGACGCTCGAGGCGCTGCGCCGCATTCGCACCGAGCTCGGCTGTCACACCTCGCTCGGCATCTCCAACGTCTCCTTCGGCCTGCCCCGGCGCGACGCGGTCAACAGCACCTTCTTCGCGCTGGCGCTCGCGAACGGGCTGTCTGCCGCGATTATAAACCCCGATTCCGCCGAGATGCGCAAGACCTATTTTGCCTATCGCGCCCTGCGCGGGCGGGACGAAAACTGCGCGGCCTATATCGCCGCCGCCGCCGAGGAACCGGCAGAGGTCGCAAAGCCCGCCGAAAAAACCGCGCAGGCGGCAGGGCAGATTCTCCCCTCGGCCTCCGAGCTGCAAACCGCGATTTTGCAGGGGCGCAGGGAGCGCGCGCGCGAGCTCGCCGACGCGCTGCTTTCGGCGGGGACAGCCCCCCTCGCGTTGATCGACCGCGACGTCATCCCCGCCCTGAACACCGTCGGCGAGGGCTTCGAGAAAAAGACGGTCTACCTGCCGCAGCTGCTCATGAGCGCCGAGGCGGCGAAAAGCGCCTTCGAAGCGGTCAAGGCGTCCCTCGCCGGACAGGCACAGCCCGCCGGGAAGGGCCCCTTCGTGCTGGCGACGGTGCAGGGCGACATCCACGACATCGGCAAGAACATCGTCCGGCTGCTGCTGGAAAATTACGGCTTCCGGGTCGTCGACCTCGGCAAGGACGTGCCGCCCGAGCGGGTCGTCGAGACCGTCGTCGAGCTGCACGCGCCGCTGGCGGGGCTCAGCGCTTTGATGACGACGACCGTCCCGGCGATGGAGGCGACCATTCGCCTGCTGCGCGAACGCGCGCCGTGGTGCCGCACCGTCGTCGGCGGCGCGGTGTTGACGCAGGAATACGCCGACCAGATCGGCGCCGACTGCTATTCCAAGGACGCCATGGAGACCGTCCGCTACGCCGAAGCCGTCCTGCAAACCCGCTGACGCCGCAAAGCTTCAATTTCACCGCACCCGTCCGAGGCTGACTCGGGCGGGTTTTTGCGCGTTCTAACGGGGGGACAGGCAGCATAGGATTAGAGTGATGAGTGAAGAGTGAAGAGTGAAGAACGGGGGAGCCGCGCCTGCGGGCGCGGGAGTGATGAGTGAAGAGTGAAGAACGGAAAGGGGTGACGGGAGAGATGGTTGCGGGTTTGGATTGCGGGGCGTTTGATCGGGCGGCGAGGTTGCTTCCGGCGCGGCTGGCGGCGATTTTGCTCGATTTGCCCGATTCGGTGCGGGCGCGCGCGCAGGAGATCCGGTTGCGCAGCGGCGGGGCGATCGCCCTGACGGTCGGGGGCGAGACCCGCTTCGTCGGCCGCCGGGGGTGCATGACGCGCGTCTCGCCGGGCGAGGACCCGCTCGACGACGAGACGTTGCAGGCCTGCTTTCTCGCGCTTTGCAATCGGTCGGTCTACGCGCATGAATCGGAGCTGCGGCAGGGCTACCTGCGGCTGCCGGGCGGCTGCCGCGCCGGGGTCTGCGGGA
The DNA here is from genome assembly GCA_947626485.1 of uncultured Clostridia bacterium. GTDB lineage: Bacteria > Bacillota > Clostridia > Oscillospirales > Acutalibacteraceae > CANQSG01. The sequence goes on along the minus strand of CANQSG010000072.1, from coordinate 306 downwards.
CGCTGAGCGAATCGGGTGCGGTGCGGGACGTGACCTCGATCAACCTGCGCATCGCGCGAAGCGTCCCCGGCTGCGCTGACGGACTGCTGCGGCGCTACACGGGCGGCGGGCTGCTGATCGCCGGGCCGCCGGGCAGCGGCAAAACGACGCTGCTGCGGGAGTTCGCGCGCCGGCTCGCCGACGGGTTCGACGGGGTCTGCCGCCGGGTCGCCCTCGTCGACACGCGCGGCGAGCTTTCGGCGGGCGAGGCGGGCGGCAACGCCGACGTGCTGGTCGGGTACGAAAAGCCGGATGGCATCGAGCGGG
>CANQSG010000071.1 GCA_947626485.1 uncultured Clostridia bacterium | reverse complement strand
GATCGACGAGGCTGGCAGCAAGCTTCGCCTGCGGGTCTTCACGGCGCCGCCCGACCTGCGCGAGCTCGAAACCCAGATCAAGAAGGCCGAAGCCGAGAAGACCGAGGCCATCAACGCGCAGGACTTCGAAAAGGCCGCCGAGCTGCGCGACCGCGTCCACGCCCTCAACGAACAGCTCACCGCCCGCCGCGCCGCGTGGGAGTCCGGCGACGGCCGCCATTCCGGCGAGGTCACGGCAGAGGAGATCGCCGCCATCGTCTCGGAGTGGACGGGCGTCCCGGTCACCCAGCTGACCGAGGCCGAAAGCGCCCGCCTGCTGCGCATGGAGGACGTCCTGCATCAGCGCATCGTCGGGCAGGAGGAAGCCGTCCACGCCGTCGCGAAGGCGATCCGCCGCGGCCGTGTCGGGCTCAAGGACCCCAAGCGCCCCATCGGCTCCTTCCTCTTTTTAGGGCCGACCGGCGTCGGCAAGACCGAGCTCTGCAAGTCGTTGGCGGAGGCGATGTTCGGCAGCGAAAACGCCATGATCCGCTTCGATATGTCGGAATATATGGAGAAGCACACCGTCTCCCGCCTGGTCGGCTCGCCGCCCGGCTACGTCGGCTATGACGAGGGCGGCCAGCTCACCGAAAAGGTGCGCCGCTCGCCCTATTCCGTCGTGCTCTTCGACGAGATCGAAAAGGCGCATCCCGACGTCTTCAACATCCTGCTGCAAATCCTCGAGGACGGCATCCTGACCGACTCGCAGGGACGCCGCGTCGACTTCAAAAACACCGTCATCATCATGACCTCGAACATCGGCGCCCGCCAGATCACCGACAAAAAGACGGCCTTCGGCTTCGGCGACGGCTCGGCGTCCCAGGGGCGCAGCGACGCCGAAATCCGCGAGGCTGTGCTCGGCGAGCTCAAGCAGGCCTTCCGCCCCGAATTCCTCAACCGCGTTGACGACGTCATCGTCTTCCGCAAGCTGACCCACGACGACATCGTCGAGATCGCCGGACGGATGCTCGCGCAGCTGCAAAAGCGCCTCGCTTCGCTCGACATCGACGTCACCTTCGACCCCTCGGTGCAGGAGGCGGTCGCCGAGGCGGGCTTCGACCCCGTCTACGGCGCACGGCCGCTGCGCCGGGCGATCCAGACCGACGTCGAGGACGCCTTCAGCGAGAAAATGCTCGACGGCAGCGTCAAAAAAGGCGACCGCGTCCGCTGTCGCTACGCCGACGGCGCCTATCGGTTCGAGACCCTCGCCCCCGACCGACCCGAAGAACAACCGACCCCGCCCGCCGACGACAACGCCGACGCCTGATTTGCGCAAAAAAACAGACCCGCAAGAGGTGATTCCTTGCGGGTCTGCTGTTGTTTACGGGCTTAAAATTACGCCCAGAACATATTGCCGTCGCGGCGGTCGAAGATGATTTCGCGTTTGAGGAAGGCGACGGCTTTTTCGAGGCCTTCCTTGTCGGTCATCAGGCCGTCCTCGTGCTCAATCGAGATCACGCCGTCGTACCCGACCTTCGCCAGCTCGCTGAAAATCGCGCGCCAGACGGATTCGTCGTGGCCGTAGCCTACGGTGCGGAAGACCCAGCTGCGTTCGGCGATCTGGCCGAAGGGCAGGGTGCTCAGCACGCCGTTGACCGCCGTGTTGCGGCTGTCGATGGCGGTGTCCTTCGCGTGGAAATGGTAGATGGCGCCTTTGAGCTCCCGGATGGCGGCGACGGGGTCGATGCCCTGCCAGAAGAGGTGCGAGGGGTCGACGTTGGCGCCGATGACGGGGCCGACGGCTTCGCGCATGCGCAGCAGCGTCTCGGGGTTGTAGACGCTGAAGCCGGGGTGCAGTTCAAAGGCGATCTGGTCGACGCCGTGCGCCTCGGCAAAGGCCGCGGTCTTTTTCCAGTAGGGGATGAGCTTCTCGTTCCACTGCCACTGGCGAATTTTCTCGAAGTCGTCCGGCCAGGTCGCGACCGGCCAGTTCGGATATTTCGATTCCTCGCAGTCGCCCGGGCAGCCCGAGAAGCCGACGACGGTGCGCACACCCAGCTTTTCCGCCAGCAAAATGGCGGCTTCAAACTGGCGATGATAGCCGTCGGCGATCTCGCGGTTGGGGTGGACGGGGTTGCCGTGGCAGGCCAGCGCCGCCAGCGTCAGCCCGGAATCCGCCAGGGTCTGGGCAAACGCGTCGATCTTCTCCGGGTGGGCGAGCATGTCGACGGCGTCGGCGTGCGCCGTGCCGGGGGTGCCGCCGCAGCCGATCTCGACCTGCTGAACGCCGAGGCCTTTCAGATAGGCCAGCGCGTCTTTGAGCGGCATTCCGCCGAGCGGGACGGTTAAAACTCCTAATTTCATGTGGGGTTGACTCCTTTCGTTTTGCAAACGCCGCGCGGCAGAAAACCGCGGTTCGGCGCGATTTCTGCGGGGATTACAGCGACTTGCCGAGGAACTTGAAAACGGCGAGCACGATGCCGGCGAGCGCGTAAATGCCGACGAGGGTGCTGATCGTGAGGAAAATCCACCCGAGCAGCGGAATGTGCGAGAGAATGCCGCATAGGATGCCGAAAATCGCCGGGGCGAGGATGTAGATCACCAGCACGATGGCGAGGGTGACGGCGTCCTTTTCCTTCACGGCGGCGTTCAACGGGAAAAAGTCTGCAAGCTTCATGATTCTGACCTCCTGAATATGAGATGAAACCGCGAGCGGTTTAGCTCCATAATTTTGTCGGGTCCATGCCGTAGGCCTGGACGAGCTCGAGCAGGGGACTGCCGGCGAGGTCGCGCGGGGTGACGATGGCGCCGCCGTCGCTGTCGAGGTCGAAGTCGAACTGGAAAAACGCGTCCCAGACGAGGTGGGCGCATTGGGTGTCGACCGGCGCGACGCCGTCCCGGTGCTTCGGGGTGAAAATGCCGTTGGTAAAGCCGTAGGGCACGTTTTCCAGCGTCCGGCGGGCGTAGGCGGCGATCTCGGCGCGCTTTGCGGCGTCGGCGCCTTTGAGCCGGAAGACGAGAAAGGCGGGGAACTCGCGCCAGGCGAAAACGTCCTGCTCGGCGGATTTTTCGCCCAAAACGTAGGATTCGAGCGTCAGCCCGTTTGCTGCGTCGACGACGATCGCGGCGTGTCCGTTGCGCCAGCCCGAAACGTGGGAGCAGGGCGAGACGAGCACGTCGCCGTCCTCGAGCGGGACGAGCGAGGCGGCAAGCCCGACGAGCGCCTCCTGCTTGGAAAAGATGCTGTTGCGGGTGCAGCGCACGCCGACGTCGGCAAAAAGCGCCTTTTGATAGGGCAGCAGCGCGTTTGCATCGCGGCCGACCCTCTCAAGGCCGATCTCGGTCAGCCCCGTCTGACGCAGCAGCGCGTCGACGTCGTTTCGTTCGAGCAGCGTTGATAGGTCGAGCGCGTCATACCGCGGCTGCCAGTGGGCGAGGGGCTCGGTGGCGAGGTCGCCGAGGTAAAAGGCGAGCAGCGCCAAAAGCAGGACGCCGGGCAAAATCCAACGCCACAGCCGCCGCTTTTTCGGCGGGGCGTCCTCTGTGCGGGTCGCGTGTTTGCCGCTCGTACCGTCGCCTTCCTTCTGCGCGTGTCGCCGGGTTTCCGCTTTCTATTGTAAAGCCGCCGGCTCGATTTGTCAAGGGCGAGCGCTCACTCCTGCCCGTTCCAGCAGTAGGTGCAGAGCTTGCAGGGCGAAATGCCGACCGATTCGACCATATCGTCGAGCCGGTGATAGCGCAGCGAGGTGAAATTCAGCTGGCGGCCGATCTCGTCGACCATTTCGGCGTAGTTCTGACTGTCGGGGTTCGCGTAGTCGGCGAGGGTCTTCGCGTCGACGTCGGGCCCCTCGCGATCCTGAATGACGCGGCGGGTGATGAGGTCGAGCTCCGAGCTCGAGCGCGAGAAATTCAGGTATTTGCAGCCGTACAGCAGCGGGGGACAGGCGGGGCGGATGTGGACCTCCTTCGCCCCGTCGCGGTAGAGCAGCTCGGTTGTCTCCCGCATCTGGGTGCCGCGGACGATCGAATCGTCGATCAGCAGCAGCTTTTTGCCTTCGATCTGGCTGCGCACCGGGATCAGCTTCATCCGCGCGATCAGGTTGCGCTGGGTCTGAATCGAGGGCATGAAGGAGCGCGGCCAGGTGGGGGTGTATTTGATGAAGGGGCGGGCGAAGGGAATGCCCGAGGCGTTGGCGTAGCCGATGGCGTGGGCCGTGCCGGAATCGGGCACGCCGGCGATCGAATCGGGCTGCACGTTGTCCCGGCGGGCGAGGGCGGCGCCGCAGCGATAGCGCATATCCTCGACGTTGACCGATTCATAGGTCGAGGTCGGATAGCCGTAGTAGATCCACAAGAAGGTGCAGATCTTCATCTCCTCGCGCGGCGGGGCGACGGTCGTGACCGATTCGGGCGTGAGGAAGACGATCTCGGCGGGGCGCAGCTCCTGATAATCGGAATAACCGAGGTTGATATAGGCAAAGCTTTCAAACGAGGCGCAGAACGCCCCCTCCTTCTGCCCGATGACGAGCGGCGTGCGGCCTTTATAATCCCGGGCGGCGTAGATGCCCTCGGGCGTCAAGATCAGCATCGACATCGAGCCGTCGATCGACTCCTGCGCGTAGCGGATGCCGTCGACGATGTTGTCCTTCTGGTTGATCAGGGCGGCGACCAGCTCGGTCGCGTTGACCTCGCCGCCGCTCATTTCGAGAAAATGGGTCTTGCCGTCCCGGAAGGCCGACTGCGTCAGCTCGTCGAGGTTGTTGATGCGGCCGACCGTCGTGATGGCGAAGCTGCCGAGGTGGGAGCGCACGAGCAGCGGCTGCGGCTCGCTGTCCGAAATGCAGCCGATGCCGAGATTTCCCTTCAGCTCCGCAAAATCCTTTTCGAACTTGGTGCGGAAGGGGGCGTTCTCGATGTTGTGGATCGCGCGGTCGAAGCCGGCTTCCCCGTAAACCGCCATGCCGCCGCGCCGGGTGCCGAGGTGGGAGTGATAATCGATCCCGAAAAAGAGGTCGAAAACACAGTCTGATTTGGAAACGACGCCGAAAATTCCGCTCATTGAAAAAACAACCTTTCTGTTTGCAAGCCGTGAACTTTATCTTGTGGTTACTATATCTCTATTATACAAGATTTGCGCAAAAAAGCAACCCAAAAAATCAGGGGTGCAATCCGGCGAAATCTGTGGTAAAATAAATAAAAAGTTTGCGCGGGGGTGCGGGGGATGAATCGGACGGATCTGCGGCTGCTGTGCGGCACGCTGGCGGCGGCGCTGCTGCTCTGGGGCGTCGGCGCGTTGTTGCCGCGCCGGGCGGGGCAGACGGTCGTCGTGTCCGAGGACGGCGTCGAGACCCGCTATTCGCTGCAAACCGACCGCACCGTCCCGCTTTCGGGCAATCGGCTGGTGATCCGGGACGGCCGCGCGTTTATGGAGTGGGCGGATTGCCCCGATCAAATCTGCGTCGCCCACGCGCCCATCGACGCCGCCGGGCAGTCGATCGTCTGCCTGCCGCACCGCGTCATCGTCCGCATCGAATGAAAGGAGGGCGTAAATGAAACCGAATTCCCACGCGAAACGCGTCGCCCTCTACGGGCTGTTGCTGGCGGTCAGCCTGCTGTTTTCCTATCTTGAAACCCTTCTTGCGCCCCTTATCCCCATCCCAGGCGTGCGGGTCGGGCTGGCGAACGCCGTCGTAATGCTCCTGCTGCTGCGGGACGACCCGGCGGGGGCGGCGGGCGTCAACCTCGCGCGTATCGCCCTCTCGTCGCTGCTGTTCGGCAACGCCTTTCGCTTTCTGTTCTCGCTGGCGGGCGGGGCGCTGAGCCTCGCGGTGCTGCTGCTTCTGCGGCGCTGGCGGGCGCCGGGCGCGGCGGGGCGCAGCCTGCTCGGCGGCGTCGCCCACAACCTCGGCCAATGGTGCGCGGCGGCCTGTCTGCTCGGCGGCAGGGGTCTGTTTTACTATCTGCCGCCCCTGCTTGCCTGCGGCGCGCTGGCGGGATTTGCGGTCGGCGCGGCGGCGCGCGGGGTCGATCGCATTTTGCCCGAAAAACTTTTTTGAAATTTTCTCTTTGTTTTTCGGCGCAAATCCTGTATAATAGAAGTCGGATGTCACACCCGGCGATGACTCGCCGGAACAGTAAACGGAATTTAGGAGTAATCAATATGTGCGGATTTGTCGGATTTACAAACCGGATCGCGGACGACGGCGCGGTGCTGCATGAGATGATGGATCGCATCGCCCACCGCGGCCCCGATTCGGACGGCGCTTATATCGACGAGGCGATCTGCCTCGGCTTTCGCCGGCTCAGCATCATCGACCTCGCCGAGGGCGACCAGCCCATCTTCAACGAGGACGGCAACCTCGTCCTGCTCTTTAACGGCGAAATTTACAATTTCCCCGACCTGCGGCGCGAGCTGCTTTCGCTCGGGCACACCTTTCGCACCCACAGCGACAGCGAGGTGCTCGTCCACGGGTACGAGGAATACGGCACGGCGCTCGTCGAAAAACTGCGCGGCATGTTCGCCTTTGTGATCTGGGACAAGACCACCCGGACGTTGTTTGGCGCCCGCGACCCCTTCGGCATCAAGCCGTTTTACTATGCGACGATGGGGGAGACCTTCCTGTTCGGCTCCGAGATCAAAGCCTTTCTGCCGCACCCCGCCTTTGAAAAGGAGCTCAACGAGGAAGCCCTCGCGCACTATCTTTCCTTCCAGTATTCGCCGACGCCGGAAACCTTCTTCCGCGGCGTTTTCAAGCTGATGCCGGCGCATTATTTTGTCTGGCAGGACGGCAAAATGGAGCTGACGCGCTACTGGCGGCCGAATTTCTCGCCCGAGGACGGCACGTTGGAATTTTACGCCGACCAGGTCGACAAGACCCTGCGCGAGTCGGTCGAAGCGCATAAAATCAGCGACGTCGAGGTCGGCTCCTTCCTCTCCAGCGGCATCGATTCGAGCTATATCGCCGAGGCCGCCAAGGTCGACAAGACCTTCACCGTCGGCTTCGAGAGCGACGACGGCGACCGCTATAACGAAATCGGCTACGCCAAGGAGTTCGCAAAGACCATCGGCGTCGAAAACATCAGCAAGGTCATCACGCCCGAGGAATACTGGACGGAATTCCCCCACATTCAGTACCACATGGACGAGCCGCTCGCCGACCCCGCCGCCATCGCCCTCTATTTCGTCTCCAAGCTCGCGTCGCAGTACGTCAAGGTCGTCATGTCGGGCGAGGGCGCCGACGAGCTCTTCGGCGGCTACCGTATCTATCAGGAGCCCATCACGCTGACGGCCTACGATAAGCTGCCCTTCTTCCTGCGCCGCCTCATCGGCAAGATCGCCGCCCACCTGCCGCAGAAGCACGGCATCAATTACCTTGTCCGCCGCGGCAAGACCGTCGAGGAGCGCTTCATCGGCAACGCCTCGATCTTCTCGGCCGCCGAGCGGGCAAAGCTGCTCAAAAACCCGACTTCCGCCGTCACCCCGCAGCAGCTCTGCGCCCCGGTCTACGAGGAGGTTCGCGACAAGGACGTCATCACCCGCATGCAGTACCTCGACATCAACCTCTGGCTGATGGGGGACATCCTGCTGAAAGCCGACAAGACGAGCATGGCGAACTCGCTCGAGCTGCGGGTGCCCTTCCTCGACAAAAAGGTCATGGAGCTCGCCGAAAAAATTCCGACAAACTGCCGCGTCAACACCGTCACGACCAAGCTCGCCCTGCGCAAGGCCGCCGAAAAGACGCTGCCGCGCCGCACCGCGACGAAGGACAAACTCGGCTTCCCGGTGCCCATCCGCGTCTGGCTGCGCGAGGAGCCTTATTATCAAAAAGTCCGCGCCGCCTTTGAAAGCAAGCCGGCGCAGCGCTATTTCCACACCGACGAGCTCGTCCGCCTGCTCGACCGGCACCGCGACGGCAAGGAGGATTTGAGCCGCAAGATCTGGACGGTTTACACCTTCCTCGTCTGGTACGGCGAATATTTCGGCATGCCGTCATAAAACCCCGACGGCCTGCGCATACTAATCCCAACCACGAAATCAAGGGAGGGTTTGGTATGAACGGCAAGAAGGGAAGCGCGGTCAGCTTCGCCAAGGGCGTCGGCGCCGGAATGGCGGCGGGCGCCGTGCTGGCGACCGTCGGGCGGCTGGTGCTGCACAAGGACGACCGCAATCTGTCCAGAGGCACCGGCAAAGCCATGCGCGCGGTCGGCGATTTCGTCGACGGCGTGCAGACTATGTTCCGCTGAAAACGCGGCGCAGCGTAATCCGCAAAAAGGCGCTTTCCGACCGGGAAAGCGCTTTTTCTTGTGGTTGCAAAATCTTTTCTACACAATATGTTGACAAATCGGGCGGGATATGCTATACTGGATTCCGCCAACAAAAACCGCTTTCGTGACTGACGGGAACATAGAGAAACACTATGATGGAGCGAAAGGGAAAGTTATGCCGACCGTCTGGGCATCGTCTGCAACCGCATGCCTGTACGGTTTTTTTGCACCCGTCGGCGCAGGCGAAACGAAACTACGGGAGAAGAGAAAATGGAACACGCCTGGAGAAGCTTTCAACCCGGTGACTGGATCGCGCAGATCGACGTGCGCGATTTTATCCAGCGCAATTATACGCCTTATACCGGCGACGCCGCCTTTCTGACGGGCAAGACGCCGCGCACCGCCTCGGCGCTTTCCCGCGTCGAACAGCTGCTTGCCGCCGAGACCGAAAAGGGCGGCGTGCTCGACGTCGACACCGAACGCGTCTCCTCGCTGCTCGCCTACCCGCCGGGCTATATCTGCGAGGGGGAGGACATCATCCTCGGCCTGCAAACCGACGCGCCCCTCAAACGCGCCGTCAACCCCTTCGCGGGCTACCGCAACGCGGTGCAGTCCTGCGAGGCCTACGGCTATCAGATCAGCCCGAAGATCACGCAGGAATTCAAATACCGCACCACCCACAACACCGGCGTCTTCCGGGTCTATACAAAGACCATGCGCCGCGCCCGCCACGCCGGACTTTTAACCGGCCTGCCCGACGCCTACGCCCGCGGCCGCATCATCGGCGATTACCGCCGTGTCGCGCTCTACGGCATGGATCGCCTGATCGCCGAGAAAAAGGCCGACCAGGCAGCCGTCGGGGAACGGGATTTCGATATGTCCGCCGAGACGATCCAGCTCCTCGAGGACGTCGCGCGGCAGATCGAATTCATGGAACAGCTCAAAGAGATGGCGGCGGCCTACGGCTGCGACATCTCCCGCCCCGCCGAAACGATGTACGAAGCCGTTCAATGGCTCTATTTCGGCTATCTCGGCGCCATCAAAGAGCAAAACGGCGCCGCGAACAGCATCGGCCGCATCTCCGCCTTTCTCGATATCTACGCCGAGCGCGACCTGAAAGAGGGCACGCTGACCGAGGCGGGCGCGCAGGAGCTCATCGACGACCTCGTGCTGAAATTGCGCCTTGTTCGCCACCTGCGCACGCCGGAATACAACGAGCTTTTCGCGGGCGACCCGGTGTGGGTGACCTGCTCGCTCGCCGGCGTCTCGACCGACGGGCGGAGCATGACGACCAAGACCTGTTTCCGCTTCCTGCAAACGCTCTACAACCTCGGCCCGTCGGCGGAACCGAACCTGACCGTTTTATGGTCGCAGGATC
>CANQSG010000070.1 GCA_947626485.1 uncultured Clostridia bacterium | reverse complement strand
TCGACCGCCGCCGACGGCCAGACCTCGGTCGAGGTGCACGTCCTGCAGGGCGAGCGCGAATTTGCCCGCGACAACAAGACGCTCGGCGTCTTCCACCTCGACGGCATCGCCCCGGCGCCGCGCGGCATTCCGCAGATTCAGGTCACCTTCGACATCGACGCCAACGGCATCGTCCACGTTTCCGCCAAAGACCTCGGCACCGGCAAGGAGCAGTCGATCACGATCACCTCGAACACCAACATGTCTAAAGAGGACATCGACAAGGCCGTGAAGGAAGCCGAGCAGTACGCCGCGGAGGACAAGAAGCGCCGCGAGGAGATCGACGTCCGCAACGGCGCCGACCAGCTGATCTACCAGACCGAAAAGACGGTCAGCGAGTTCGGCGACAAGCTCGAGGAGCAGGAAAAATCCGAGATCACCGCGGCGACCGAGGCCCTGAAGGAAGCCCTGAAGGGACAGGATATCGACGCGATCAAGGCGAAACAGGAAGAGCTGCAAAAGAAGGTCTACGCCGTCTCCGAAAAGGTCTACAAAGCGGCTGCCGAAGCGCAGCAGGCGGCAGGCGGCAACGGCGACGCCGCCCCCGGCGCACAGGGCGGCAACGATTCCAACGTCTACGAGGCCGACTACACCGACGTGGACGACAAGAATCAGCAATAACTCGCAAGCAGGGGGCGGGAAAACCGCCCCTGCCTACTGTTTAACTGTTACGGGAGCGTGTGACTGTGCCTGAGAAAAAGGATTATTACGAGGTGCTGGGCGTCGACCGCGGCGTCAGCGACGACGAGCTGAAAAAGGCTTACCGCAAGGCGGCGAAGAAATACCACCCCGACCTGCACCCCGGCGACAAAGAGGCGGAGGCCAAGTTCAAAGAGGTGAACGAGGCCTACGAGGTGCTTTCCGACGCCGAAAAGCGCGCCCGCTACGACCAGTTCGGCCATGCCGGCGTCGACCCGAATTTCGGCGCGGGGCAGGGGGGCGCCTACGGCGCCGGCGGCTTCGATTTCGGCGATTTGGGCGACATCTTCGGCCAGTTTTTCGGCGGCGGCTTCGGCGGCGGACGGCGGGCGAACCCCAACGCGCCGCGCCGGGGCGAGGATGCCGCGTCCAACGTCAACCTCTCGTTTGAAGAGGCGGCGAAGGGCTGCAAAAAGGAGATCCAGATCACCCGCGTCGAGAGCTGCGAGGCCTGCCACGGCTCGGGCGCCGAACCGGGCAGCGAGACCAAAACCTGCCCGAGCTGCCACGGCAGCGGCCGCATCACCGTCACCCAGCGCACCCCGCTCGGCGCGATGCAGACCCAGCGGGTCTGCGACCAGTGCCGCGGCACCGGCAAGATCATCGAAAAGCCCTGCCACGCCTGCGCCGGAAAAGGGCGGCTGCGCCGCACCGTCACCCGGACGATCGACATCCCCGCCGGCATCGACGACGGGCAGATCATCAACCTGCGGGGCGGCGGCGACGCCGGGGTCAACGGCGGCCCCTCGGGCGACCTGCACGTTCACGTCACGGTGCGCCCCCACCCGATCTTCGAGCGCGACGGCTTCGACGTCTTCTGCGAGATCCCCATCACCTTCACGCAGGCGGCGCTCGGCGCCGAGATCACCGTGCCGACCCTCGACGGGAAGGTCAAATTCACCGTACATGAGGGCACCCAGCCGGGCGATGAGTTCAAGCTGCGGGGCAAGGGCATCCAGCGCCTGAACTACACCGGCAGGGGCGACCAATACGTCAAAATTTCGGTCGAGGTGCCCCGCGACCTCTCGGCGAAGCAGAAGGAGATCCTCAAATCCTTCGACGAATCGGCGGAGCCGAAAAACTACAAGAAAAGCCGCAGCTTTTTCGACAAGGTCAAGGACTTTCTCGGCGATAAATAACGCGCTAAAACCGGCGACCGTTTTCTCTTGCAACGGCCGCCGGTTTATGCTATAATAGCCGTAAATCACGCGCAACAGGAGGCGCTTTTTATGTGTTACCGACCCGAACACCCGAACCCGCAGTTTCAGCGGGACAGCTGGAAAAACCTCAACGGCAGCTGGGAATTTGAGATCGACGCCGCCCGCAACGGCAAGGAGCGCGGGCTTTGGAAGGCCGACGCGTTTGCCGGCGAAATCCAGGTGCCGTTCTGCCCGGAAAGCAAGCTCTCCGGCGTCGGGCAGACCGATTTTCTGCCCTGCGTCTGGTATCGCCGGACGGTGACGCTGTCCGACGCGGAGTGCGCCGGGCGGGTGCTGCTGCATTTCGGCGCCTGCGATTACCGCGCGACCGTCTGGGTCAACGGCGCCCTCGTCGGGCGGCACGTCGGTGGCATGAGCTCCTTCTGCTTGGATATCACCGAGCAGGCGCACCCCGGCGAGAACACCGTCGCCGTCTGCGCCGAGGACGACACCCGCGATCCCCTGCAGCCCTCGGGCAAGCAGAGCATGGCGCTGCGCTCCCACGGCTGTTTTTACACCCGCACGACCGGCATCTGGCAGACCGTCTGGCTCGAATTCGTCCCCGAGGCGCACGTTGTCGGCTTCCGGCTCGAGCCCAACGCGGCCGAGGGCGTGCTTTACGCTTCGGTCGACCTCGCCGGGCGGGCGGAATTCTCGGTCGACGTGACCTTTGCCGGCGCGCCGATGGGCAGCTTCCATGCGGACAGCGCCGCGGGACACCTCGCGTTTCACATTCCCCTCGCCGCGCGGCACCTCTGGGAACCCGGCGCGGGCAGGCTTTACGACCTGACCTTCCGCTTCGGCGAGGATCGCGTGCAAAGCTATTTCGGCCTGCGGGACGTCGCGCTCGAAAACGGCGCTTTCCTGCTCAACGGCAAGCCGGTCTTCCAGCGCCTCGTGCTCGACCAGGGCTTTTATCCCGACGGCATTTATACCGCCCCGTCCGATGAAGCGCTCGCCCGCGACATCGAGCTTTCCCTCGCGGCGGGATTTAACGGCGCGCGGCTGCACGAAAAGGTCTTCGAGCCCCGCTTTTTGTACCACTGCGACCGGCTGGGGTATCTCGTCTGGGGCGAGTATCCGAACTGGGGGCTCAAACAGCACGACGGCGGCGAGGCGATCTACGCCGTCCTGCCCGAGTGGAGCGAGGTCGTCGAGCGCGACCGCAACCACCCGTCGATCATCGGCTGGTGCCCGCTCAACGAGACGACCGATTTCGGCCCGCGCCGCACCGGGACCGGCATGATCGAGCTCGTCTACCGCCTGACGAAGCAGCTCGACCCGACCCGCCCCTGCATCGACGTGAGCGGCCATTTCCACGTGAGAACCGACATCTACGACCTGCACGATTACGAGCAGGACCCCGCCGTTTTCCGCCGCCGCTACGATCGCCTCGTGACCGAGCAGGTGCTCGAGGAAGAGCTCGGCGACCGCCAGCACTACGGCGGCGAACCCGTTTTCATGAGCGAATACGGCGGCGTCCGCTACGACCCGTCCGCCGCCGTGAGCGGCTACGACCGCAGCGACCCGGCGGCGACCGCCTGGGGCTACGGCACCGCCACGAACGAGGACGCCTTTCTCGCGCGCTACGCCGGGCTGACCGAGGCGCTGCTCGACAACGAAAAAATGCTCGGCTTCTGCTACACCCAGCTTTACGACGTCGAGCAGGAGGTCAACGGGCTTTACACCTACGACCGCGCCCCCAAGGTCGACATTTCCCGCATCCGCGCCGTCAACACAAAGCCCGCCGCCATCGAGCAAAAGGGCGCGCGCTGACGCAAAGCCCGAAAATCTCCCGTTCCGTATACCGCGCGCCGCGGCTCGGCATACTATAAAGCAGAGCCGAAACCGGCGGGCGTCTTCGCCGGGGCGACGGAAGGGGAGAGCGTGGCATGTGGTTCTGGATGGCGGTCGGGTTTTTGCTCGGGCTGTTCTGCGGCGTCGCCCTGCTTTGCGCGCTGCAAATCGGACGCGTCAACGCCCGGCTGCGGGAACGCGGCCAAAAGGACGACTGAATCCGACGGATTCTTTCAAGTTCACCGATTTGACGGCGAATGCTTTTTTATCAAAGTCAAGCGTGATAAGCCGAAATTTCAGATGAAAAGCAGAAATTTCAGGACGCTTGACGGCGAACGCTATGCCCGGAACAAAATTCCGCAAATTTTTCGCACTTTCCGGTTTACAAATCTTAATTTTTGTGATAAAATGTGAAATAGGGAGCGTTTCCTTGCGCGAAAAATCGGGAAGAACCGATAACGGACTTACTTCTTTTTTGCGCGCGTCGCACGGCCGTCGGAGGGTAGCCGCGCCGCTTCCAATTTGAAATGAGGGGTTTTCAGACCGGATGTATCAACGAATCGCCGGGCACAACGTGCGATCCTACCTCAGCTTCACGCTGGTGGATCTGCTCTGCCTGTACCTTGCCTTTTTCGCCGCCTATTTTCTGCGGTTTGGAAATCTGCGGTTTTACGCCGATCCGCTCTATCGCAACGCCTGCATCTCGCTGGCGCTGATCCACTTTCTCGTGCTCTTCTTCGCCGATTCCTACGGGACGGTGCTGCAGCGCGGCTTCTGTCTCGAATTCGTCGCGGTGCTCAAGCATTATCTGCTGCTGCTCTTCGTGCTGCTGCTCTACCTCTTTATGGATAAAGAGGGCTCTTTTTCCCGCCTCGTCTTCCTGTATCTCGCGCTGGTCGGCATCCCGCTGACCTATCTCGGCCGCCTCTTTGTCCGGGCGGCGCTGCGCCGCTTCCGCAAGAAAAACGCCGCCCTGCTCGTCGCCCCGCGCCAGAAGGTCGCCGAGGCGCTGCTGCGGCTGCAATCCGACCAGTGGACGCCCTTCGTCGGCGTGATCCTCTCGGACGGGGCGGAGGGCGACGCGCCCGCCGAGATCGAGGGCGTTCCCGTCGTCTGCGGCTGTGCGCAGACGCTCGACTACATCAAAAGCCACTGGGTCGATGAGATCTTTCTGTTGACCTCGTGGGACGATACGCCGGACGAGGCGCTGCTGGACGGCTGCGCGGACATGGGCGTCACGATCCACCTGATGATGGACATTGCGCAGGTCGGCGACTTCGAAGGCCGCACGGTCGACATGGTCGGCGGATACGCCGTGCTGACCGAATCGTTGCGGCTCGCGCCGATGCAGCAGATGGTGCTCAAGCGCCTGCTCGACATCGTCGGCGCGCTGATCGGCCTGCTGATCACGGCGGTCGTTTTCGTCATCTTCGCCCCCATCATCGTCATCCAGTCGCCCGGTCCCGTCTTCTTCTCGCAGAAGCGGGTCGGCAAAAACGGCAAGGTCTTCCGGCTCTATAAATTCCGCTCGATGTATGCCGACGCCGAAGCCCGCAAGCAGGAGCTGATGGCGCAGAACAAGATGAACGGCCTGATGTTCAAGATCGACAACGACCCCCGCATCACGCCGATCGGCCGCTTCATGCGCGCCACCTCGCTCGACGAGCTGCCGCAGTTTTGGAACATTTTGAAAGGCGACATGAGCCTCGTCGGCACCCGCCCGCCGACCCTCGACGAGTACGAGAAATACGAATTGCACCATAAGATTCGCCTGGCGGCAAAGCCGGGTCTGACCGGTCTCTGGCAGGTCAGCGGCAGAAGCAACATCACCGATTTCGAGGAAGTCGTCGCCCTCGATAAACAGTACATCTCCCAGTGGAGCATCGGGCACGATCTGCGCATCCTCTTTAAAACGGTGCTCATCGTGCTGCGCCGCGACGGCGCGGCCTAGTTAATGCAATCAGGGTTATAACGCGTCGACTTCGGCGCGTTTGTTTTTTGCAAGAAAGAAGAACGGGGAAGGGGGAGCGGCCTTGCTGCTCGACGAACTGCAACGCTACGCGGCGGCGGACATGCTGCCGATGCACATGCCGGGGCACAAGCGCAACGGCGCGGCTTTTCCGTGGCTCGAACGGCTCGGCTGCGGGCTCGATCTGACCGAGCTGCCGGGCTTCGACAATTTAAACGACCCGCAGGGGCTCTTCCGCGCCCTCGAGACCCGCGCGGCGTCGCTTTGGGGCGCGAAGGACTGCCTTTGCCTCGTCGGGGGCAGCACCGCCGGCCTGCTCGCCGCCGTCCGCACGGCGCTGAATGCGGGCGGTTCGCTGCTGCTCTTTCGCGGCTCGCACCGTTCGGTTTACCACGCCGCCGAGCTCGTCGGCGCGCCGCTTTATTACCTCACGCCGTCGACCGACCCGCGCCTCGGCGTCTGGAGATCCGTCGCCCCCGCCTCGGTCGAGCAGGCGCTTTGTACGCACCCCGACGTTCACCTCGTCTGCCTGACGAGCCCGACGTATGAGGGCGTTTGCAGCGACCTGCCCGCCATCGCCAAAATTTGCCACGCCCACGGCGCCCTGCTGCTCGTCGATGCGGCGCACGGGGCGCATTTCGGCTTCGGCGCCTTCCCGCAAAGCGCGGTGCAAAGCGGCGCCGACCTCGTCGTCCAAAGCCTGCACAAAACCCTGCCCGCCCTGACCCAGACGGCGCTGCTCTACCGCTGCTCCGACCGGGTCGACGGCGCCCTGCTGCGCCACAACGTGACGATTTTCCAGTCGAGCAGCCCGTCCTATCTCCTCGCCGCCTCGATCGACGGCTGCGTCGATTACCTCGCCCGCGAGGGGGACGCCGCCGCCGACCGCTGGCTCGCCGCCCTTTCCGATTTCCGCGCGAAGCTCACCGACCTACAACACCTCGCGCTCGATTTCGACACCGACGGCGTCTTTGCCCGCGACCCGTCGAAGATCGTTTTGCGCACCGACCGGACGACCTGCTCCGGCGCGCATCTTGCCGACCTGCTGCGGGAGCGCTTTCGCGTCGAGCTCGAAGCTTCCGCCGGGAATTACGCCCTCGCCATGACCGGCATGGGGGACACCGCCGCCTCGCTCGACCGCTTCGCCCGCGCTCTGCGCGAAGCCGACCGCCTCTGCGCCCCCGGCTGCGCCCCGCCGCCCGTCGATTTCGGGCAGCTGCCGGTCTCCCGCGCCCTGCCGGGCGAGGCTCTGCGCGCCCCGGGGAGGTTCCGCGCGCCGTCCGACGCGATCGGTCGGGTCAGCGGGGAATACGTCTGGCTCTATCCGCCCGGCGCGCCGCTTTTCCTGCCCGGCGAGGTGCTCGACGAACGCCTGCTTTCCCTCCTGCAAACGGGCGCCGACCTGCGCTCGACGCGCGGCGGATTGCCCGACCGCATATTTTGTGCGGAATAAATATTGACCCGCGGGCGAAAATGGTGTAAAATATAACTTAGCACAGTAGTTCAGAAAGGGGGCAACCCAAATGAAGCACATCCAAACGCTGGAGACCCGCGATCTGCCGAAGAGCGCCGTCACGGGCGGCTGCGGCGAATGCCAGACCTCCTGCCAGTCCGCCTGCAAGACGTCCTGCGGCGTCGCCAACCAGACCTGCGAACACAAAAACGAGGACTAAAACCCTACGGCCGCAGGACCGTTCGCGCCGGGCGCGGGCGGTCTTGTGCTGTCTTTTGGAGATGAAACCATGCTGCACCAGTACCAGATGAACGGCTATTCGATCGTGCTCGACGTCTATTCCGGCGCCGTCCACGTCGTCGACGAGGTCGCCTACGACGTCATCGCCCGCCTCGGCAAGTCGTCCCCCGACGAGATCGTCGCCGCCCTTGCCGAAAAATACGCCGACCGCCCCGAGGTCACGCCCGACGAGATTCGCGCCTGCCTCGACGAGGTCGAAGCCTTGCGCGCCGCCGGCCAGCTCGATTCTCCCGACCCCTACGCCGCCGCTGCCGACCGGTTCCAACGCCGCCCCGGCGTCGTCAAAGCCCTCTGCCTGCACGTCGCCCACACCTGCAACCTCGATTGCAGCTACTGCTTCGCAAGCCAGGGCAAATACCACGGCGCGCGCGCCCTCATGTCCTTCGACGTCGGCAAGCAGGCGCTCGATTTCCTCGTCGCAAAATCCGGCGACCGCGTCAACCTCGAGGTCGATTTCTTCGGCGGCGAGCCCCTGATGAACTGGGATGTCGTCAAGCGCCTCGTCGCCTACGCCCGCTCGATCGAGGCGGAAACGCACAAGAAATTCCGCTTCACCCTGACGACCAACGGCGTCCTCGTCGACGACGAGGTGATCGACTTCGCCAACCGCGAAATGCACAACGTCGTCATGTCGATCGACGGCAGAAAATTCGTCCACGACCGCTTCCGCGTCGACTGCGCCGGCAACGGCAGCTACGACCGCGTCGTCCCCAAATTTCAAAAATTCGCCGCCGCGCGGGGCGACCGCGAGTATTACGTCCGCGGCACCTACACCCACTATAACACCGATTTCACCGCCGACCTGCTCCACCTCGCCGACCTCGGCTTCGACCGCCTCGCGATGGAGCCCGTCGTCTGCCCGCCCGGCGACCCTTGCGCCCTGACCGACGACGATCTGCCCGTCCTGCTTGCCCAGTACGAAGCCCTCGCGACCGAGATGCACGCCCGCGAGCGCGCCGGTCGCCCCTTCACGTTTTATCATTACATGCTCGACCTCGCGCACGGCCCCTGCATTTATAAGCGCATCGCCGGCTGCGGCGCTGGGACGGAATACCTCGCCGTGACGCCGACGGGCGACCTCTATCCCTGCCACCAGTTCGTCGGCGAGCCGCGTTTCCGCCTCGGCGACGTCTGGCAGGGCGTGACCGACCGCGCGCTGACCGACGAATTCGCCCGCTGCAACGTCTACGCCCGCCCCGCCTGCGCCGACTGCTGGGCGCGGCTCTATTGCTCCGGCGGTTGCGCCGCCAACGCGTATCACGCCTCCGGCAGCATCACCGGCGCCTACGAATACGGCTGCAAGCTCTTCCGCAAGCGCCTCGAGTGCGCCGTCTGGCTGCAAGTCGCCGCCCGCTACGCCCCCGACGGCGCCCCGCGCGACTCTGCCGAAACGACTTAAAAAAATTCCCCGTTTTTTGCCTTGCAAATCCGCCCGACCTGTGGTATCATGTAGCCAAATCCGGCACAATGCCGTTTCGAAAGGATGATGTTCCATGTCCATCAGTCAACTGCACGACCGCGTCACCTTCGGTTTTTCGGCGGAAAATCCGACGGGGGAGAAGAGCGGAGGCACCCGCGGCAAGGACTGCGAAAAGCTCCACTCCTGCATCGCGATCAAACCCGGCGAGACCACCACGATCTGCGACGCGCACGGCCCCGGGATGCTGACGCATCTCTGGTTCGGCGGCTACGTCGGCCATTCCTTCATTCTGCGCATCTATTGGGACGATTGCCCCGCCCCCTCGGTCGAAGCGCCGCTTTCCGCCTTCTTCGGCCTCGCCTACGATGAAAATTACGGCGACCGCGACGACAACTGGCCGGTGCTCAACTCCGCGATGCTCCTCGTCGCGCCCGGTCGGGGCATGAATTCCTATTTCGAAATGCCCTTCCGCAAGCGCTGCCGCATCACCATCGAAAACCGCGGCAAGCAGGCCGAGGCCTGCTATTATATGTTGTCCGGCTGGTACGGCGAGATCCCCGAAAACAGCGGCTATTTCCACGCCGCCTATCGCCAGGAGCACCCCGTGCAGAAGGGTCGTTCCTACACCGGCATCGACGGCATTCGCGGTTCCGGCCGCTTCGCGGGGCTCACCCTCGCCGTCGGCGTCAACGGCACCTCCACCTGCTGGCTCGAGGGCGAGGCGAAAATGTACATCGACGGCGACCGCTACCCCACGATGAATTACACCGGCA
>CANQSG010000069.1 GCA_947626485.1 uncultured Clostridia bacterium | reverse complement strand
AGCCGGTCTTTCAAATTACGGAATAGGGGCGGTTGCCTATCAAATTATTGTGTTACTTTACCGCACATGAGCATTTCCTTCTCGGACGTCACGGTGACCGAATCGGGCATCCGCTCCGTCTTCGTCGGGTTTGCCAACTTTAAATACGTCCTGTTCGAACACGCCGATTACCTCGGCTGGCTGCAAAAATCGGTCACCCGCTTCCTTTATTCGCTGCCCGTGATTTTGCTGCTGAGCCTCGTGCTCGCGCTGCTGCTCAATCAGAAATTCCGCGGCCGCCTCTTCTTCCGCTCGCTCTACTTTATGCCGGTCATCATCGCGACGGGCACCGTCCTGCGCATGATCTCCTCGATGACGGGTGGCGGCATCGGCGACTCGGCGGCTTCCGAGAGCATCACCGGCAACATGTTCAGCGTCGAGGACGTCGTCGCGATGCTCAACCTCCCGTCCGAGATCGCCGTCTACGTCCAGCAGATCATCACCAACATCTTCGACCTCATCTGGAACACCGGCATTCAGACGGTGCTCTTCCTCGCGGGTCTGCAATCCATCCCCTCCTCGCTCTACGAGGCCAGCCGCGTCGAAGGCGCGACGAAGTGGGAGGAATTCTGGTTCATCACCTTCCCGATGCTCTCCAACGTCACGCTGCTCGTCGGCGTCTTTACGATGGTCGAGCTCTTTATCAGCGACCGAACGTCCATGGTGCTTAACGTCTATTCGATGATGCGCAGCGCCGTCTACGACGAGACCTCCGCCATGCTCTGGGCGTACTTCCTCGTGGTCGGGACGATCATGGGACTGGTCGTGCTGCTGTATCGCCGCCTGCTGCAGCGGCGCTGGGAATGAAAGGGGCGTAAAGGGTGCAAGCAAAATCTTCCGACCTGCCGCGCGTGAATGTCGAGCGCTTTCGCCGTTCGGCGCCCGCCGCGCTGGGCTTCTGCTTCCGGCTGATCATCCTCATCGCCGTCGGCTTCGTCATTCTCTACCCGCTGTTTTATATGGTCGTGACCTCGCTCGTCAGCCGCACCGGGTTTTTCAACTCGACCCGCGTCTGGATCCCGGAATCGATCAGCCCGCTCGAAAACTACCGCGTCGCCTTTGACGTGATGCAGTACCTCGCCTCGCTGCGCTCGACGCTGCTCTACGAGATCGTCAGCGCTTTGATCGAGGTCTGCGCCTGCGCCGTCACGGCATACGGCTTTTCCCGCTTCCGCTTCAAAGGCCGCTCGCTGCTCATCGGCGTGCTGTTTTTGACGATCCTCGTGCCCGATATGATGGTGATTATCCCGCGCGTCGCGACCTATTCGAAGATGGACGTCCTCGGCATTCTCGGGCTCGTCGCGAAGACGACGGGGGTCGACCTGCGGCCGAATCTGCTCGGCTCGCCGCTCGCGTTTTACCTGCCCTCGCTCTTCTCAATGGGGCTGCGCTCCGGCATCCTCATCTTCATCTACATGCAGTTTTTCAACGGCCTGCCGAAGGAGCTCGAGGAAGCCGCCTGGATCGACGGCGCAGGACCTTTCCGCACCTTCCTCTCGATCGCGCTGCCCTCGTCCGGCGTCGTGATTCTGACGGTCGTCGTCTTTTCGCTGATCTGGCACTGGAACGACTACCTGCTCTGCTCGATGTACCTGAGCGACAATTATCCGCTGGCGATGCAGCTCGATATGCTGCCGAATAACCTTTCGCTGCTCGGCTATTATCTCAACGAAAATCAGCCCGAGACCCTCGCTTATCAGATGGCGGGCTGCGTCCTCTTCGTCACCCCGATGCTGCTGGTCTATATGGTCTTGCAGCGCTGGTTCATCGAAAGCATCGACCGCGTGGGAATCACAGGCTAAAAACCTGTTCCGATAAAAAACATTGCAAACAAAACCGTTGAAGGGAGTTTTGAACGATGACAAGACAGAAAAAGGTATCCCTGGCGTTACGTCTGACGACGCTCGTGCTGGCGCTTATGATGGCGGTCGGCTGCGGCGGGGAAGAGGTGGTCTCCTGGATCGAGGAGGAATCCACCATCACCGTGGAAAACAACGGCGGCGCGACGACCGCCTCCGGCTCGAACGGCACGACCGCCCAGCCCGGCACGACCGTCAGCCGCGTCGACGGCGGCGCGGCGGGCACCGGCCCGAACGGCACGACCGGCGGCTCGACCGGTAAGGTCGACCCCGAAAAATACCGCGGGACGACGGTGCGCTTCGCGACCTGGAAAGACCCGCACAAGCAGGAAGACGGCCCCGTGGTCGACGCCTTCGAGAAGAAATACGGCATTAAAGTGAAGATCGACACCGTCGCGCAGGACGGCTACGTCAACACCATCGCCGGTATGATCGCCTCCAAAAACGCGCCCGACGTCTTCTTCAATAATGAAGACTGGCCGTCCTCGCTCTCGGTCCTGCAGCCGATCGAGGCCATGCAGCTCGACCTGTCCGACCCGATCTGGGATCAGGGCATGATCAAGCTGTCGACGATGGGCGGCAAGCCCTTCCTCGTCAACGCGGTGGGCAACATCTGGTCGGAGGTCGACTGCCTGTTCTACAACAAGCGCATCTTCGCCGACAACAACATCCGCACCCCCGAGGAGTATTACAAGGCGGGCAGCTGGAATTACGCCGCCTTTGAAAAATGTATGTCCGAGCTGAAAAACGCGGGCTACATCGGCGCCTATATCAACGTCCAGTCGCTGCTGGGCGCGGCGAACACCGGCTTCTTCAAGATGCAGAACGGCAAGCTCGTCAACGGCGTCGACACGATGGCGTCGAACGTCCTGAAAAAGATCGCCGACTGGACCTCGAAGGGCTATATCCGCCCCGTCACCGAGCATAACCTCATCAACAACTTCATCATCGGCCAGGCCGGCATGGCGATCACCAACGTCTACGGCACCAAGGCGGTCGGCTATTTCGCGAACATGAAGGCCGACGAGGTCGGCTTCTGCTACATCCCGGATTACGACCGTTTCGACCGGCATCTTCCGCGGCTGGGGTCTCATCCGCGGCGCGAAGAACCCCGTCGGCGCCGGCCTCTTCCTGCGCTATTATCTTGACGTCAACAATTACGACCGGTCGACCTCCTTTATCAACAAGGAAGCCGAGAGCTTCTTCTTCAAGCTGACGACCGGCGTCAATACCGACGCCAAGAACCCCTATTATCTGACCGGCGTCTGCAACCTGACGAACGAGGACGGCTTCGATTACACCGTCGTCGCGACCAAGGCGCCAAACCAGGTCGACGCAGAGCTTTCCGCCATGGCGAACCGGATCAACGCCGCCGCCACCAAGGTCAACCAGAACATCGATTCCCAGCTCTCCGCGCTCGGCCTGAAGAAATAACCGCGCGGACACGACCTCCCGAATGAAAAGAGGATGATTTCATGAAGCGATTTCTTCCCGGCGGCAAGCAGCTCCTCGCCTGCCTGACGGCGCTTTCCCTCCTGCTCGGCATGCTGGCGGTGCTGCCGGTCGCGGCAAGCCCGTCGGTCGGCGGCTCGATTTGGGACGGCTCGGTCGCCGAATCCTTCGCGGACGGCGACGGCTCCATTACGGATCCGTTCCAAATCGCGACGGCAGACCAGCTTGCCTATCTCGTCTCGACGGCCGACACCGAGGGCAAGCATTTCCTCCTGACGGCCGACATCCGCCTGAACGACAATTCGACCGACGACTGGACGGCTTCGGCGCAGAGCTGGTTTGACTACAATTCGTCGAAGTCCTTTTCCGGCACGCTCGACGGGGCGGGGCACACGATTTTCGGCCTGTATTACAACGGCGCGCGCCACGCCGGCCTGTTCCCCCGCGTCAACGCCGGTTCGACCGCCGTCCTCAAAAATCTGATCGTCTCGGGCGCCGACCTGACCTGCTCGGGTTCGAATCAGGGCGTCTCCGCCCTCATCGGCTACGCCGACGGCAACTGCACGATCGACCACGTGATCGTGCGGGACGCCGTTGTCCGCGGCACAAATGACGCGACCGACGTCGCGGGCTTCGCGGCGCGCGGCACGGCGACGATCTCGGTCGACAATTCCGCCTTTTACGGGAAGCTCGAGGGCGGCCTGCTGAACAATCACGGCCTGCTCGGCGACTTCTGGAGCGCCACCCTTTCGGTCAACCGCACCATCTCCTGCGGCGCGATGATCTGCCAGCACTGGAACTTCTCCGGCTCCAATAATTACGCGACCGTGCCGGAGGTGCGCGCGAACAACCTGCCCAACGCCCAGACCGTCGCCGAAGACGACATGAAGGGCGAGGCGGCGAAGACGAACATGCCCGATCTCGACTGGCTCGAGACTTGGGAGACGGTCGAGGGCGACTTCCCGCGCCTGCGCTTTGCGACGGCGGAAGAACCCGAAGAACCCGATGCGCCCGAGGTCTGGGACGGCAGCGTCGCCGACTCCTTTGCGGGCGGCGCCGGTTCTGCTGAAGAGCCTTACCAGATCGAGACCCCCGCGCAGCTCGCCTACCTGTTGACCTCCGACGCCGCCGGTGCGGGCAGCCATTTCGTCCTGACCGCCGACATCCGCCTCAACGATACGACGGTGCTCAACTGGAAGGACTCGGCGCACAAGTGGTATGACACCTCGACCGCCAAGACCTTCATCGGCACCTTCGACGGGGCGGGGCACACCGTCTCCGGCCTCTATTACGACGGCACGGGCGGCAGCGTCAAAACCGGCCTCTTCCCGGCGACGAACGGCGCGACGATCTGCAATCTCGTGTTGCAGGATTCTTACCTGCGCTGCACCACGACCGGCACCGGCAACACCTACGTCGGCGGACTGATCGGTGTGGCATCCACCGCGACGACGCTGCAACAATGCGGCGTGGACGAGAGCGTCACGGTCAGCAACGCCGCGACGGCGGGCTCGCGCGTCGGCGGCCTGATCGGCGGCGGCGGCGGGAAAATCACCGCCGAAAACTGCTATTTCGCCGGGCAACTGGAATATTCAAAGGAAACCGGCGTGCGCTTCGGCGCGATGGCCGGCGACGTCTGGAACACCCGCACCTTTAGCAACTGCTACGCCGTCGGCGTCATCTTCAACTCCTATTCCGGCTACACCCCGTCCGCGACGGCCAGCTATAACACGGTCGGCGAGAGCAACGGAGTGCCGGAGGCCGTGTCGGGCGTCACCGTCATGACCGACGACCAGATGAAGGGCAACGCGGCGCGGGATAACATGACCGCCTTCGACTGGCTCGACGTCTGGACGACCTCGCCCGACGGTTACCCCCGCCTGCGGTTCGGCACGACGGGAGACGAACCCGAGACCGCGCCGTGGGACGGCTCGGCTGCCGACGCCTACGCGGGCGGCAAGGGCACCGAAACCGAGCCCTTCGAGATCGCCAACGCCGCGCAGCTCGCCCGCCTCGTCTCGCTCGACGAGGACACGCAGGGCAAGTTCTACGTCTTAACCGAGGACGTCGCCCTCAACGATACGTCGGACGAAACCTGGACGAACACCGCGAAATCGTGGTATGATTCGAACGCCGCGAAGAAATTTGCCGGCACCTTCGACGGGCAGGGGCACACGATCTCCGGCCTCTATTACAACGGCGGCGCGACCGTCGCCCTTTTCCCGACCTTCGTGAACGGCGTGACGGTGCGCAACCTCGTCATCGCCGACGCCTCCTTCACGACCTCCGGCAGCGCCGCGGCGAGCCTCGGCGCCGGCGGCGGCGGCGTGACCCTTGAACGCTGTTTTGTCGAGACGACCGTCTCGCTGAACGCCGGCAAGAACGCCGGGGGACTCGCGGCGTACTTCGGCGCGGCGGCGGGCACGAAGCTCGAAAACTGCGCCTTCACCGGTTCGATCACGGTTCCGGATCCCCTGCCTGCCTCGCCCGACGGGCGGTACGGCGCCCTGCTCGGCAACGTCTGGAACAGCGATTCGAGCAACATCGATTCCGTCTCGATCCGCCACTGCTTTGCGACGGTCGACGGGCGGCGGCTGCGCGGCCACACCCACGCCTTCCGCAACGACAGCACCGGCAACTATAACACCGTCGCCGAGGGCAACGAGCACAGCGACAAGTCGATCACCGTCCTGACGAAGGAACAGATGACCGGCGCGGCGGCGAAGGACAACATGCCGCAGCTGAGCTGGTCGAGCGTCTGGGTGACGACCGAGGGCTACCCGCACCTGCGCTTCGACGGGGCGGAGAGCCTGCCGGGCGAAGTCTGGGGCGGCGGCGTCGCGACCCATTTCGCGGGCGGCACCGGCGCGAAAGACGCCCCCTATCAGATCGCGACGGCGGACCAGCTCGCCTTCCTCATCACCAACGGCGGGTCGACGGCAGGGAAGTATTACGAGCTGACGCACGACATCCTGCTCAACGACACCACCGCCGAAAAGTGGTACGAGGCGGACACCAACCGCGCCTGGTACACCTCGATCGGCACGGCGGCCTTCGCCGGCACCCTCGAGGGCAACGGCCACACCGTCTCGGGTCTCTATTATAACGATACCGCCCCGAGCGGCAACTTCTTCCTCGCCCTCTTCCCCCGCACGAACGGGGCGACGATCAACAACCTCGGCGTCGATCACGCCTATCTCCACCTCGACACGACCGCGGCGCAAGAGGTCTACGTCGCCGCGATCGTCGGCCAGTTCTCGACCTCGCTGAGCCTGACCGGTTGCTTCGTCGAGGAGGACGTTCTGATCGAAAATGATTCTTCCGCGAAGAGCTTCACCGGCGGCCTGGCAGCGGGCGGCTCTGCAAACATCACGATCGACAGCTGCTATTTCGTCGGCACGCTGAAACACAGCACCGAATCCGGCGCGCGTTACGGCGCGATGATCGGCAACGCCTGGAACTCCTCGCGCTCCGTCATCAACAGCTACGCGGTCGGCACCGTCTTCTGCTCCTACAACGGCGCGTCGGTCACCGGCGCGAAGAACTACGGCACCGAGGCGGACGAGACCGTCCCGAGCGTGACCGTGCTTGACGCTTCACTGATGCGCGGCGAGGACGCGAAGACCAACATGCCGCAGCTCGACTGGGTCGGCACCTACTTCACCTCCGCGCGCTATCCGAAGCTCAAGCCCGTTTCCTCCGACGGCACGCCGGGCGCCTTCTGGACGGGGCGTATCGCCACGAACTACGCCGCCGGCACCGGTGAACAAAACGACCCCTACCAGATCGCCACCGGCGAACAGCTCGCGAAGCTCGTCTTCACCGACCTGAAAAACAGCGAAGGGAAATACTACGTCCTGACCGCCGACATCCTGCTCAACGACACATCGTCGGACGGCTGGCAGGACAGCGCGATCCCGTGGTTCACCGTTTCGGCCGCCCGCGAGGGCTGCTTCCGCGGCCACCTCGACGGCGCCTATCACATCATTTCCGGGCTCTATCTGAACCAGCGCTTCACGAATTCCGTCGTCTACGCCGGCCTCTTCCCGACGGCCTGCGACGGCGCCTCGATCCACCGCGTGGGTCTGACGCAGTCCGAAATTCACGCCCGCCCCGCTTCGGATAACACGAACCCCAACGCCGAGGCCTACGCCGCCGGCTTCGTCGGCCAGTGCTTCATCGACGACTATGACAACCCCAAAACGCTGCTCGACCTTTCGGAGTGCTTCGCCGACGCGACCGTCACGATCGACGCCTATTTCCCCGGCGGCCTCATCGGCGGCGCCCCCTCGCCCTTCACGGCTGACAACTGCTATTTCGTCGGCAACCTCATTCGCCAGTCCGACCGCGACGGCGGCATCTACGGCAACTCCTGGACGCTGCTTGAGGGCGGCGTGATCCGCAACTGCTACGTCGCCACGGACAAGGCCAACCTCCTCGGCGGCGGCAGAGCGAGCGTCACGAACCAGAGCTCGCCCTTCGAGTACGAGCACAATTATTCGAACGCCGGCGGCGTCCCCCGCGCCGTGACGATGATCAGTGTCCTGATGATGCGGGGCGAGATCGCGAAGCTCAACATGATCGGCTTCGATTTCGACAACGTCTGGCTCGCGCTCGACAACGGCACGCCGGTGCTGCGCGGCTTCGCCGAGCGGTTCGACGACCCCGCCCGCTTCTCGAACACGACCGACCCCGCCAAGATCAAGATCACCTTCGAGACCAACGGCGGCAACGAGATCGAGCCCATGCTCGGCGACCCGGAAACCCCGCTGCACCTGCCGACGCCGGTGCGCGAGGGCTACCGCTTCACCGGCTGGTATCTCTACCGCGAGCTCGACCTGCGCTTCACGATCGACTACTTCCCGTATTTCGACCAGCTGCTTTACGCCGGTTGGGAAGCCGAAGGCGTCGTGCAGGATTTCGAGAACTACCCGAATTCGATCTACGACGTCGAGGCGGATTATGAGCTCTATCGCCCCGGCACGGCGGGCTTCGACGCGAACTACGTCCACAACGGCCTCGCAAGCATGCACCGCATCGGCGCCGACGCCGAGCCGCGCGACGTCCTGCTGCTCTATGAAGACATGCTCACGCCCGGGCAGGAGTACAACCTGACCTTCTGGGTCTCGACCGACAAGTCGGGTTCTGCCGCCGAGCTCTCGCTCGTCTTCGAAGAATTCCCCGACGTCTTCGGCACCAACGCCGGCGTCAAGCGCATGACCTCGCTGACCGGCCTGCAAGACAAGGAATGGCAGCAGGTGAGCTACCGCTTCGTCGCCCAGACCCCGTGGGTCGCCCTGCGCACTACGGGCGGCGCCAGCCTCTATTTCGACGATTTCATGTTCATCCCGACCTCTGCGGCGCTGCAAAAGGTCACGGTGCCCAAGCGCCAGAACCGCATCGAGGTCACCGTCCCCGGCACGCCGGGCGACACCTGGGAGGAGACCGTCGAGGATACCGGCCCCTCCACGACCACCAGCACGGTGACGAATCGCCGTCCCGTCGTCACCCGCACCGGCGGCATTCCGACCTACGTCGTCGTTCTGATCATCGTCGGCGGGGTGCTGCTCGCCGCCGCGATCGTGACGACCGTGCTGCTCGTCCTGCGCAAGAAGAAAAAACAAACGCCGCAGGCTTGATTGCCGCGGTCTGTCAACCACGCCGCATTCGGCTTCGCTTCGGGTGCGGCGTCCGCCCTGAAAAAAGGCGTCCGAAAAAAGGAGCTTCCCGCCATGCGCTTTGTTGTCGATCAGGATTACCACATCCATACCGGCCTTTCGCTCTGCTCGCTCGATCCCGAGCAGACGCCCGCCCGCGTCCTGCAATACGCCGTCGACGCCGGGTTGAACGATATCATTCTCACGGATCACCACTGGGACGAGACCGTGCCGAAATGTCAGCCCCTCGATTTTTACGACCGGCAGGATTACGCCCACATCGCCCAGAGCCTGCCGCTGCCGCAAAAGGACGGCATTCGCTTCCGCTTCGGCTGTGAGATCGACCTCGACAAGACCTGCACCCTCGGCATGGCGAAGGAACATTTCGACCGCTTCGCCTTTGTCATCATCCCGACGACCCACCTGCACATGGACGGGTTTACGATCGACGTGCCCGCCTCGTTCGAGCGCCGCGCCGAGCTCTGGGTCGAGCGGCTCGACGCCGTGCTGGAGATGGACTTGCCCTTCCGCAAGATCGGCATCGCGCACCCGACCTGCTGCCTGCTCGCCGGGATGCTCGCCGGCGGCGTCACCTGGCAGGATCATATCCGCGTCCTCGACCTGATTCCCGACAGTACCCTCGAGCGCCAATTCCGCCGCGCCGCAGCGCTCGGCGTCGGCATCGAGCTGAACTTCACCCTCGAGCGCTACA
>CANQSG010000068.1 GCA_947626485.1 uncultured Clostridia bacterium | reverse complement strand
CGGTCTTGGCGGTCACGGTGAAAGCGGTGTTGCGGGGGAGATAAAAGGCGTAGGCCTTGCCGTCGAAGACGGTCATGCGGTTGCCGATGTCGGCGAAGGAAAAGCCCGCGCCTGTCACGTCGCACCGCCCGGAAAGCAGCACGCAGCCGTATTCCTGCGCGCCGGTGTCGCCGGTGTAGCTGCCGCCCGCCGGCAGATGCAGCGCGTCGATCTCCATCGCGTGGCAGGCACTGTTGTTCGCCGCGAAGAAGGGGGTGAGGCCTTCGGTTTTGTTCCAGTGGCGTTTATAAAGCATATCCATTCTCCTTTAAATAAGATTGGACGGCGTCGAACGCGGGAACGCTCTCGCGCGCGCCGAATCCGGTGCATTTCAACGCCGAGACCGCGCTGGCGAAATGACAGCACTGCTCGACGGAATAGCCTTTCAGCAGTCCCGCGGCAAAGGCGCCGTGGAAAACGTCGCCCGCCCCGTTGGAATCGACGACCTCGGCGGGGTAGGCAGGGTAGGAAAGGACGTCGTCGCCCGCGAACAGCAGCCCGCCGTCCTTGCCCTGCGTGATGACGACGCAGGCGGGGCGATAGGCGTCGTAGAGGGCGCGGGCGGCCTGTTCGGCGGTCCGGCAGCCGGTGTGGGCGAGGGCGAATTCCTGCGAGGGGATGAGGTAATCGGTCAGCTTCAGCAGCCGTTCCACGCCGTCGTAAAGCCCGCCGGCGTCGTACAGCACCTTGCCCCCGGCGGCGTGAATGCGCTGCGCCGCTTCGACGGCGGCGTCGAGCTCGTTGCCGTCGACGAGCAGCAATTCCGCCTGTTCGACAGCATCGCGCTGCCGTTCGTCGAGTGCCAGCGGCGGCAGGTCGCCCTTGTCAAAGACGCAGGTGCGGGTCGCCGCCGCCTCGCTGAGCCAGACGACGGAGGTAAAGGAGCGGTAGCCGCCGCAGGTCGTGACGCAGGCGGTGTCGACGCCGTAGCGCGCGAAATCCTGCAACAAAAACTGTCCGCCGGCGTCGTCCGAGAGCACGCCGATATAGGCGGCGTCCGCCCCCAGCCGCGCCGCCGCCGCCAGTCCCGTCGCGACGGGACCGCCCCCCGCCCGCCGACTGACCGTCGCGCGCAGCTTGGTGTCCTCGGCGGGGTAGCGCGGGACGCGCACAAGGGTGTCCAGCACACAGGCGCCGATTCCGACGAGTTTTGCCATACGCGTTACCTCGCCATGCCGGCGGCGCCGGTCAGACGGATCTTTTCGAGCGCCAGGCGCTTGACCGCTTCGATCGGCTGCCGCATAAACAGGTCGACGGCGACGCTGCGGTTCGGGTCGGCGAGGGCGGCGGCGGTGCCGTCGGCAAAGGCGCAGCAGACGTCGGTGCCGACGTTCATCTTGCGCACCCCCGCCGCGATGGCGGCGCGCACCTGCTCGTCCGGAATGCCCGACCCGCCGTGCAGGACGAGGGGCAGCCCGCCCGTCGCCTCGCGGATGGCGCCGACGCGGTCGATGTCGAGTTTGGGCGGCTTGCGATAGTGCCCGTGGGCGTTGCCGATGAGCACCGCAAGACAGCAGACCTGCGTCCGGCGGACGAATTCCGCCGCCTCCTGCGGGTCGGTCAGCTCGCCCATCTTTTCGTCGTTGACCGTGCCGACGTGGCCGATCTCGCCCTCGACGGCGACGCCGACCGCCCCGGCGGCGGCGATGGCGCGTTTCGTCAGCGCGACGTTTTCGTCAAAGGGCAGGGCGGAGCCGTCCAGCATGATGCCGGTCGCGCCCCAGCGCAGCGCGCGGTGGACTTCCAGCTCTGCCGCGCCGTGGTCGAGGTGGAAGCAGATCGGCACGCGTGCCGCCCGCGCCGCCGCGACGATCACGGGGCTGACGTAATATCCGCTCTCCTCGCGGATCAGGCGGGGATAGACCTGCAAGATCACGGGCGCGTCGGCCTCCTCGGCGGCAGCGGCGACGCCCATGACGGTCTCCATGTTGTAGACGTTGAACGCCGGCACGCAAAAGCCCTTTTCGTCTGCCAGCGCGATGATTTCCTGTAAGGTGACAAGCATTTCAGCAGCCCTCCGTTTCGCCGAGCAGCAGGTCCTCGATCGACAAAATCTCGACCTTGTCCTGCGGAACACTCCGCAGGGCGGCGTATTCCGAGACCGAGGCGGTCACGATGACCGTCGCGCCGATGCGTTCGGCGTCGGCGATGCGGTGGGCGGCGACCTTCTCGATCACGTCGGGTAGGTACTGCGCCATCAGCAGGTTGCCCGCCCAGACCGTCTCGCGCCGGTTGCAGAGGAATTCCGAAAGGTCGGCGCAGGCGGAAATCAGGGCGCGGGGCTCCTCGGTCTCCTCAAGGTCGCGCGCGAGGGCGTAGGGGTCTTGGTAGACGACGGCCTTGCCGCTCGGCGCGGGCTTCAGCGCCCCCTGCTCGAGCAGTCCGGCGCAAAAAGCGGTAAAGGTGACGGCCTTGGCGGTCAGCTCGACGCCGTATTCGCGGTATTGCTGACGGACGGCCTTGGCGTCGACCGGGTCGTAAAGGATCACGGTGTCATACCGGTTCAGAAGCGCCGCCGCGGCGGTCATCTGCGTTTTCGTCTCCTCTGCCGCGCCGATGAGGAAATCGAGCTGGACGCCCGAGGGCGGCTCGTCTTCGCAGACGGTAAAGGAAACGCCGGCGGATTCGAGCAGGCGAATGGCGTGTTCCGCCTGCTGCGGCGCCTGATACCGCGCGTCGACGCCGAGGAAGAGCAGGGTGTCGGTCGGCGCGGCGTGGCGGGAAATCGCGGCGCGCAAAGCCGCGTCGAGCTCGGCCTTGCCGTAGGCGTTGCCGGTCGACAGGCAGTTGTCGACGAGTTTTTCGATCGCGGGCGGCAGGATGCCGTCGAGGGCGGCCTGCAGGCGGGCTTCTTTGGTAAACGCCACGGGATCCCAGCCGGTGACGCAGACGTTCACGCAGCCGCCGCAGGTGCAGCATTCGTACAGGTTGTCGACGATCTCGGTCGGCTCGATGGCGCCGCGGCTGACGAGGGAGAGCCCCAGCGCGCGGGCGCGGGCGGTGCAGCGCTCCAGCCCGGTCGCGTTGCCGATGGGGCAGATATGGTGACACATCCAGCAAAACCGGCAGGCGTCGGCGTGCTGTTTGCTTTTTTCGGATAAGATCATGCTCGCGTTCCTCCGTTCCGATTACAGCCCCAGCTTGAAGGGGTTGAGAATGCCGTTGGGATCCAGCTGTTTTTTGAGGCCTTCAAAGACCTGCATCGCCGGGCCGTACTGCTCTTTCATCAGCCGCCCGAGCTTGATCCCGACGCCGTGGTGGTCGTTGACGACGCCGCCGTGCGCCAACGCCGTCCGCACCCCGCAGTTCCAGACCGCCTGGTGCAGCCGCAGCGCCTCGACGGGATCCTGCGGCACGTCCTTGCCGTCGATGATAAAGCGGTCGTAGACCATCGCGCCCCACTCGTACCAGTGGGAGAAGTGGGCGATAAACCGCGCCTGCGGGAAGTTGGTCTCGATGGCCTCCTTCATCGCGTAATAGATCTCCTCGATCTTGTCGTAGGGGGCGATGGTGTCCATCGTGCCGAACATTTGGGGCAGATCCATCATGTAGCCGGGGTAGAAGAAGGTGATCTTTTCGTCCCACCACTTCTTGCCGTAGGCGTCGCCGAGGTCTTCGGCGCCGTGCCGCGCGAAGGTGTCGAGCAAGATCTTTTCCTCGACCTCGACGAGCTCTTTGACGCCCTCGTAAGCGACGTTCAAAAAGGCGCCCTTGCGCTCGACGCCGACGACCTTTTTAATCAGCGAGACGGTCTCGGCCTCGTCGTAGAGCCGCATGACCGACGGCTTGAACTTTTGCAGCAGCTCGCGCCCGGCGACGAAGGCGCTGTGCATATCCTGGAACAGGAAGGCGCGGAAGCGGCGCTCCTCCGGCTGGTCGTAAATGCGCATCTGCGCCTTGGTGATGACGCCCAGCGTGCCCTCCGAGCCGATGAAGATCTGGTTGAGGTCGGGGCCGGCGGCGTGCTTGGGGGCGGGCGAAGTTTCAATAATATCGCCATTCGGCAGGACGATCTCAAGCTTTAAGGCCATGTCGTCAATCTTGCCGTATTTCGTCGAGCAGACGCCGATGCCGCGGTGGGCGAGGAAGCCGCCGACGGTCGAGCAGGTCAGCGAGGAGGGGTAGTGCATGGTCGCCTTGCCGACCTCGTTTGCCGCCCATTCGACGTGCTTGTAGATCGCGCCGGCGCCGCATTCGATGTACATGCCCTCGGTGTTGACGTCGTAAATCCGGTTCATGCGCTTGGTGTCAAGCAGGATGCCGCCCGCGACGGGGATGGCGCCGCCCTGCGTGCCGCCGCCCGCGCCCCAGGTCGTGACGGGGATTTTATAATAGTTCGCGATTTTCAGCACTTTCGAGACCTCGGTCGCGTCCTGCGGGCAGACGATGAAATCGGCCTCGGGCATTCGGCGCCCCCGATCCGCCCACATGCGGGACAGCCAGAAGTAGTCGACGCTGTGGGTGACTTTGTCGATCGGGCGCATCGAGCAGTTTTCGCGGCCGACCGCGTCCTCTAATTCGGTCAGGATCACGGCCGACAAAAAGTCGTTGTCGGGATATTGCATTTCGGATCTTTCTCCTTTCTTACCGTTCGAGCGAGCGGTCGATGCGCAGCTGGGGGAAATACTTGCAGAATTCCGCCAGCTCGCGCCGGTAATCGCCCTCGATCTCGATGAAATGGTGGATATACGGCCCGTCCATCAGCCGATCCTCGACGGCCTGCAGGTCGTCGAATTCCGCCCAGAGATAGGTGCCGTGGGTCTGCGGCCCCGGGACGGTGTGGGCGCGCAGGGCGAGCATCTGGTAATCGCCGTGCTCCTGATCCATGCGGGCGACGGTGTAAACGCCGTCCTTCGCCCGGAACCATTGGCGTTGATTGACGAGCCGCGCCTCGCTGTCGGGCGCCTTCTGCGAGAGCGGGAAGGGGCCGCAGTGCCAGAGCAGCTCGGCGTTTTTGTTTTCGGGGTGGCGGACGGTGAACTCGCCGAAGATCGGCTTGCCGTGGCCGAGCGTCGCGCATTTCAGCAGCGCCATCGTCAGCGCGCCGTGCACGTCGCTCTCGCAGGAGACAAGATACCCCATGTCGTTGAGAATGCCGTAGACCGCGCAGGGGGCGAGGCCGTCGAACATGATGGGCGTCGCCGTCCAGCATTCGGCGGAGATCAGGTCGAGCCGGTATTCCTCGAACAGATCCTGATACATCACTGTCAGCTGCGCCATGCGCTCGAGGTACTGCGGCGTCAGGTCGTCCATGCGGTAGGACGATCGCAGCTTTTCGACGAGGGGGGCGACGCGCGCGTCGTTCCGCGCGGCGACGTCCTTCATGCGCTGCTCGATCACGGCGAAGTTGATGGGGATCAGGCGGATGCCGAACCGCTCCATCAGCTCGCCCTCGTTCCAGATGACCGAGAAGAAGGGCGCCGGGCGGATGCCGACCTGCCCGATGCGCATGCCGCGGAAGTTTTTCACCATGCAGGCGACCCGCACGAAGCTGTCGAATCCTTCTTTAAATTCGGGGGATTCGACGCGGCAGCAGGGCAGGTGGGAGAAGGGGATGTGAAAGCGCTGCATCTGGCGCGAGACGCCGAACAGCCCGCATTGGGAGTCGGTCGGGCGCATGCCGTCGACGTAATATTCATCGTCGAGCGGCGCCCAGAGCAGCACCGGCTTGCCGAGCGCCTGCGCGATGTCGGCGGCGGCCTCCTCGTTGCCGAAGTTGCAGTTGATGAGCAGCACCGCGTCGACGTCGGCGTCCCGGAACCGCTGCACGGCGGCGTCGGCGGAGTCGGCGTTGAAGATGAGGTCGGCGGTTCCGAGCCCCTTCGTGTCGACAAAAGAGACCTGTTCGCTCGCGAAGTGCGCCTCGATGTAGGCGACGAAGCGGCGTCCGCGTTCCTCGGCGGAATACCAGGTCAGAAAGGTGCCGCGCGGCCGGTCGGTCGTGTCGCGCCGCATGGGCAGCAGGCCGATTTTTACATGATAATCCAGCATAAGCGTTCCTCCGTTTTTTTCGGTTCGGGCGGTCGCGGGGCGGGCGAAAGGCGCCGTCCGGTTCTGCCGACCCGTTTTCTTTACCTTAACAAAAAACGCCGGATTTTGCAATCGCCTTTTTGCAAAATCCGCCGCCGCGACTTGACAAATTTTCACGGTGTGGTAAAATAATGAAAAAAAACTCCGTTTGGAGGTGCGAAATGGAATCTGTCATGCATCGCATCCGCTTTTTATACCGCGAGATGGGGCGGGGCGAGAAGAAAATCGCCGATTATCTGCTCGAGCACGTCGGGGAGATCGTCGGCCTGTCCATCAGCACGCTGGCAGAAGCCTGCGGTTGCGGCGAGGCGACGGTCGTGCGGTTCGCGCGGCGGCTGGGCTTCGACGGCTACCAGTCGCTCAAAATCCGCATCGCGCAGGAGATGAACGCGAGCTCGGTCGTCAGCCGCGAAATTTCGCCGGAGGACAGCTGCTTTGACATCTTCTGCAAGCAGATGCGGGAGATCACCGTCACGCTGCAAAACACCGAATCCGTCCTCGACCCGGCGCAGCTCGAGGCCGCGGCGCAGAAGCTGATGAACGCCCGGCGCATCGCGGTTTTCGGGCTGGGCAATTCCGCCGCCATCGCGACCGACGCCGCGCATAAATTCCTGCGCTTGGGGCTCGACGCGCAGGCCTGCTGCGACAACCATTTGCAGGCCATCATCGCCTCCCACCTCGACCGGCGCAGCGTCGCCGTCGGCGTCTCCCACTCCGGCGCGTCGAAGGACATCGTCGAGGCGCTGCGGCTCTCGAAGATCGGGGGCGCCTGCACGATCTGCATCACGAGCGCCGGCGCGTCGCCCCTTGTCGAGGCAGCCGACATCGCCCTCTTCACCAAATCGGAGGAGACCGAGCACTCGATCCTCGCCGTCAACTCCCGCATCGCCCAACTCGCCATCATCGACGCGATCTACTCCTACATCGTAGTCCGCGCCGACAAAGCCTCCATGCAGGCAATTTTCAACACCGAAGTGGCGTTGCAGGACAAAAAATATTAAAAAGAGTAAGCCATTTCGCGGTTTACGGCAACACCATTTTCTCGCGGCGCAAAGCGCCGCATTCGTTTTTCCGCCGACATGCGCGGCGGAAAAACACCTTATAAGCGAAAAAAGCCGCCGAATAGGCGGGTTTTTTCAA
Source organism: uncultured Clostridia bacterium (assembly GCA_947626485.1). Classification (GTDB taxonomy): domain Bacteria; phylum Bacillota; class Clostridia; order Oscillospirales; family Acutalibacteraceae; genus CANQSG01. Next base: position 2,533 of record CANQSG010000068.1, on the reverse strand, counting down.
GACGCAGGGGTGGCCTTTGGCGGGGATGGAGTGCAGTCCGAAAATCAAAGATTTTCGGCGAACGGAATCCCCGTCCAAACAGGCTAACGCGTAGGCGTTAGCCTTCTTCGGGCATCTCCCAATTATGCCAAACTCCCTGCACGTCGTCGTCGTCCTCGAGCAGGTCGAGCAGCTTTTCCATTTTTTCCGCCGCGTCGGCGTCGTCGATCGCCGTCATCGTCGCGGGCAGATAGGCGACCTCCGCCGACAGGAAGCGGTAGCCCTTTTCCTCGAGGGCGTCGCGCACCGTGCCGAGCTCGTTGGGGTCGGTCAGAATCTCGAAAACGTCGCCGTCGAAGTTGAAATCCTCGGCGCCGGCTTCGAGGGCGGCGTCCATGACGGTCTCCTCGTCGAGCCCCTCCGCCTCGATCACGATCTGCCCCTTGCGGGAAAACAGGAACATGACCGAACCGGACTGCCCGAGGTTGCCGCCGCACTTGTCGAAATAATGCCGCAGGTCGCCGGCGGTGCGGTTGCGGTTGTCGGTCAGCGTCTCCACCACGACGGCGACGCCGTTGGGACCGTACCCCTCGTAGACGATCTCCTCGTAGTTGCTGCCGCCGGTCTCGCCCGCCGCCTTTTTGATGATGCGCTCGATGTTGTCGTTGGGCACGTTGGCGGCCTTGGCCTTGGCGATGGCGTCCTTCAGCTTGCTGTTTTCGTTGACGTTGGTGCCGCCGGCCTTGACGACCATGGCGAGCTCGCGGCCGATCTTCGTGAAGACCTTGGCGCGCTGCTGGTCGGTCTTTTCCTTCTTGCGTTTGATGGTACTCCATTTCGAGTGTCCGGACATCTTGTTCTCCCTTTCATTTCCCCGTTTTTCTGCTGCGGGTTGCATTCCGTTTTTTATTTTACCACAGAATTCCGCAAAGAGCAAGCCTTGCCGCGCCTCTTTTTGCCCGCGCGCGCAAAAAAGCCCCGTCCGAAACGCAGGAAATCTGCAATCGGGCGGGGCTTTGCTATGCAGGAAAATCCGCACATTCGTTTTGTCCGAAGAGCCGACCTACAATATTACGGACAATTTCCATTCATACTTTTCGGATAGTCAATGCAATCAGGGTACAATGCGCCCGAAGCGGGCGGATTTTCCCGCCGGGCTGCGTCAAAAGTCCTTGAAATACGCCAGTATTCCTGCGTCCTTTTTCCTTGCCGGACAGAAAAATCCGACCACTTCGGGTCGAAGATTTTGCGCGAGGAGGGCGGTCGTGTCCCGCGCGGCGCGCGGGCGCAGGCATACTGTAATATGGCAAGAACGCGCAACAAAGCGGGCGCGGCCGCCATTCCGCGCAAAACGCATTGTACCCTGATTGCATTGACTAAACTATAAACACTACTTATCTGGAGGTAAATACAATGAAAGGACATTTTTTAACAAGCAAAGAAATCGAAAGGTTTCGTAATTACTTGCAGGAGGAGGAAAAGAGCGAGAATACATTGGAAAAGTATATCCGCGATGTGACGGCGTTTTCAGCATTCTGCAACGGAGCAATCATAAAAGATACTGTTATCGCTTATAAGCAGAGCTTGATTGACAGCGGATATGCCGTGCGGAGTATCAATTCCATGCTGGCATCGCTGAACAGTCTGTTTTCTTTTCTCGGTTGGTACGAGCTACGTGTGAAATCGCTGAAAATTCAGCAGCAGGTCTTCTGCCCGGAAGAAAAGGAACTGACACGGGCAGAATATGAACGGCTGTGCCGGACGGCGGAGAGGAAGCAGAATGAGCGTCTCTGCCTGATTCTACAAACGATCTGCGGAACTGGAATCCGTGTCAGCGAACTACAATTTATCAGCGTGGAAGCAGTCCGCAAAGGCGAGGCAACCGTTTCGCTCAAAGGCAAGACAAGAAGTGTTTTCATCGTCCGTGATCTGCAAAAGAAACTGCTTCAATACATTTCAGAGCAAAAAATTAAATCCGGCGCTGTTTTCGTCAGCCGCACAGGCAAGCCCATGAGCCGCACCAACATCTGGCGGGAGATGAAAGGCTTATGCGAGGAAGCCGGGGTCAACCCGCAGAAAGTCTTCCCTCACAATCTGCGGCATCTTTTTGCACGGGTGTTCTATGGAATTGAAAAAGATATTGCGAAGCTCGCCGATATTCTCGGTCACAGCAGTATCAACACAACTCGAATCTATATCATTTCTACCAGCACAGAGCACCGTCAGCGTATGGAACGAATGCGGCTGATTATATAAAAATGGCCGCCATTAGCGGCGACTACAACATAATCGGTATTATGTTCTTGTTAAAAACACATTGGAAAAAGGAAAATGTAAAAATAGGCGCACAAAATCAAGTCCATTCCATAGTCTTTTCAAAACACTTTTGAATGGACTTAGTTTTTCATACTTGATTTTCGACAATTTCCTAAACAATTCCATACTTTTCACCAAACTTTCACCAAAATTTCACCTGAATGTAGGTTTGTCAATGATGTGTTACAAAATCAGGTCAAAAAACTTCTCCGGTAGCAAGAAAGGCAATTAGGACTTC
>CANQSG010000067.1 GCA_947626485.1 uncultured Clostridia bacterium | reverse complement strand
GCTGGAGGCAGGCCTTGCGTCCGACGCGCTGCCCGAAGCAAGTGATGGGGCGACGGACGGCGTCACCCTCTGCAACGCGGAGACCATTTACGACGAAGCCGATTTCGCCGCCGCGACGATCCGCCGCCTCGTGCGGGAGGAGGGCTACCGCTACCGCGATTTCGTCATCATCGCCCGCGACGCCGACCGCTACGCCGCCCTGATCGAGGACGCCTGCGCGCGGCAGGATGTGCCCTGCTTCCTCGACCGAAGACTGCCGGTCGACCGCCTGCCGCTGCTGATGCTCGCCGACGCCGCCCTCGAAGCCGCCGCCTCCTTCTCGACCGAGGCGGTGCTGCGCTGCCTGAAAACCGGCCTTGCGGGGTTCGGCGCCGCGCAGGTGCACACCCTCGAAAATTACGTTTACCTTTGGAATATCGACGGCAGAACCTGGCGCGAGGATTGGACGATGAACCCTGACGGGTTCCAGTCCGCCGACGCCGACGCACGGCTCGCCGCGCCGCTCGCCGACCTCAACGCGCTGCGCCGCCGGGTCGTCGCGCCGCTGACCGCGCTCGGACAAGCCCTCGGCGGCAGCCCGAAGAAGGTTTGTACGGCGATCTGGCGCTTTGTCGAAACCGTCGGCGCTGCCGACGCGCTGCGGCAGATGGCGGACGAAATGCAGGCGGCGGGCGACCCCGACGGCGCCGATTTACAGCGCCGCAGCTGGGAGGTGCTGACCGACCTGCTCGACCGGCTCGTCGTGAGCCTCGATGATGTCGAAACCCCGCCCCGCCGCTTCCTCGAGCTCTGGCGACTGGCGCTCTCCTTCATCACGGTGGGCAGTCTGCCGCAGATGCTCGACGAGGTGACCTTCGGCGCCGCCGACCGCATCCGCCCCTCGCGGCCGAAGATCGCCGTCGTCGTCGGGCTGAATCAGGGTGTCTTCCCCCAGCCCGCCCCCGCCGGCGGCCTGCTCGCGCGGCAGGAGCGCGCCCAGCTCATCGCCCTCGGGCTGTCGTTGCCCGACCGCACGGTGCAGACCGCGCTCGACGAAAACCTGCTGGTCTACACGAGCCTTTGCTGCCCGAGCGAGCGGCTGATTTTGACCTATTGCCGTACCGACGCCGCCGGAAACGCCCTGTCGCCCTCCCCGGTCGTCGAGACGGTGCGCGCCTTCCTGCCCGGCTGTCGGGAGGTGACCGCCCCCGCCGCCGCCGACCTGCCCGAGACGAAGGCCGTCGCCTTTGCGCGGCTCGCCGCCGGGTGGCGGACGCCCGACGTCCTGACCGCCTCGCTGCGCGAAAGCCTCGCCGACGACCCGGTTTACGCCGGCCGCCTGCGCGCGCTGGAAAACCTGTCCGGACAGCGACCCGACGTTTTAAGTCGGGCGGCGGCGACCCGCCTGTTCGGCCGCGACGTGACGGTTTCGGCCTCCCGCTTCGATAAATTCTACAAGTGCCGTTTTTCCTATTTCTGCGCCTACGGCCTGCGCGCGAAGACGCTGCAGCCCGCCTCGCTCGACGTGCTGCAACGCGGCACGCTGGTGCACGCGGTGCTCGAAACCCTCGTCCGGCAGTACGGCAAGGGGCTCGGCGACCTGACCGACGACGCCGTCGCCGCGGCGGTCGATGCGGCGGCAGACGCCTATCTTGCGTCGATCCCCGGCGTCGCGCAGATCGAGACGCCCCGCTTCCGCTTCCTGCTGCGCGAGATCTGCAAGACCATCGCCGACATCGCGAAGCACCTCGCCGCCGAGTTCCGCCAGACGGCCTTCGAGCCGAGCCGCTGCGAATGGAAGATCGGCCCGGACGAGGGTCTGCCGTCGGTCACGGTGCCGCTCGCCGACGGCTGCGTCCGCCTGCGGGGCAGCGTCGACCGCGTCGACACCTGCGGCGATTACGTCCGCGTGATCGACTATAAAACGAACAGCAAGGCATTCGACCTGGCGGATACGCTCTACGGCCAGAACCTGCAAATGCTGCTCTATCTCTACGCCGCCGTGCGGGGCAGCGCCTCCGAATTCGCCGGGGCGCAGCCGGCGGGGGTGCTCTATATGCCCGCCAAGCGGGAGCGCGTCGACGTCGATGACGGGCACGCGCTGCGCATGAACGGCGTGCTGCTCTGCGACCCCGCCGTCGTCGAGGCGATGGAGCCCGAAAACGCCGGCGAATTCGTGCCGAAGCTCAAAATCAACAAGGACGGCGCCCTCGCCAAAAACAACGATTCCTTCCTCGACGCGCAGGATTTCGAGGCGATCTTCCGCCACATCGAGCATCTGCTCGCCGAAATGGGCGAAGCGCTTCACGCCGGCGACATCGCGATCGACCCGCTCGACGGGCTGCATTCCAAGGGCTGCGATTACTGCGAATTCGCCGGGGTCTGCGGCAGGGAAAACGAACGGGCGCGGCAGGTGCCGAAGCTCGCGCCGAGCGAAGTATTCCGTAAAATGAAGGAGGCGGACGACCATGCCGTTTAAACCGACTGCCGAACAAAGCGCCGCGATCGAGGCGCCGGTGCCGCTGCTCGTGGCTGCCGCCGCCGGTTCGGGCAAGACGGCGGTGCTGACCGAGCGGGTCTTCCGCCTGTTGAGCGACGAAAACCACCCCGTTTCCGCCGACCGCCTGCTGATCGTCACCTTCACGAACGCTGCCGCCGCCGAGATGCGCCAGCGCATTTCCGCCCGCCTGCACGAGGCCTGCCGCGCCGAACCCGAAAACCGCCTGCTCGCGCGCCAGCGCCTGCTGCTCGGCAGCGCCAGCATCTGCACGATCGACTCCTTCTGCATCGACCTCGTGCGGGAGCAGTTCGACCGGCTTTCGGTCGCCCCCGATTTCCGGGTCATCGACCCCGTCGAGCTTTCTCCGCTCTGCTTCGCCGCGGCGGGCGACGCCCTCGAGGATTATTATGAAAAGCAGGACCCCGCCTTTTTCGCCCTGCTCGAGGCGCTCGGCTCCGATTACGGCGACGAAAACCTGATCGACGCGATACTCAAAATCTCCGACACGGTGCAGAAAATGGCCTTCCCGGAGCGCTTTTATCGCCGGGCGACGGCGCAGTACGAGAACTTCACCGACCTGCCGTCGAGCGACTGGTTCGAACCCGCCTTCGCCGTCGCGCAAAAGACGGTCGATGAAGCGCGGGAAACGCTGTGCGCCGCGCTCGACGCCCTCGACACGCTGCCGAAAATGCTCGAAAAATACGGCGACAACCTGCGCGCGGGGCTCGGCTTTCTCGACGCGCTGCAAACCTGCATCGACGCGCGGGACTGGGACGGCGTTTTCGCGGCGGCGTCCGATTTCGGCTACCCGCGCCTCGGCAGAGCAAAGGACGAGCCCGACCCGCGGGTGCACGCGGCGAGGACCGCGAGAGACGACGCCAAGGACAAGGTTTCAAAGCTCAAGCGGCTCTTTTACGCCGACCGCGCGACGGTCGAAGGCCACCTGCGCGCCGTCGCCCCCCACCTTGCGCTGCTGCTGCGGCTGACGCAGGCGTATGAAGCGCGGCTGTGGGAGATGCTGCGCGAGCGCAACGTTTTGAGCTTTTCTCAGACCGAGCACCTCGCCCTCTCGCTGCTCTGCGAGCCGACGGACGACGGCGTCCGCTATCTGCCGCTGGCGGACAGCCTCTGCGCCGCCTACGATCAGGTGATGGTCGACGAATACCAGGACGTCAACGAGATGCAGGATCTGCTCTTTTACGCCCTCTCCGACCACGGGCGGCGGCTCTTCGCCGTCGGCGACTTGAAGCAGAGCATTTACGGCTTCCGGGGCGCCGACCCGGCGCAATTCCGGCGCAAAAAGGACGATTTTCTGCCCTATGATACCGCCGCCGCCGACGCCGAGAAAAAGGTGATTTTGCGGGGCAATTTCCGCAGCTGTCCCGAAATCTGCGCCGCCGTCAACGACTTTTTCGGCATCTTCATGTCCGCCGAGGCCGGCATGTCTGGTTACGGCGACGAGGAGGCGCTCGACCCGCTCGGCGTCTTCCCGCAGGAGACGGGAATTCGCGGCGTGCAGGTCGACCTGCTCGAGTGCGGCGACGAAACAAAAGGCGGCATCGCCTCCGAAGCGCGCCACGTCGCCCGCGAAATTCAGGCGCTCGTCGAGGGCGGGGAAGGGCTGCGCGACAAAGCCGACCCGACGCGGCTGCGCAGGGTGCGGTACGGCGATATCGCCATTCTGCTGCGCTCGATGCAGGGCAAGGCCGGCATCTACGCCGACGAGCTGCGCCGCGCCGGCATCCCGGTCTCCTTCGAGCCGGAGGGCTATCTCGAAACGACCGAGCTGCGCGTGATGACGTCGCTGCTTTCGGTCATCGACAACCCCACCCGCGACGTGCCGCTGCTCACGGTGCTCGCCTCGCCGATCTTCGGCTTTACCGCCGACGAGCTCGCCGAAATGCGCGCCGCCTCGCCGCGCGGGGCGCTGTATAACGCGCTGGCAAAAGCCGCCGACCGGGGCGACGCCCACGCGAGCGCCTGCCTCGACGCGCTGCGCGACTTCCGCAAGCAGGCGGTTTTGCTCCCGCCGAGCCGCTTGATCGACCGGCTTTACGCCCTGACCGACTACCCGGCGCTCGTCCTCGCGACGCCCGACGGCGCCCGGCGGCGGTCGAATCTGCTCGCCCTCTGCGCCCACGCCCGCACCTTCGAACAGGGCGGCGGCCGCGGGCTCGGCGGCTTTCTGCGCTACCTCGACAAGCTGGCGGAAAGCGGGCTGAAATCGGCGTCGAACGGCGGGGAGGACGCCGTGCGGCTGTTGAGCATCCACCGCTCGAAGGGGCTGCAATTCCCGATCTGCTTTTATGTCAGCGGCAGCGCCGCCTTCAATACCGACGACCAGAAGAAGCACCTGATGCTCTCGGAGGGGGAGGGGATCGCGCTGCGCTATTTCGACGCCGCCGCCAGGCAGCGGCAGGAAACGCTGCCGCGCGCCCTGCAATCCCGTTCCCGCGGGGAAAGGATGCGCGCCGAGGAGCTGCGGCTGGCCTACGTCGCCATGACCCGCGCCGAGGAGCGGCTGCATTTTGTCGTCTCTTTAAAAAAGATCGACGAACAGCTGTCGAAAAAAGCCGACGCCCTGCTCCTGACCGACACGGCGAACGGCCGCCTCCCCGCTTCGTTGGTCGGTTCCGCCAACAGCTTTTCGGACTGGCTGGTGTATTATCTGCTGCTGCATCCCGACGGTGCGGCGCTGCGGCGGCAGGCGGGCGTCAGCCTCGTCCCCGTCGACGCCCGGTCGCGCCTGACGGTGCGCGCCCTCTCGCCTCGCGCGGACGACGCGCTCGAGCAGCCAGACGAGGCGCAGCCGGCAAACGAGCCCGCGCAAAAAACGGCAGAGCCCGACGCGACGCTGTGCGACGCGTTGCATGCGCGCTTTGCCTATCCTTACCCCTACGCCGCCCTGCGGCACGTCGAGGCGAAAAGCGCGGTTTCCGACCTCGCCGAGCGCACCGAGCGCCGCCTGCACGAATTCACCGCCCGCCCGGCCTTCCTCTCGCAGTCCGGCATGACGCCCGCCGAGCGGGGCACGGCGATGCACGCCTGCATGCAGTTCGCCGACCTCGCGGCGCTGCGGCGCGACCCCGAGGCAGAGCTTTCGCGGCTGGTCGAATGGGAATTCCTGCGCGAGCAGGACGCCGCCTGTATCGACCGCGCGGCGCTCGACGTCTTCCTGCACAGCCCGCTGTTCGACCGCCTCTCCCGCGCGAAATCGGTGCGCCGCGAAATGCGGTTTTTGACCGAAATTCCCGCCGGCCGGGTCGATGAAACCCTGCCCGAACCCCTCGCGAGCGAGCCGGTGGTCGTGCAGGGCGCGGTCGACTGCCTGTTCGAGGAGCCCGACGGCGGCCTCGTCGTGCTCGATTTCAAGACCGACCGCGTGGCAAACGGCGCGGCGCTCGCGCTTGCCTACGGCGAACAGCTGCGCATCTACGGCGACGCCGTCCGCCGCATGACCGGCCGCCCGGTGCGCGAATTGCTGCTCTATTCCTTCCATCTGGGCGAGATCATCCCGGTCGACCCGAACCCGCCCGAGCCCGCCTGAGCCGCGCAAAAAATCCCGTCCGCAAGCAGTTCTGCGGGCGGGATTTTCACATTTTATCCGGCGCGTCAGAGCAGCATTGGCTGATACTGCCTGCCCTCGAGGGCGGCGCGCATGACGTCGGGGATTCGGGTGAAATCGGCGACGAGCGACTTCTGCTTGCCGGTCGGGTCGTCCTGCCCGAAGGGGACGAAATAGATGTTCTGCGTGTTGGCGAGCAGGCCGATGTTCTTGCCCGAAGCGCCCAGCGCGTCGTTGGTCGCGATGGCGAGGACGACGGGCTTGCCGTTGCGCAGATGCGCCTTGACCGCCAGCGTCACGCAGGTGTCGGTGACGCCGCAGGCCAGCTTGCCGAGCGTGTTGCCGGTGCAGGGCGCGACGACTAAAATATCGAGCAGATTCTGCGGGCCGATGGGCTCGACCTCGGGAATTTCGTGCAAAACGGGTCTGCCGCATTCCGCCGTCACCCGCGCGATCAGATCGGCCGCCTTGCCGAAGCGGGTGTCGGTGCGGTAGACGATGGGGGAAAAGATGGGCACGACCCGCACCCCCAGATCGAGCAGCACCCGAATCTGCGCGGTCGCCTGCGCGATGGTGCAGAACGAGCCGCAAACGGCGCAGCCCGCCGTGATTCCGTTCATAAGCATCCTCCGTTCTCCGCGTTGTGCGGTGGTGTCGAACCGGGCGCCTGCTCGGCGAGGATGGCGCACACGGTCGCAAAAATCGCGTCGGCAGCCGTCTCGGGCGCGTAACGCCCCGGCAGGGCGAGGGCGTGGATGACCCGCACGCCGAGGGCTTTTGCCGCCGGGGCATCGACGCCGCCGGGCATCGACGCCAGATCGATGACGAGCGCGCCGGGGCGCAGGCGTTCGAGCGCCGCCCGGTCGAGCACGGTGTGGGGCACCGTGTTGAAAACAAGATCGTAACGGTCGACGTCGGCGGCGAGGTCGGCCGTCGCGCGGTACTCGAACCCGGCGGCGCGGATCGCCGCAAAATCCGCCGGCTTGCGCGCCGTGGCGGTGACGCGGCAGCCGAATCCCGCGAGCCGGTCGCAGAGGATTCGCCCGATGCGCCCGTAGCCGATGACCAGCGCCGCCGCCTCCCAAAGGGTGCGCTTCGTCTCGTGCATGGCGATCTCGATGGCGGCCTCGGCGGTCGGCACGGCGCCGAGCACCGCCAACTCCTCCCGCGCGCCGTAGTCGATGCAGCGGCAGCCCGGCAAACGGACCCCGGCGGTCAGCACGAGCCGGCGCGGGGGCAGCTTTTTTGCCAGCTCGTCGAGCGGCAATTCCCGCTCCGCCGCCGGCGCAAACAAGGTTTTCCCGTCCCGGCTCGAGGGCTGGGGCAGGAGGATCAAATCGGCGTCAAGCGCCGTTTCCAGGGGGACGGCCGCCGCCTCGGGCGCCCCGGCGACACCCCAGAGCAGAACGTCGTGCCCCGCGCGCGTCAGCCGGTCGTAAAGAAAGATCTGGCGGGCGTCCCCGCCGAGGATCGCGATTTTCATTTTGCATCACCACACAAAAAGCGTCATAGAAGGAAACCGTTTTCGTTCCATTCTATGACGCGTTTGCGGGTTCGGTGACGGCTTTCAGCGCATGCGACTTGCAAGCTGTAACAGCGCCTCGCGCGTCGCGCAGCTCGGCTCGTCGATGCAGCGGCTCAGCAGCGCCTCGAGCACCTCGCCGACTTGACGCCCCGAAAAGCCGAGGGCGCGCAGGTCGTTGCCGTCGATCGGCAGGTGGGCGGGCAGGTAGGGCTCGGGCTGCGCTTCGAGCCGCCGCAGCATTTTTTCGACCGGCGCCGGGTCGCTGCCGCACAGCGCCGCGTGCAGAGCCAGCAGGTCGCCCCAACGCTGCAGGGGCAGCTCCCGCAGCTGCCGTTTTAAGGCGGGCAGGTTTTCGGGCAGCGGCCGGGCGAGGGCGGCGGCGAGGGCGGCGGCGTCTCTGCGAAAGCGGTTGTCGGAGCGTAGGGCAAGGCAAAGCGCGTCGGGGTCGCACCCGACCAGGCGGCAAAACCCGACAAAGCGGGGCAGCGCGCCGTCCGGCAGGGCTTCGAGCGCGGCGAGGTCGCCGGACTTTACACCGAGAAAGGCAAGCGCCCCGGTATCGAGCAAATCGGCCAGGCGTCCGGGCTTCGGGCTGCAAAGCGCGCGCAGCAGCTCGGCGCGAATGCGCTCTCGGCTAAGGCTCTCCAGCCGGTCGGAAAGCGCCTTTGCGGCGTCGGCAGTCGCCGGGTCGATGCGAAAATCGAGCTGGCAGGCGAAGCGGTAGAGCCGCAGAATGCGCAGCGCGTCCTCCGAAAAGCGGCAAGGCGGGTCGCCGACGGTGCGCAGCAACCGCCTTTCGAGGTCGCCCCGCCCGTCGAAGGGGTCGTAGAGCCCGCGCGCGGGGTGGTAGGCGATGGCGTTGACCGTGAAATCCCGCCGCGCGAGGTCAGCGTCAATCGAGCCGACAAAGGCGACGCGGTCGGGGCGGCGGCGGTCGGTATAGGCGCCGTCGGTGCGGAAGGTCGTGACCTCGATCGCCGTTTTTCCGAGGCAGACCGTCACGGTGCCGTGCCGGATCCCGGTGCGGATCACGCGTTCGAACAGCCCGGCGACGACCTCGGGCTCGGCGGCGGTCGCGAGGTCGTAATCGGCGGGGATCTTCCCGCGGCAAAGGTCGCGCACCGCACCCCCGACGACCCAGCTTTCATAGCCCGCCGCTTCGAGGGTGTCAAGGCAGGTCTGCACGGCTTCGGGCAGGCAGAACACGCGCGCCGCCCCCTTTCTTTTTTGGAAATCACCGATTTTTTTCGGCAGCTTTGCCTTTATCATAGCCGATTTTTCGCGATTTCGCAACCCCGAACCGCCGGAAATTTTGCGATTTCGGAAAATTCGGGAAATTTGCTGTTTATTTTTGCGGCGAAAAGCAATATAATAGAGGAGGAATTTTCAAACCCCCGAAAGGAAGCGGACGACCCATGAAACAAGCCCGACCGGAGGACGCCCTGCTCGCGCGCGTCCACCGCATTCACATGATCGGCATCGGCGGCTCCGGCATGTGCCCGCTGGCGGAGATTCTGCACAGCCTCGGCTACGTCCTGAGCGGCTCGGATCACAACGAAAGCGACCCCCTCGCCCGGGTGCGCGCCCTCGGCATCCCGGTCTTTCTCGGCCACCGCGCCGAACAGGTCGAAGGCGCCGAGCTGGTGGTCTATTCCGCCGCGATCCCCGCCGACAACCCCGAGCTGACGGCGGCGAAGGCGGCGGGCATTCCGACGATGGAGCGCTCGCATCTGCTCGGCGCCCTGACCCGCCGGTACGACGACGTGATCGGCGTCTGCGGCACCCACGGCAAGACGACGGTCTCCTCGATGCTGACGCAAATTTTACTGCTCTGCGGCCTCGACCCCACCGCCGTCATCGGCGGGCGGCTGCCTTTGATTGAAGCCAACGGCCGCGCCGGAAAGAGCGAGCACATGGTTTGCGAATCCTGCGAATTCGTCGACACCTTTTTGCAGATGTCGCCCGACACGGCGGTGCTGCTCAACATCGACAACGACCACCTCGATTATTTCGGCACGATGGAACGGCTCGTCGCCTCCTTCCGCAAATTTTTACAGATGGCAAGCCGGCTCGTCCTCTTCGGCGACGACCCGCTCGTCGCGCAGGCGGCGGAAGGCCTGTCCGCGCCGCGCGTGACCTTCGGCTTTGACGAGGCGAACGACTACACCCCGGCGAACATCACCCCGGCGCGCATCGGCTATTCCTTCGACGTCTGCCTGCACGGCGAAATTCTCACCCGCCTGACGCTGCAAATCCCGGGGCGGCACAACATCGGCACCGCCC
>CANQSG010000066.1 GCA_947626485.1 uncultured Clostridia bacterium | reverse complement strand
TTTGCAGCATCGTCGTCGTGCTCTGCGCGCTCTGCGCCGCCCTGCTTTCGCGACAGGACGAGGAACGCGGCGTCTACGCCCGGCTGCGCGCGTCGCGCGTTTCGCTCCTGCGGTTTGCAAACTGCCTGCTCGCCTCCCTCTGCGCGGCGGCCGCCATGCTGCTCGCGCTCACCCTCGCCGGATTGACGGGCGACGTCCTGCGCGAGGGCGCGGCGCTGCTGCTTTTCGCGCTGTGCGCCGCCCTGTTCGCCCTGCTGCTCGACCGGCTGCTGCGCAGCCGCAGCCTTTTCTGCGCGCTGCTGCCCTTTCTGGCGCTCGCGATGCTCGCCGCCTGCCCCGTCTTTTTGCGGCTTTCCGCCCTCGCACCCCTTTCCCTGCTCTTTCCGCCCACCTATTATCTGAACGCCCTGCATGCCGCCGCCTTCCCCGCCTTCGGGCTCTACGCCGCCGCGCTCGCCGCCTTGTGCGCCCTCGCCGACCGCCTGCCGCGCTCCGGCTGATCTTTCCGCAAAAAAATCCCGTCCGGGAAATCGGGCGGGATTTTGCATTTTACGGGCTTACTTCAAAAACACTTCGATGACGGGGCAGAGGCCGAATTCGGGGTTGACGGGCAGGTCGAAGCAGGTGCCGTTGACCTTGCCGCGCTCGCGGTCGGCGCCGCCGAAATAGCGGTCGAAATTCGCACGGTAACGCGCTTCGCTGCCGTCGGCGAGGAACTGCGCGTAGGCGATGCGATCGCAGTCGAGGGTCGGAAAGGCGAGCTCTTTAAAAGGGTGCGCCTGCAAATGGATATAAAGCCGCTTGCCGTCGACGCTCTGGGTCAGCTTCGTGCCGGCGGGGGCGGTGAATTCCGGCTCCGCCATCGTGCAGCCGTAGATCGAGCGGCTGTTGTACCGCATCCAGTCGGCGTAGACCTGCAGCGAGCGCATCGCGCGGCCGTCGAAGCAGCCCCGCGCCGTCGGCCCGACGTTCATCAGCAGGTTGCCGCCCATCGCGACGTTGTCGACGAGCAGCTCGAGCAGCATCTGCGCCGTTTTCCAGCTCGCCTCGTCGCGGTGGTAGCCCCACGAGCCGGAAAAGGTGTGGCAGGCCTCCCAGGTGATATATTCCCCCGTCTGCTCGTCGCGCGGCCAGGTCTCGGGCACGAACTGCTCGGGGGTGCGGAAGTCGAGGTCGAGCCCCATGCGGTTGTTGATGAGGATGTGGGGCTGCAGCGAGCGCACCAGCCGCACCATCTCCTCCGCCTCCCACTCGGCGGCGCCCTTCGCGCCGTTGAACTGCATAAAGGGGCGGTGCTCCTGCGGCCAGGGGCCGAAGGAATAATCGAACCAGGTGATGTCGATCTTGCCGTAATTCGTCAGCAGCTCGCGCACCTGATTGCGGGCGTATTCGTTGTATTTCTTCATGTCGCGGCCGGCGTCCTGCTGCGCCGCGTCGGCGTCCCAGTGGCGGGGGTGCAGCACGTCGATGGGGTACTGCGGGTGGTGCCAGTCGATGAGCGAATAATAGAACCCGACGCGCAGCCCCTCGGCGCGGAAGGCGTCGACAAATTCGCGCACGAGGTCGCGGCCGAAGGCGGTGTTCGTGATCTTGTAATCCGTGTACTGCGAATCGAACAGGCAGAAGCCGTCCTCGTGCTTGGTCGTCAGCACGGCGTATTTCATGCCGGCTGCCTTGGCGGCGCGCGCCCATTCGTGCGCGTCGAAGAGGTCGGGGTTGAAGTGCTCGAAATAGCGCTCGTACTCCGCCTCGCCCATGCGTTCGAGCCGCTTGACCTGCTCGTGGCGGGCGGGCATGGCGTAGATGCCGAAATGCAGGAACATGCCGAAGCGATCGTGCACGAACCAGTCGCTGTCGCCCGCGGTTTTCCGTCTGACATAAGAGGACATCGCGTTTTTCTCCTTTCCGTCCGGGCGCACCCGGCAGAAGCGCCCGACGCGCGAAACGCCGGGCGCTGTTTTTGTTTTATTTGCGGGCGGTCACGGGTTGATCGCCGCGCTGCGCAGGTTGATCTGCACGAGGTCGAGGATGTCGACCGCCTCGCTGCGGTTGAAGTCGGCTGCCTGCTCGGCGGCGCCGGAGAGCGGCGAGGTGCCGAGAATGGCGCCGCGCGCGGACTTCACGTCGACGAGCGTGATCGTCGCGTCGCCGTTCAGATCGCCGAGCAGGACGACGGTCTGCTTTTCGGCGAGCGGGTCGCCGTACTCGTTATAGACGTCAAGCTGCGCGCCGGTGCCGACGGCGACCTGACCCTTCAGCACGCCGCCGTCCTTCGAAAAGACCGCGAAGCTGCGTTCGAGCCGCAGCTGGCGCACGGCGTCCTCGGCGTAGTTGAGCTTCAGCGTGTTGCTCAGCCGCGTCGGGGCGAAGCAGACGTAGGCGTCCTTCTGCCCGTTGAGCGGGCGCCAGCTGCTCGAGCCGGTGGCGCGCGCCTCCTCGTGCGGCCGGATGTTGTCGATGACGAATTCCACCGGCTTCGCGTCGGCGGGGACGGTCGTCGGGCGGCAGTTGCCGTCCGCATCGGTGAAGTACGACCAATAGAGCGCGCCCTCTCTCGCCGGGCAGAAGGTCAGCTCGTCGATGGCGTCGAGGCTGCCGCGACCGACCGCCTGCGCGCTGTCGCCCAGGTGCTCGGTGTGGATCGTGATTTGATAGGTGTTCCAGCCGGCCTTCAGCTGATCCTTCGGCAGCCAGGCGATGGCGTCGCTCTGGGTATAGTTTTTCCCCTCGCCCGCCGAGGTGTTATAGAACCGGAAGATCGGCCGAGCGTCCGACGTGACCCATTTGTCGTTCCAGTTCGCGGCGGATTCCTCGGACAGATAGACGTCGACGTCGAGCACCTGCCCGTTTTGAAGGGCGAAGGGGCGCTGCGTGACGTAGCCGGTGGTGTTCGCCCAGCCGCCGCCGTTGCCGGTAAAGGTCATGTGCAGCGTGGAATAATCCGACGCCTGCGCGTCATAACGAAGCGACGTCGAAGCAAAAGTGCCGTAGCCGTTCGGGAATTCCAGCTTTTTATCGGTGCGGTCGGTCTGGCGGAAGTTGAAATAGGTCGTGCGCTCCTTCGAGACGCGGAAATTGTCGACGTAGGTCACGACGGTGGCGGCGTCGCCGTAGGTGTAGTCCGGCAGCGTGCCGTTCTCGATAAAGCAGCTCGCGGCGTTATGGCTGTTTGCATCGGTCACGGAACCGGACGGCGCGCTGATGGCGGGCTGCAGGTTGATGATGTTGATCGCGGTCAGCTCCCCTTTGTCCGCCGCCGCGCTGATGTCGAAGGTCACCGTGTTCCAGCCCTGCTTCAGGTCGCCCGGCATCATGCACCAGTATTTCGAGGCGACCTGATTGGCAAGTCCCCGATCGAACAGCCGGAACGCCATAATATCCGCCCAGTAGGTGCGATAGGTCTCGATGTCCGAGATGTAAATGTCGAAGCGCAGGGTGTTGTACTCGCTCAGGTCGACCGCCTGCGGCAGCGTGACGCGCAGATGGTTCGGCCAGGGGCCGCGCGCGTTGGCAGCAGAGTTCCAGTGCCCGCCGAGCTGATAATACAGGCTCGACTTGCCCTGCGACTTGGTGGCGACGGCGGTCTGATAGGCCGGGCTGAACGGGACGCCGGTCACGCCGATGCTCTCGCCGGTGCCGTTGTCGCAGCTGCCGATGACGAGCTCATCCGGGGTCTTGACCGCGACGCAGTTGTCGACATAAAGGTTCATTTTCGCGTCGTCGGTGAAGGGGTTGTAGTTGCTGTTGTTCGACGCGTAGACATCGGTCGAGAAGCTGCCGGAGTGGTTCGGGTCGTTGTTCGACAGGGCGATGGCCTGCAGGGCGGTCATCGGGACGGTGGAAACGTCGATCTCCAGCGTGTTCCAGCCCTGCGCGAGGTCGTAGGCGCTCAGGGCGACGGAAAGCGACGCGGCCTTCGTGCGGTTGTCGCCCTGCACCAGCTGCTGCTCATGGAACTGCAGCACGGTGTAATTCTTCCAGTAGGCGTTCCAGACGCCGATGTCGCTGATATACAGGTCGATGTGGATCGCCTTGTATTCGCTTAAATCGGCGGGGGCGGAACGGTTGAGCCGGAACATGTTGGGGTAAACGCCCTGCTGGATCAGCGGCTTTTTCAGCGCGCCCGCCCCCTGTGTGAACTGCTCCGTCGAAAATGCGGGGTCGACGCCCGTGCCGCGCGGGAACAGGTTTGTCCCGAGCTGCATCTCGTCGTTCTCAAAGCCCCAGAGCAGCAGCTCGTCGGACGCCGCGGCGGCGCGCAGCGGCAGGGCGCCCGGCAGGCAGAAGCCGGCGAGCAGCGCGACCGCCAGCAGCAGCGCGCCGAGTGATTTTGCAAGTTTCATGAAAGATCCTACCTTTCCGAACCGGCGAAACCGCCGGTTTATTTTTTATCACGGCAAACGCGCGAGATCAAAGCAGCATGGATTGCAGCATTTTATAGGCGTCCTTGACGCCGACGGGCTTGCCGTCGTTCTCGACGCGGACGATGCCGAAGGTGCCCTCCCGCTTGACGGGGTGGCGGGGCTCGTCGAGGAATTCGTAGATCACGACGCCGCGCACCCGTCCCGAGGGATGATGATAGAGCTTTTCGAGCAGGGCGGCGATCCAGGGGGCGCGGTCGGGCTCCTCATGCGTCAGCGGCCAGATGTTGGTCTCGCAGAAGATGATGTCCTTTCCGAAGCGCTGCAATTCCTCGAGCAGCAGGTCGATGCCGTAATGATCCATGTTGGAATACCAGTCCCAGCCGAGAACGTCGAAATCGGCGCCGTGGTCGAGGAGGTATTGGATCATGCCGTAATGCACCCAGGTGCCGTTGACGACGGTTTTCGCCGCCGGGTCGGCCTCGCGCAGGACGGCGGAAATGCCCTTGACGTCGGCGACCGCCTTGTCGAGCAGCGGGATGTCGTAATCGCTTAAAACCTTGCCGTCTCCCGCGCCGTTGGGGCCGTTCTTTTTAATGCACTCGCAGTCGATCTCGTTGCGCATCTGGTAATAGGCGATGCGGCCGCGATAGCGCTCGGCGATCTTGCGGACGTATTCGAGGTTGGTGCCGACGTTCACCATCAGCGCGATGCCCTTCTCCTCGAGCGCCGGAACGAGCTCGTCGAACCAGGCCTCGTCGTCGGGGCCGCCGAGGTCCACGCGGTAGAGCTTGACGCCGAGCTCCGCCGCCAGCCGGACGTGTTCGCGCAGGTATTTGTGCGGGTAGCCGTTGCACAAGCCGTGCGAGGGGCAGTGCGCCGAGACGCCGACGCGGAAGGTTTCATCTTGTTGGTATTTCATGTTTTCCACACTCCTTTTATATTGTCACCGGGAAAGCCGTCCGCTATTGCGGGCGCTTCTTTCCGCGTTTGGTGAGCAGCCAGGTCAGCAGCACCGCGCCGCCGCAGAGCAGCGGAACGCCTGCCGCGAGGATCCAGATATAGAACGGATAGCCTTTATAATGCAGGTAGGTCTGGGTCGTGGTGACCTCGCCGGGCGTGCCCGCCTGCCAGGTCGGACCCTCGCCGGGCTCGTCGAGGGCGGGGGCGTCGAAGCCCGGATCGAAGACCTCGGGCGAGACGTCGGGCGTCGTATCGACGGGCGGCAGCGGCGCCGGGGTCGGTTCGTCCTTGCGCTGGGAGAAGTTCATGTGTTCGCCGTACATGCGGACGTTGTCGAGCCAGAGGTCGACGGTCTCTTCGCCGGTGAAGGAGGCGGTGTCGCAGAACAGGCGGAAGAGCACGACGTTTTCCCAGTCGAAATCCGACGAGACGGCGGCGGCGGAAACGGGCAGCGAAATCGAATTCCAGCCGTCTTTGAGGTTCGCGAGCACCGCGCTCAAATCCCAGTTCGCCCACGGCTCGACAGCGCTGAGCGTGTTGCCGAGCACGACGCGCATCATCGCGCGCTGCCGCAGCAGGGCGGCGTCGGAAACGTAGAGGTCGAAGCGGAGCTGTTCGCCGTTTGACAGGTCGAGCGGTTCGTTGACCGTGAACTGGAAGGCGTTGGCGCGCAGCATCGTATCGCGCAGAGTCTGCTGCGCGGCGCCGGCGCCCTCGGTCTTGGTGAAGGCGTCGATGGTGACGCCGTTGTTCCAGGTGCCGTCGTCCTCGAGGTTGTCGCAGTCGGCGATGTAGACCGCTTTTTCGTCGGGGTGGGAGGGCAGCTGCTTCGGGATCATGGCGGCGTCATACACGCCGGTGACGTAGTCGAGGGCGATTTGCAGTTCGTGGTTTTCGCCCTCCACGGCCTCCATATTCGTGCCGTCGGAACGCCAGCTGCCGAGCGTCGAAATGCGCACTGCGGCGATGGTCGTCAGGTCGATCTCGGTCTGATACAGCGAGAGGTAAAGCTCGTTCCAGCCCTCAGACAGGGTCGCGGGGATCGGCACGGCGGCGGTGCTGTTGTCGGCGTCGCGCACGACGAAGTAGAGGCCGCCCTTCCAGTATTTTTCATACTGCTCGAGAGAGCCGATGTAGAGGTTGAAATTGATGCGGGTGATGCCGGTGAAGTCGGTCGGCTCGGCGAGGTCGACCCCGACGATGTTGTACCAAAGCCCGCCGTCGCCCAGCAGCTTGGTCGCCGCGGAGGTGCCCTCCATTTTCAGCGTCGTGCTGTAAGCGGGGTTGCGCGGGACGTAGTTCGGGGTGATGATCTCGCCCGGCGCGTCGCTGTCGCAGTCGGTGATCAGGCGCCAGAGCGCGTCGCTCGCCGCAGCGGTCTTGACCGGCTCGGCGTAGGGCAGGAAGTCGCGGTTGCCCGCTTCGTCGCGCACGCAGACGGCGAAATAATATTCCGTGTCCTTTTGCAGGCCGGTGACGGTCGCGGTCGTCGTGCCGGTCGCCGAAGCGCGGGGCTGCAACCCCTCGACGGTCTCGGCGGTGATGGGCTTTGTATCGGCGTAGAGATCGTAGCGCAGCAGATCCTCGTCGGTCACGGAATCCTGCCCGACGGGGTAGGTCAGCGTGACGCTCGTGGCGGTGATGCCGGTCGGCTTGACGCGCGAGGCGGAGAAGACGGGCTTGTGGCGGTCGGCGGTGGCGTCGACCTTTTCGGCGCGGACGTTGTCGACCGCGATGCGCAGCACGCAGTCGGGGGTGTTCGGGTTGTAGCCCTTCGCCGACGCGTTGGAGAAGACCGGGGCGGTGGAGATGCGCAGCGTCCAGATCGAGGAGATGTCGACGTCGCCGGCGAGCAGCTTGAATTCCAGCTCGTTCCAGCCCTGGTGCAGGTCGCCGCTGATGGTGTAGGAGTTGCAGGGCAGGTCGGTGTTGTCCGAAGCGCCCGCGTTGCCGACGCTGCGGGAATCGCTGCTGAGCAGCGCGTAGAGGTGGCCGCGCCAGTATTGGTTAAAGACGTCGATGTCGTCGATGTAGAAATCGAAGCGCAGGACGTTGCAGCCCGTGGCGTCGACCGGCGTATTCTTGCGGTAGATCGCCATGGCGTTCAGGTAGGTCGCGCGGTCGCGCAGGGTGTGCCAGACGCTGCCGCTGCCCTCGGTGAAGTTCGCGGTGTCGTAGGCGGGGTCGTCGCCGGTGCCGGTCGGGGCGGCGGCCTCGTCGTCGTTCGGCTCGCAGAAGAAGATCGGGGTGTAGACCGCGTCGACGCTGTCGAGGGTGCGCAGGGGCGCGTCGGCGAAGAGCCAGACCTCGTTGCCCGCCTGGTCGACAGCGCGCACGGCGAAATAATAATCGGTCGCGGGGGTCAGGTTCGGCACCGTGATCTCGGTCGCGCCGGTGACGTCGGTCGCGGCGGTCAGGGCGCCGACGGTCTCGGCGGTGATGGGCGCCTTGTCGGCGTAAATTTCATACCGGATCGCGTCGGCGGGCGAAATGCTGTCGACGGCGGCGGGCCAGGTGATGCGCAAGGAGTCGCCGCCCCGCCCGGACGCCGAAATTTTGCCTGCCGAGAAGACGGGCGGGATGTGGTCGTCCTCGACGCCGACGGTCGCGGCGCGGACGTTGTCGATGGCGACGGTGACGTTGCAGTCGGCGTCGGCGGGCTGATAGCCGCCGCCGTTCGTCCAGTAAGACGCGGTGCTCAGCCGCAGCGTGTAGAGCGTCGAAAGGTTGATCGCCGTGCCGTCAAGGCCGAATTCCAGCGTGTTCCAGCCGGCCTGCAAGCCGGCGGGCAGCGGCATGCGAAGATAGTGCTCGGTCGTCGCCGGGCCGTTGCCGATGCTCCCGGCGTCGCTGCTCAGGAGGAAGTGCAGGTTGCCCTCCCAGTATTTCTGATAGGTCGCGAAATCGCTTTCGGAAATGTAAAAATCGAGCTTCAGGACGTTGCAGCCCGTCGCGTCGACGGGGGCGCCCCGGCGCGAGAGGGTCGTCAGGTTGAGGTAAATCGCGCGCTGCCCGAGTTGGCGCTTGACGCTGCCGGCGCCCTCGGTAAAGAATTCGTCGGTATAGACGGGGTCGTAACCCGAGAGGGTCGGGTTGAGCATTTCGAATTCGGTCGACTCCGCCGAGAAGACGGGGACCTCGTACCCGGTTTTTTCGAGGGTCGTCGCCGTGCGGGCGCAGAACAGGGACGTTTCGCGCTCGGAGCTGTCGACGGCGCAGACCGCGGCGTAATACGTTGTGCCGGGCGCCAGTCCGTCGGCGGTCAACCGCCCCACCCCGACGCCGGAAGCGGCGACGGGCAGGTCGGCGATGCGGGCTTCGTCGATCGGCGCGGGGTCGACATAGAGCCGATAGCGAATTTCATCCGACGGGGTGCCGCGATCCTCGGCGAGCGGCCAGCGGAAGGTCAGGGTCGTGTCGCTGCGGGCGGCGAGCTCCATGCCGCCGGAGAAGGCGGGCGGCAGCAGGTCGTAAACCGGGCCGGTCTCGACGTGGGGACGGATGTTGTCGAGGACAAATTCGACCGGTTTTGCGTCGGCGGGGACGTTGGTCGGTTCCGCCTGCCCCGTGGGCGTGTCGGAGGTGAAATACGACCAGTAAAGCGCGGTCTCGCTGACCGGGCTGAAGGTCATTTCGTCGATGGCGTCGAGCTTGCCGCGGCCGACGGCGAGGTTCGTGTCCCCCATGTGCTCGGTGTGCACCGTGATCTGATAGGTGTTCCAACCGGCCTTCAGCTCGTCCTTGGGCAGCCAGGCGATGGCGTCGGCCTGACTTTTGTCCTTCGCCTCGCCGGCGGCGGTGTTATAGAACCGGAAGAGCGGCCGGGCGTTCGAGGACGCCCATTTCTCGTTCCAGGCGGCTGCCGATTGCTCGGAGAGATAGAGGTCGACGTCGAGCACCTGCCCGTTTTCGAGGGCGAAGGGGCGCGCCGTGACATAACCGGCGGTGTTCACCCAGCCGCTGGCGTTGCCGGTAAAGGTGACGTTCATCGTGGCATAATCCGAAGCGTGCGCCGTATAGTGCAGCGCCGACGCCGAAAGGTTGCCGTAGCCGTTCGGCCAGTCGAGCGCTTTGGCGGTGCGGTCGGCCTGCTTGAAGCTGAAATAGGTGGTGCGCTCCTTCGAGACGCGGAAGGCGTCGACATAGGTCACGACGGTCGCGGCGTCGCCGTAGGTGTTGTCCGCCGCATTGCCGCTCTGGTGGAAGTTGCTCGCGCCGTTGCAGTTGTCGGAGCTTGTGACCGGATCGACCGGCAGCGCTTTGGCGGGCTGCAAAACGAAGGCCTGCACCGCGCTTAACGCGCCCTTTTCCGCCTGCGCGCTGATGTCGAAGGTCAGGGTGTTCCAGCCCTGTTGCAGGTCTTCGGGCAGCATGCACCAATACGCCGCGGCGGCGTTGTCCGCGAGGACGCCGGTGCCAGCAGACGCGTCAAACATCCGGAAGACCATGCTTTCCGCCCAGTATTGCCGGTAGACCTGCAGGTCGGTGATGTAAAAATCGAAGGACAGGGTGTTGTAATCGGACAGGTCGACCGGCTTCGGCACCGTG
>CANQSG010000065.1 GCA_947626485.1 uncultured Clostridia bacterium | reverse complement strand
CGACGAGCGCCGCCGAAGCCGTCGGGTAGGGCGAAAGCAGCCGCAGAAAGGCGTTGGCTAAAAGCGCCGCGCGATAACCGCCCGCGTCGATCTCCCGCGCAAAGCTGCCGGGCGGCAGCGTCAGCGACGAAGGGCAGAGCACCGTCCCGCGCAGCAGCCCCCGGCGCGCAAGGCTTCGCAGCGCCCGCACCCGGCGCTTTGCGGGCAGGGAAATGAGGCGAAACGACCCGTTTTTGCAGGAAATTTCCTGTATTTCGGCGCGCCGCCCGCCGGTTCGCCGCCTGCCGCCCTCCCGGACGCAAAGCACGGTCAACACGCTCTTTTTCGCCCCCTGTCCCCTGATTCTTCTCTTGTATATTCCTATGCGCAGACGGCTTGCCACTTGACAAAAAAAGGATTCTATTATATGATGATACCATAACGAAATTTGATTTTATAAAACGGATATCATAAAAGGAACGAAGTAAAAACCGGTCGATAGCGGCCGGACGGAGTGAAACGAATATGCGTTATCTGGTTCGCTTTCGGAAAAGCATTATGTTCGGCATCAAGGCGTGTCTGGTGCTGGCGATGACCTTCACCTTCATCGAGGTCTGGCAGACCGCCTACGAGGAGACGCTCTTCAGCCGCAACGGCAACTACGTCGTCATCCTGCTCTACCTCGTGATCCTCATCACCTTTATCCTGCTGTACGGCGGGTTCCGGGTCGGGGTGCTGCGGCTGCACGAGATCATTTACAGCCTCGCGCTGGCGACGGTTTTCACGAATTTTATCATGTATTTGCAGCTGAGCCTCGTCGCCCGCGAGCTCATCATCATGCCGCCCTTCTTCATCGGCATCCTCGCGCAGCTGCTCATCGCCGCCATCGGCGCCTACTGCGCGAACATGATCTATTTTTCCCTTTACAGCGCCCGCAATATTCTGGCAATTTACGGGGACGAACAGTCCGGGCAGGAGATCATCGGCAAGATGGCGCGCATTCCCGAGCGCTATTCCATTCGCGCCGGGGTCTCGATCCTCGATTCGAGCATCGAGGACATCAAGGCCGCCATCGACTGCTACGAGGCGGTGCTCATCTGCGACTTTGAAAAGTCGATCAAGAACGAGATTTTGCGCTATTGCTACGCCTCGCGCAAGCGCATTTACCTGCTCCCCTCGAGCAACGACATCATCGTCAACAACTCCTACCAGTCCCAGATCTTCGACACGCCGATCCTGCTCTGCCGCAACCGCGGGCTTTCGATCGAGCAGGCGGTCATCAAGCGGATGGTCGACATCGTGCTGGCGAGCGTCGGGCTGCTGGTCGCGAGCCCCTTTATGCTGCTCTGCGCCGCCGCCATCAAGCTCTACGACCGCGGCCCCGTCTTTTACCGCCAGAACCGCGTCACGAAGGACGGCAAGATTTTCAACATTCTGAAATTCCGCTCGATGGTGGTCGACGCCGACAAGGACGGCGCCGCCGGGGCGACGGCGAAGGACAGCCGCATCACGCCGGTCGGCAGGGTCATCCGCCCGATCCGCTTCGACGAGGTGCCGCAGCTCTTCAACGTCCTGCGGGGCGATATGTCGATGGTCGGCCCCCGCCCCGAGCGCATCGAAAACGTCTACCTCTACACGAAAATGCTGCCGGAATTCGACCTGCGCCACCGCGTCAAGGCCGGGCTGACGGGCTACGCCCAAATCTACGGGAAATACAACACCAGCCCCTCCGACAAGCTGAACATGGACCTCATCTACATCGAGCGGTACAGCCTGCTGCTCGACCTGAAATTGATGATGATGACGGTCAAAATCCTGTTTATGAAGGAGAGCACCGAGGGCTTCACCGAGGAAAACCAGCCCCGCATCGGCGTCCACCCGCCGAAATCGGAGTGAGAGAACAAAACCCGAACGGACGGCAAAGCGCCGCCCGTTTTCTTTTTTCAAAAAGCGCTTGACATGGCCGCCGGATTGTGATATCATATTGATATCAAAATAAATCGGAGGTCTTGTTATGCAGGAAAAAATTCTCACCCATCGCAAAAACGGCATGCTCGTGCTGCTGCTCGAGATCTTGCTCTATCTCGCCGCGATCGCCGGGTTTATCTTCGGCGGCATCTGGGCGTCCTCGTCGTCGTCGACGCAGCCCGGCGCGGTGGCGCTGCTCATTCTCTGCGCCGTCTGGAGCCTGCTCGGCTGGATCGCGCTGCTCGGGCTGAAGGTCTTAAAGCCGCAGGAGGCGCTCGTGCTGACCCTCTTCGGCAAATACATCGGCACGCTCAAAGAGGAGGGCTTTTACTGGGTCAACCCCTTCTGCGTCAGCGTCAACCCCGCCGCACGCACCCGCCTGAACCAGAGCGGCGACGTCGACGGCGCGAAGCAGCCGTCCGCCGGGCAGATCGCCGCCTCGCTGGCGGGGGTAAACGTCGGACAGATCAACTTAAATCAGAAGATTTCGCTGAAAATCATGACGCTGAACAACAACCGGCAGAAGATCAACGACTGCCTCGGCAACCCGATCGAGATCGGCATCGCCGTCATGTGGCGGGTGGTCGACACCGCCAAGGCGGTCTTCCGGGTCGACAATTACAAGGAATATCTCTCGCTGCAATGCGACAGCGCGCTGCGCAACATCGTCCGCATCTACCCCTATGACGTCGCGCAGGGCGTCGACACGACGGGCGACGGGGTCGCCGACGAGGGCAGCCTGCGGGGGTCGAGCGAGGTCGTCGCCGCCCGCATCCGGGACGAAATCCAGCAGCGGGTCGCCGACGCGGGGCTCGAAATCCTCGAAGCCCGCATCACCTACCTCGCCTACGCGCCGGAGATCGCCGCGGTCATGCTCCAGCGGCAGCAGGCGTCGGCCGTGATCGACGCGCGCAAGATGATCGTCGACGGCGCCGTCGGCATGGTGGAGCTCGCCCTCGAACGGTTGGCGGAACACGGGACGGTCGCGCTCGACGAGGAGCGCAAGGCGGCGATGGTTTCCAACCTGCTGGTCGTCCTCTGCGGCAACCACGACGCGCAACCCGTCGTCAATTCGGGAAGCCTGTATTGACGATGGCGGATTCCGGAAAAAAGCAGGTGCCGCTGCGCCTGTCGCCGCAGCTTTACGCTGAACTCGCGGCGTGGGCGGAGGACGAATTCCGCTCCGTCAACGGGCAGATCGAGTACCTGCTGACCGAATGCGTGCGGCAGCGCCGCAAAACGGGCGGGCTGTCGCACCTGCCCGCGCCCGACGCAAACGAGAAAAAATAACGAACGGCGCCCCGACGGTCGAATTGCCGCCGGGGCGCCGCTGTGTTTTTTTGTCAATACTCCGTCCGCTCGATGATCTCCTGCTGGAGCACCGGGGTCAGCCGGGTGAAATAATCGCTGAAGCCGCCGATGCGGACGATGAGGTCGGCGTGTTGCTCCGGGTGCTCGCGGGCGTCCTCGAGCGTCTTGCGGTCGACGACGTTGACCTGCATTTCGATGCCGCCCCGCGCCATAAAGACCCGCAGCATGGCGATGAACTGGCTCGCCTCCTGCCGGGTCAGGTGTCCCGGCGCGAACTTGACGTTGACGACCATGCCGCCGAGGAAGGCCGACTGATCCCAGCTCGTCATCGAGAGGACGAGCGCCGTCGGACCGTTGACGTCGCGCCCCTGCACGGGGCCGCAGCCGTCGGAATAGGAGGTATGGGCCTTGCGGCCGTCGTAGGTCGCGCCGAAGTTTCCGCCCGCCGTGGCGTGGCTGATGTAGCTGAAGGTGCCGGGCATCATCAGCTTGCCGCCGAGCATCTCGACGTGCTCGAAAATGTCGCGGATCCCCTGCGCGAGCCAGGCTGCCGTCTCGTCGGCCTCGGGCGTGCTGTTGCCGTAATGCGGCAGGCGGTGGATGAGGTACTGCCGGAGTTCTTCCTCGTTTTCAAAATCGCTCTTGACGATCTCGGTGAAGCGGGAGAGCGACAGCTTCTTCTGCTCGAAAACGAGGGTCTCGATGGCGATGAGCGAATCGACCGCCGTGGAGAAGCCGATCAAGATCGGCTGCAGGAAGGTGTACCGCTCGCCGCCCTCGTAGATGCTGCGCCCGCGCGCGAGGCAATCGTCGACCAGCGCACTGGTGCGCATGGGCTCGTTGCCGTTGCGGCTGGCCTCGAGCATCCGCATCATATACCGGAAGCCGCCCTGTTTGAGCTGCGCGGCGATTTTTTCGAGATACGCCCGGCGCAGCGTTTCTTTATCCGCCGCGTCGCCGCACGCCTCGCAGGTCGCCTGCAAAGCGCGGGGCAGGTCGACCGAGAAGGGGGTCGTGTGCGAACGCGTGCGCCCCGGGACGGAAATTTCGGCACA
This sequence comes from uncultured Clostridia bacterium, assembly GCA_947626485.1. GTDB lineage: Bacteria > Bacillota > Clostridia > Oscillospirales > Acutalibacteraceae > CANQSG01. The sequence continues at coordinate 5,568 of CANQSG010000065.1, read as the reverse complement.
GGTGCTGTGGATATACCCCACCGCGTCCTCGCGGCTGCAGCCGTATTCCTGTAAGGACTGCACGATGGCGTCGTCGTTGAAAAAGGCGGGGTGGGTCACGCCGTGGGAAAGCACCTCGGCGGCGTAGGCCAGCAGCGCGTCGCTCGTGCCGGCGTTGACCGCCAGCGCGCCGTTCGGGTCGGGCATGCGGATGTGGTCGAGCGCCGTCAGGAACATATAGGTCAGGTCATTCTCGACGAGGCTGCCGTCGACGCGCTGCCCGCCGACGAGGAAGCCGCAGGCGGCGCGGGAGAAGACCCGGTCGGTCACATAGAGACAGAAGTTGTCGATGAGGTCCTGCGCCTCGGCCTGCGTGATCATGCCGCTGGCCTTGTCGCGCTCGTAATATTCCCAGAGATAGCGGTCGGGGCGGTTAAGCGGGTAGAGCCCGAAGAGGGTGCCGAGAAAGAACTGCACGCTCTGGATGGCCTCCCGGAAATTTTGCGCAGGGTGCGCCGGCACGCGGTCGAGCGTCGCCGCCATTTGCAGCAGCTCTTCCCGGCGCGGCGCGGAAGCCGTCTGCGCCAATTCCCGCGCATGGGCGGCGTAGCGCTTTTGCAGGTCGACGACCGCCTCTAATTCGACGCGGCAGCACTCATAAAAATCGTATTGCTTCAGCACTTCAAATTCCGGGTAAACGTCGGGGTCGTCGAGGTTGAGCGCGTCGCGCCGGGCGCGGACTTCGTCGAGCAGGCCGAGGACGCCCTTTTGCAGCAGCTTGTCGAAATCGAGCCCGAGGTGGTCGATGCGCGGGCCGGTTTCGAGCAGGGTGATGTTCGACATGCGGAACTCGTCGCAGAGCTTGTCGTACCGCGCCTGCTCCTCGGGCGTGTATTCCGGCAGATAGAGGTGCCCGGCGAGCAGCTCATCGTCCAAAATGACCGGCTGCGCGGCGCGCAGCTCGGCGGCCTCCGCCAAAGAGCGGCGGCGGCGGGCGGTCGGCGCGTTCTCGTTGGCGGCCCAACCCTCCAGAAAACCGAGGGTCACCCAGCGGTCGCCGGTGCAGAAATGGCGATATTTCTTGTCGACGTAGGGGTCGTTTTCCATCGCGACCGGCAGCTTTAAATAGGCTTCCCGCAGGCGCTGCACGCGCGGCGAGATCTCGAGCGGCTTGTAATCCATACCGATTTCCTCCCTGACACTTGACAAAGGCTGTTATGGGTATATAATAGACTATGAAATCCGAAAAAGATACCGAATTTCTGACCGCTATTTTCGATTTTATGAACCGCTTGGAGGGGACAGGATGGAAACTTATCTGATCCGCACCGTGCCCGGCGTGCCGCCGATCCGCTTTCTCTACATCAAGCAGCGCCATTCTACGGACAACTGGCGCAACGAGATCAACACCGCCTGCTGCAAGCTCAACTTCTTCGTCGAGGCGTACAGCCACATCATCATCGAGGGCAGCGCCTACACCATTCAGGGCGGCGACGTCCTGCTCTACCGCCCCCACGAGGCGCACTACGGCAACATCCCCTACCCGCAGATGATCGAATATTTCGAATTTCTCTTTCCGGCGGAATCGCTCGAGCCGCTTTGCGGCGGGCGGGAGCTGACGGCGCTTTTCGCCGCGCGCGAACCGGGCGCCCCGGTGCAGATGCGACCCTCCGACGCCGAGCGGGATCGTCTGCGCGACCTCTGCTTTCGTCTGCGCGACGTCCTGCGCGAGGAGGCGCATTCCAACGTCGCCGCGCTGGCGCTGTTCCTCGAAATCCTGCGCGAGGTCTGCCTTTGCGGCACCCGCAAAAGCACCGTCCGGGAGACCTCCTTTTACCCGGCGCCGCTGCTCGCCGCCCTCAATTACACCAACCGCCACTTCGCCGAGCCCGTCTGCAACGCCGACGTCGCCGCCGCGGCGGGGGTCAGCGCCTCTTACCTCAACCGCATTTTCCGGCGCTATCTGCACTGCTCGCCCCACGATTATCTCCTCTCCTGCCGCATTTCCCACGCGCAGAAGCTGCTCGCCGAGGGGGCGAGCGTCACCGAGGCCTGCTTTGCCGCCGGCTTCCCGAGCAGCTCCGCCTTCAGCACCGTTTTCAAGCGGGTGACCGGCACGCTGCCGTCGAAATATTTGCAGGAACGCGGCGGGAAGCGGTAGCGCGCGGGAATTGACAAATCGGGTCGAACATGATAAAATAACAACACAATCGGCCGCGGCGCGAAAAAAGGCGCGGCGCCGACAATTCAAGGGAAGGAGCGACGGCGAAAGCGACGCAAAACGCCGCCTTTGCCGGCATCAAACGAAGATGAACTGTCCGAATTGCGCGAACCCCTGCCCCGACGGCGCCCGTTTCTGCGACAAGTGCGGCGCGATGCTGCCCGAAGAAGTCGCCGAGACCCCGGCGCAGCCCACGCCGACCGAACCCACGCCCGAGCCGACGCCGGAGCCGATGCCCGCCGCCGACGCGGCGCAGACGCCGACCGACGCGGCCGAACCCCAACCGACCGACGCGACCCCGGCGCCCTTTGCCGAACCCGATTTCACGCCCCGCAAAAAGCCCGGCCGCAAAGCCATCGCCGGGATCGTGACCGCCGCCGTCGCGCTCGTGCTGGCGCTCGCCGTCGCGCTGAACGTCGGCGCGATCACCGGCTTTGCCGTCCGCACCTTCGGGTCGGACGCCGATTATTTCGCCTATACCGAGGCGAAGGCCTTCCGCCGCTACGTCGACAGTCTCACCGCCTCCTACGGCGAGCTGCGTTCCGTCGCCGCGACCGACACCGCCGCGCAGACCAAATTGCAGTTACAGGTCGGCGACAGCCTCTCGAGCCTGCTGAACGTCGGCGGCCTCGACCTCGGCTGGCTGGATGAGCTCGCCCTGCGCATTTCGTCCAACCGCAAGGGCGACGCGCAGTCCGCCGAGCTTGCGCTCGACGTTTCGGACAAGGAAATTCTCGCGCTTACCTCGATCCTCGACTTTGCCGCGCAGAAATTCTACCTCAGCATGCCCGCCCTGACCGACCGCGTCCTGTCCGCGAGCTTCGGCGACGCGGGTAGTCAGGCGAACGCCGCCGCGGTGCAAAGCGTCACCGAGCTGCTGCCGGCGCTGACCGACGCGCTGCCGACCGAGAAGGAGCTCAACCGCCTGCTGCTGCGCTACGTCGACGTCGCGCTGGGGCAGCTGACCGACGTCACGAAAAGCAGCACGACGCTGACGGTCGGCGACGTCTCCCAGAAATGCACCGAGCTGACCCTTTCGATCACGACGACCTCCCTGCGCGACGCGGCGCAGGCCGTCCTCGAGGAGGCGAAGGACGACGGCGAGCTGCGCGCCATGCTGCAAAAAATCCAGCGGGCGGCAGAGGAGGTCGCCGGCGACAACACGACCATGACCGACAGCGACAGCGACCTTTACACCCTCTTCCTGCGCGGCGTCAACGAGGCGCTCGAACAGCTCGAAAGCGTGCAGGCGGAGGACGAGGGCGCGCTTTTCACCCTGCACGATTTCGTCAACGGCCGCGACGAGATCATCGGCCGCACGATTTCGGACACCCCGTTCCTGCCGGGCTCGCTCTCCTATGCGACGGTGCGCAAGGGCAGCCGCTTTGCGACGGAGATCAAATGGGGCGCGGACGAGGCGAACGCCGTCGCGCTGACCGGCAGCGGCACCGAGCGGGGCGACAAGCAGACCGCAAGCTATCAGCTGACCTTCCTCGGCAGCAAGGTCGCCGATTTCGAGACGCAGGACTGCGACGTCGACGCCATGCGCGAAGGCAGGCTGAACGGCACCTTCCGCCTGACGCCCGACCTCACGTTTTTGACGCAGCACCTCGGCGCAAACAGCGAAATTTCCGGCGTCCTCACGATGCTCCGCCCCTCGCTCGAGCTCGTCTGCAAGGCGGAAAAAAAGGAATCGAGCGTTGAAATCCGGCTGTGCAACGACGAGAATCTGCTCTTCGGCCTGACCCTTTCGAACACGACGTCGGCGGGCAGGGCGATCGAGATCCCGACCGAAAACGTGGTCGACGCGACCGACACGCAGGCGGTGCAGGCGCTGCTTTCCTCCCTGGACTTCGACAAGCTCACCGAGGCGTTACAGGCGACCGACCTGCCCGACGCCGTCGTCAGCCAGCTGCAATCCCTTCTGTCGATGCTCGGCTCCGGGCAAGCCCAACTGCCCGCTTCGGAATAACACTCCCCTTGCAAAATCCGGCGCTGATCCCCCGATCGGCGCCAAATTTTTCTTTTTTTGAGGCGATCTTCATGCAGCTTGCAGTCCGCGACCTCGCGAAACAATATCGAAAAAAGCCGGTGCTGCGGCGGATCGATTTCACCGCCGAAAGCGGCCGCTGCGTCGGCATTCTCGGCAGCAACGGCAGCGGAAAATCGACGCTGCTCTCGATCCTCGCCGGGGTGCGCCGCTGTGACAGGGGCGAATTTTTGTGCGACGGGCACGACCTGCTTTGCCTCCCGAAGCAGCGCGCGAAGCTGCTCGGCTACGTCCCGCAGGGCACACCGCTCTTCGAGGAGCTCACCGCGTGGGACAACCTGCGGCTGTGGTACGACGCGGCGACCTTAAAACGCGAGCTGTCGGGCGGGCTGCTGGCGGCGCTGGAGCTTTCCGACTTCCTCAAAAAGCCGGTCGGCAAGCTGTCGGGCGGCATGAAAAAGCGGTTGTCGATCGCCTGCGCGGTCGCCCACCGGCCGCCGGTGCTGCTGCTCGACGAGCCGATGGCGGCGCTCGACCTCGCCTGTAAACAGAAAATTCTGTCCTACCTGCGCGCCCACAAGGCGGCGGGCGGCATTTTGCTGCTCGCGACCCACGACCTGCTCGAGCTCGAGCTCTGCGACGAATGCTACATCTTAAAGGACGGCGTGCTGACGCCCTTTGTCTACGACGGGACGCTCGAGAGCGTCGTGCGGGGGCTCGACGCATGAAACGGTATTTTCTGCTGCAATGCAAGCGCAGCTTCCGGCTGCTGCCCGCCCTGCTCGCCGTCGCGCTGCTGCTCTTCGGCGGGCTGGCGGCGACGCTGCATAGCATGCTGCAAAGCAACGAAAACAGCGCCGAACAGCGCAAATTTCAGATCGCGGTCGTCGGCGACGGCAGCGACGCCCTGCCCCTCGCCCTCTCGGCGTTGCAGGCGCTCGACGACACCCGCTTTTCGGTCGAGCTGACGATGATGGAGGAGCCGGAAGCGGCGGCAGCGCTGCGGCGGCGCGACGTCTCGGCCTACGTCGTCTTCCCGCCCGGCTTTCTGCACAGCGCGGTCAACGGCGAGATCAAAACCATCCGCATGGTGACCGACGACGCGGCGGGCAGCCTTGTTTCACTGCTGAAAGAGGAGGTCGCCAAGGCCGCCGCGACGCTGGTGTTTGAATCCGAAAAGGGCAGCTACGGCATCGAACGCGCCCTGCGCGCAGAGGGTTCCCCGGCGCTCGCGCCCGACGCGCTCGACCGCATGAGCCTCGAATACGTCGACCTCGTGCTCCGCCGCGCCGACCTGTTCGAGCTGCAAACCCTCGGCGTCGGCGACCGGCTCGCGCTGCCCGATTATTATTTTTGCAGCTTTGCGGTCTTTTTGACG
>CANQSG010000064.1 GCA_947626485.1 uncultured Clostridia bacterium | reverse complement strand
ATTCCCGACCGCGAGGCGGGAAAAAACCATCAGCGCCACGAAAAACAGCCCGATCATCATATAATAGACGATCTTGCCCTTTTCGACGCCGAACCGAAAGACCAGCGGCAGACATAACGCGACCGAAAGGAGGGTCATCAGCAGCATCGAGAGCAGCAGCACCGCGAGCTGCGCGGGCAAAAACGCGCCGTGCAGGCACATGCGGACGGTCTGCAAAACGCCGGTCGCGAGCAGCACCGCCGCCGTCGGAAACAGGCCGATGAGGAATTTCGCGCTGACGATCTGCGCGGCGGAATAGGGCAGCGTTCCGCTGTACCGCAGCCAGCCGCCGCTTTCGTCGATGCTCAGCAGCGTGACGGGGATCATGCCGCAGAGCAGGCAGGGGTAAAAGACGAAAAAGAAGTTATCGTCGTCGGTAAAAGAGACGGCGAGGAAGATCACCGCGATCAAGAGATAGGCGCGGCAATAATGCTTCATCTGACACCAGTCTTTATAGAGCAAACCTTTCATTGTGCGAGCTCCCTTCCCTGTTGTTTTACCATAAAAACGAAAAGCTCTTCGAGGCTGACGGGCTGTATTTCCGCGCCGGGCGGCAGGGCGTCGCGCCGGACGAGTGCCTGCACGTTGTAGGGCGTTTGCGCGCAATAGAGCACCGCGTCGGTCGGCAGGCGGCGGAATTCCGCCTCGTCGCAGCACAGCATGCCGTATTCCTCCCGCAATTTGTCCTTTTCTTCAAAGAGCAGCAGCTTGCCCTCGTGCAGAAAGGCGACGTAATCGCAGAGCTTTTCGAGGTCGCTGACGATGTGGGAGGAGATCAGAACGGTGTGCTTTTCGTCTCGCGTGAAATCGAGCAGCATTTCGACGACCTCATCCCGCACGACCGGGTCGAGCCCCGCGGTCGGCTCGTCGAGCAGCAGCAGACGCGCGTGGTGGGATAGCGCGACCGCGATGCCGAGCTTCATGCGCATCCCGCGCGAGAAATCGCGAAAGGGTTTGTTTTTCGGCAAGGACAGCTTTTGCAGCAGCGCCGTGAAGGTCTGCGCATCCCAGTTCGCGAAGGTTTTCGCCATCACGTTGCCGACCTGACGTGCGGTCAGACAGGCGGGAATGCCGACGTCGTCGAGCACGACGCCGATCTCCTCTTTGGTCGCGCGCAGGTCTTCCCCGCTCTCGCGTCCACACAGGGCGACGCTGCCGCCGTCCTTGTGCGCCATGCCGAGCAGGGCGCGGATCGTCGTGCTCTTGCCCGCGCCGTTTTCGCCGACGAGTCCGAGGATACAGCCCTCCGGCAGCGAAAACGACAGGGGTCCGAGCGTAAAATCACGGTAGGCTTTCGTTAAATCTTTGACTTCGATCGCGTTCATTTTTCTTCCTCCATGCTAAAGAGAAGCAGGTCGACAAGCTCCTGTCGGCTCAAATTGCAGGTCGCCGCCAGCTTGACGATCTCGTCGATATGCGCTTCGATTTTTTTCAGGTTTTCCTCCCGCAGCAGCTCGACGTTTTTCGGCGCGACGAAGCACCCCTTGCCCGGCACCGTGTAGAGAAAACCGTCCTTTTCAAGCTCCTCATAAGCGCGTTTCGTCGTGATAAAGCTGATGCGCAGATCCTTCGCCAGCCCCCGGATCGAGGGCAGCATTTCGTCCTCGCGCAGGGCGCCGCTGATGATCTGCCCCTTGATCTGTGAATAGATCTGGTCGTAGATCGGCGTCCCGCAGCGATTGTCGATTTTGATATACACGCAGCCACCTCCGTATTTATTGTATATTTTCATTATATACAGTATGCACGCGGTTGTCAAGACCTTTTTCATAAAAAAACGGGGAAACGCGCGGTCGGTCGACCGGGTGCGTTTCCCCGCGAAAATATGAAGTTATAATCGGCTGCGCAGCACCGGGATCAGAGCGCCGGCGTCGGGCAGGACGAGGTCAGGCTTGTCGGGCGAGGCGGCGAGGATCTCGGGCGTGGTCTCGCCGCTCATGACGAGGATGGAATAGGCGCCGGCGTTGAGCCCCGAGCGGATGTCGGTATAAATCCGGTCGCCGATGACGGCGGTCTGTTCCCCGGTACAGCCGAAGCGCTCCATCGCGAGCTGCGGCATCAGCGGCTCGGGCTTGCCGATGAAGAAGGGGCGCTTGCCGGTCGCGTTGAAGATCATTTCGCTGACGCTGCCGCAGTCGGGCACGCTGCCGAATTCGGTCGGACAGACGACGTCGGGATTCGTGGCGAGATAGGGCAGGTCGCGGGTCAGCAGCAGGCGGCAGACGTCCTCGAGCTTGCGGAAGGTCAATTCGGTATCAAAGCCCATGACGATGCAGTTGACCTTGTCGAGGTCGGTCGTGATTCGAAACCCGTTCTGCGCGAGCTCCTCCTGCATCGAGCGGGTGCCGCAGACGTAGAGCACGGCGTCGGGATAATGGCCGCGCAGATAGTGCACCGTCGCCTGCACCGAGGTGATAAAATCGTCGGGCGTGGCGGGCAGGCCGAGGCGGTTAAGCTTCGCAACGTAGTCGATGACGCTTTTCGAGGAATTGTTCGTCATAAAAAGCGAGCGGCCGCCGGTTTTGCGAATGGTCTCGAGCAGTTCAGCGGAATAGGGATAGACCTGATCGCCGAGATAAAGCGTTCCGTCAAGGTCAAAGAGAAACAATTTCAGCCGCAGAATGGCTTCGCGGTCGGTGGATTGCAGCATAAAGGCGCCTCCGTAATTTCGTCAAATTTACACGCTTTCTATTATATACGGACGCGCGCGAAGATGCAAGCATTTTCCGCCGTGCGAAAAAAAGGCTTTACATTCGCGCGTGTTTTCCGTATAATATAAAAAAGAAAACCACCCGTTTTTTGGCGGCGCCGCCCGGCGGCTGCCGTTCTTTTTTGATGTGATGACAGAAAGGAAATGTCCATGCAATTCAGCGAAATGCCCCTCATTCGGCCGCTGCGCGAAGCCGTGAGGGAAGCCGGATACGAAACCGCGACGCCGATCCAAGAGGCGACCATTCCGATCGTCCTCGAGGGCAGAGACCTCATCGGCTGCGCCCAGACCGGGACCGGAAAGACCGCCGCCTTTGCCCTGCCGATTTTACAGCGCCTCGCGCAGACGCCGAAGCGCGGCCACGCCATTCGCGCCCTGATCGTCACGGCGACGCGGGAGCTGACGATCCAGAATTACGAGGCCTTCCGCGACTTCGGCAAGCGCCTGCCGCTGCGTTCCGCCGTGATCTTCGGCGGCGTCAATCAGGCGTCGCAGGTCGAGGCGCTTTCGCGCGGTGTCGATATTTTAGCGGCGACGCCCGGGCGGCTCAACGACCTCATCGGGCAGGGCTACATCGACCTGTCGACGGTGGAATGCTTCGTGCTCGACGAGGCCGACCGCATGCTCGACATGGGTTTTATCCACGACGTGCGCAAGATCATCACCCGCCTGCCCGAGAAGCGCCAGACGCTGCTCTTTTCGGCGACGATGCCGCCCGACGTCGAGGCGCTTGCGAAGACAATGCTTCGCGACCCCGCCACCGTCAAGGTCGATTCGGTCGACGCGCCCGCCGACACCGTTTCGCAGACGGTCTGCTACGTCGAAAAAGCCGACAAAAACAAGTTGCTGCTCCACCTGCTCGACACCCTCGATATTTCGTCGGCGCTCGTCTTCACCCGCACGAAGCACGGCGCCGATCAGGTCGCGCGAGTCTTGCAGCGCAACGGCGTGGCGGCGCTCGCCATCCACGGCAACAAGAGCCAGAACGCCCGGCAGAACGCCCTTTCGCAGTTCAAGGCGGGCGAAATTCGCGTCCTCGTCGCGACCGACATCGCCGCGCGGGGCATCGACATTTCCGAGCTGCCCTACGTCATCAATTACAACATCAGCGAGGAAGCCGAATCCTATATCCACCGCATCGGCCGCACCGGGCGCGCCGGGCTGACCGGCAAGGCGATCAGCCTCTGCTGCGCCGAGGAGCTCACCGATTTTCGCGACATCGAAAAGCGCATCGGCCGCACCGTTCCGGTGCTCGACACGCCCTACAGCGTCACCGGCATGACGCCGGTCAAGCGTGTGCGCAATCAGGGGCGCAATCAACCGGCCGCACAGCCCGCCGCGAAACATCCCGCGCCCAAGCAGCCCGAAAAGAAACCGGCTCCTGCCGCCAAGCAGGCGGAAACGGCGAGCGGGCAGTCCCCCGCCCCGTCCTATCGGCGCCGTCGCAGACGCGGCAAGGGCGCCGGGCAGCGCCCGCAGAACCGCTGAACTGCCAACAGAAAACCCGGAGAAACCGCGCAAGGTCTCTCCGGGTTTTTGCCGTTTGAAGGATCGATTTTTTTCGTCAATAACCGAACGGGAAGTCGAATTCGGAGGTGGTGTAGGACGAGGTGTCGTCCGAGGCGGAGGGGGCTTTGCTCGCCTCTTTCTGGTAGCTCGAGCTGCCGGCGTCGGCGAGCAGGTGCGCCTGCGCGGTGAAGGTGCGGTCGCCCGAGACGACGGTCACGGTGATGACGTCGCCCGGCTTCGAGGCCTCGATCAGGTCGAGGATCACGTTGGCGTCGGTCAGGGGTTCGCCGTTGACCTCGGTGATGATGTCGTTTTCCTTGACGACGTTATAGAGCTCGCTCTCCTTCTCGACCGAGGCGATCAGAATGCCCTGCGGCATTTCGTTGACGGCGGCGGCGACGGCGTCGATCTCGCGGTAGGTGATGCCGAGCCGCGCGCGGTCGGCGACGTAGCCGTTTCGGATCAGCGAATCGACGACGCGGGAGACCGTCGCCGTCGGGATGGCGAAGCCGATGCGGTCGTATTCGTCGCCCGAAAGCTTAGAGGACGTGATGCCGACGACCTGCCCGTATTGATTGACGAGCGCACCGCCCGAGCTGCCGGGGTTGATGGCGGCGTCGGTCTGGATGAGGTTGACGGAATAATTCGAGGTCACGGTCACGCGGCGGTTGCAAAGCGAAATAATGCCGCGGGTGATGCTCGAAACCGACGACGCGCCGTTCGGCCGACCGATGGCTGCGACGCTCTCGCCGATGACGAGCTGCGCCGAATCGCCGAATTTCGCGGGCTGGTAGCTGCCTTCCTTGATTTTCAGCACGGCGAGGTCGCTGCGGGTGTCCCCGGCGACGTAGGTCGCCTCGTGGGACTTGCCGTCCGAGGGGAAGACGAGGAATTTCGGCGCGGCGACGCCGTCATAAATATGGTCGTTCGTGATGACGTAGCCGTCCTTCGTGTAAATGACGCCGCTGGCGCCGACGCTGGCGCTCTCGTTATACACGGCGATGCCGACGACCGAGGGACTCACGGCGTTATAAAGCTCCTGCGTCGAGAAGGGGTCGACGTCCTGCGGCCGGGATTCGAGCTGCATCGAGCCAGCCGGCGCCGTCACCCGGTGGCGACCCGCCAGATACCCCACCGTGCAGGAGAGGGCGAGCGCGATCGTCACGCCGATGCAGACGAGGAAGACGGCGAGCCCATGCTTCGATTTGCGCGCGTCGGTCGTGCCGGTCACGGGATCGAGGTCGACCGTGACGGCGGGCGGCACATCGTCCGTCGGCGGCAGGGGCGGCGTCTCGGGTGCGGTCGGCTCTTCGGGCGGAAAATCGGGCTGACCCGGCACCGGCTCGGGCGAAAAGGCAGAAGGCGCGGACGCGGGTTCCGCTTCCGGCGCAAGCGGCGCGGCCGCAAAATCCGACGGCGCGGGTTCCGACGTGACGGGCGGCGTCTGCGGCGGTTCGGCGGCGGGTTCGACCGGCGGCGTTTGGGTTTCAAAATCGTTCATAGCATTGACCTCCCGGGGTGGTTTATTGACATTCCAACGGAATGGTGAATTCAAAGGTGGTTTCCTTGTCCGGCACGCTGTCGGCGGTGACGCTGCCGCCGTGAATGCCGATGATGGTCTTAACGAGATACAGCCCGAGGCCGGTGCTGTCCTTGACCTTGGAGCGCGATCTGTCGCTCTTGTAGAAACGTTCGAAGATGAAGGGCAGGTCGCGCGCCGGAATGCCCTCCCCCGTGTTCGTGATCTTCACACAGGCGCTCTGCTGCCGCACGGTGACGGCAAAGGAGATCGTCCCGGACGGGTTCGTGAACTTCACGGCGTTGTCGACGAGGTTATAGATCGCCTGATAAATGAGATCGCGGTCGGCGCGCACTTCGACGGGTTCGAGTTGATCGAGCCCGACGATTTGAATGCCGTTTTGCTCGATGCGCTGCTCCTGCGAGACGACGACGTCGCAGACGAGGTCGCTCAGCGAAAAGCGCTTGGGGTTGAGCTTCTGCTCGCCCGATTCGAGCTTTGCGAGGTTGAGCATCGACTGCACAAGGCGGGAAAGCCGCTTGATCTCCTCCGAGACGATGCGCAGGTAAAAATCCTGCTTCTCGGGCTCGATGGTGCCGTCGCGGATGCCGTCGATAAAGCCGCCGATCGTCGTCATGGGGGTTTTCAGCTCGTGCGAGACGTTGGCGACGAAGCTGCGCCGCATGCCCTCGAGCTGGGAAAGCGAATTCGTCATCTGGTTGAAGGCGATGGAAAGCTCGCCGATCTCGTCGTCGCTCGTGACAGGGATGCGCTTGGAAAAATCGCCCTTCGCCATGCTGCGCGCCGCGTCCGACATCAGGCGGATGGGCTTCGTCAGGCGGTAGATCAGGGCGTATTCCGAGAAGAAGATCACGACGAGGGGCACGAGCGCCGAGATCAGGTACATGCGAAACAGGTTGCCGAAGAAGGCGCGCAGCGACGCCGACGTCGAGAAGGAAAAGACGACGCCCTCGACGCTGCCGTCTGCCGTGCGCAGCGGCTGCCCCGCCGTATAATAAAGGTCGTCAAAATAACCGCCGAGGTTGCCGACCTCGTAAAAATCGCTTTCCAACGCGCGGCTTAAAACCGACGCGGGGATCGGCTTTTGGGAATGGATGCAGGCGTTGTCGTCCGCCCAGTCGGAGCAGGTGCAGACCGTGACGCGGCCGCTGCGGTCGACGAGCAGGCTTTGCGCGTCCGAGGTGCTGCTGATGGCGCGGGCGATGCCGGCGACGTTGCGGGTGTAATTCTCCTCGTTCCGCGCCGTCTGGAAATAGCGGGCGATCGCGCCGCAGTTCTCCCCGAGCAGCTGCCGCTTTTCCTGCGCCATGTAGCCGGTGACGAAAAAGCTGAGGATGACGACCATAAAGGTCAGGCTCGCGAGGATGATGCAGGCGGTCATGCCGAAGAACCGGCGGAAAAGCTTTTGCTTGGTTTTCATCGCGCCGCGGCCTTATTTGACTTCGAATTTATAGCCGACGCCCCAGACCGTTTTCAGCGACCACTCGTCTGAAACGCCCTCTAACTTTTCGCGCAGGCGCTTGACGTGGACGTCGACGGTGCGGGAGTCGCCGTAATAATCGAAGCCCCAGACCTCGTCGAGCAGCTGATCGCGAGTGTAGACCCGGTTGGGGTTGCTCGCGAGGTGGTAGATGAGCATGAGCTCCTTCGGCGGCGTGTCGATCTGGACGCCGTCGACGATGAGCTCGTAATTCGTCAGGTTGATGACGAGCTTGTCGTACCGCACTTCCTTTTTCTCGACGTCGCCGGGCTGGCGGGTGCGGCGGAGCACCGCCTTGATGCGGGCGAGCACCTCTTTCGTGTCAAAGGGCTTCGCGACGTAATCGTCGGCGCCGAGCTCGAGCCCGAGCACCTTGTCAAAGGTCTCGCCCTTGGCGGTGAGCATGATGATCGGCACGCGGGAGGTCTTGCGGATCTCGCGGCAGACCTGCCAACCGTCCAATTTGGGGAGCATGATGTCGAGCAAAATCAGGTCGGGCGTGCTTTCGGCAAAGAGGGTCAGCGCCTGCTGCCCGTCGTGTGCCGAAACGGTTTCAAACCCGTCCTTTTCCAGATAGAGCCGCAGCAGCTCGCAGATGTTTTCATCGTCGTCGACGATCAGAATTTTCCCGTTTTCCCCGTTTTCCATAGCCCTGCCTCCTGTCTCTGCTTTCATCTTAGCCTGTCTTTTTTTCTATGATACGATCGCGGTGTGAACAGTTTGTAAATTCTTCGGAATTTTTGTCGACTGCCGCCGCTCTACAAGAAAGCCCACCCAGAAGACGTCTGAGTGGGCTTTGCGCGCGAAAAGGGTCAGTCGGCGGACTCGGTCGTCTCGCCCTGCTGCTGCTGCTGCTCGCGCATCTTCGCGAAGCATTCGCTGCAATAAACCGGACGATCGTCGCGGGGTACGAAGGGCACCCGGGCGACGCCGCCGCAGGCGTGGCAGACGGTCTCGTGCATCTCGCGCGGCGCTCTGCCGGCGTTCTTGCGCTTGTCGCGGCATTCCTTGCAGCGCTGGGGCTCGTTTACAAAGCCCTTGGACTCATAGAATTCCTGTTCTCTCGCCGTGAACACGAATTCGGCGCCGCAGTCCTTGCAGACCAGTGTTTTGTCTTCAAACATGATTTGTACCTCTCTTGCTATGGATTTTTCGCCCCGGACGGAATCGCACCGACACCTTTGAGATCAACGCTCTACTATTTTAAGCTACTTGGGCATATCGAAACGGGAAAGGCAAACGCCTTGCCGCTATTTCAGCTTTTGTCGAATGCGCGCCATCGCATTGTCCACCGCTTTGGGCTTGAGCGCGAGGGCGGCTGCAATTTCTTTATAGTTCCTGCCGGCGAGATAAGCGGTCAGAACCTGATATTCGAGGTCGGACAGCCGCTGCTTCAAGCCGGAAATAAAGCTGTCATAGGCTTCCCGTTCGAGGAGGATCGTCTCGGGTCCCGCCGCAGCGACGGGCTCTGCCGCGTCCATCGGGACAAGGTGGGATTCCGGAATCTGTTTTTTGCGGTGCTGCTTGCGCAGGGCGGTGACGATCGCGCGGTCGATACACAGCCGCGCGAAGGTGGAAAACGAGGCGGAGGAAAAATCGTAGGAGCGGATGGCGGCGTAGACGGCGATGAGGCCTTCCTGCGTCAGATCGTCCAAATCCTCAGGTCGGGACGGGGCGAGTGAAGCGGCGCGCAGCCGCGCCAGCCCGGCGTACCGTCCGATCAGGCAAAGCACCGCGTCGCCGTGCCCTTCCTGCGCCAGGCGAAGCAGAGGTTCGTCCGGCAAGTCCTTATATTTTTCCACAAAAAACCCGGTCATCGCGACACCAACATCGTATCCCGTCAAGTATCCCATTCATAAGATATGATAATCATAACTCATTTTACTGAATTTGTCAAGTATTTTTGCATATTTTTAGAACAGAATGAAGAATTTTTTTAACAGGCCGTTTGCAGACCCGAAAAATCCTCGCCCGCGCTAAAATTAAAAGGAAAAATCTGCCCGGCGCAGTTGACATTCCGCCGAAAAAGGACTATAATAATTATGTGAAATCGCCAGAAAAACAGGAGGCGCTTTGCGTATGATAGAAGAAGAATACCGCCGCTGGTGCGAACGCGCGACGCTCGACCCCGATTTGCAGGCGGAGCTGCGCGCCGTCGCGGTCGACGACGACGCCATTCGCGACCGGTTTTACCGCGACCTCGAATTCGGCACGGGCGGGCTACGCGGCGTGATCGGCGCCGGGACGAACCGCATGAACGTCTACACCGTCGGCCGCGCGACGCAGGGGCTGGCGGAATACGTCCGCGGCCTGCGCGAGGAGCCGAGCGTCGCCATCGCCTACGACAGCCGGACGAAATCCGAGCTCTTTGCCCGCACGGCTGCCTGCGTCCTCGCCGCGAACGGCGTGCGCGCCTATCTCTACCCCGAGCTGATGCCGACGCCGATGCTCTCCTTCGCGGTGCGGCACCTCGGGTGCGACGCCGGTATCGTCATCACCGCCAGCCACAACCCGGCGAAATACAACGGCTACAAGGCCTACGGACCCGACGGCTGCCAGCTGACCCTTGAAGCGAGCGACCGCGTGATCGACATCATCAACCGCATCGACCTCTTC
>CANQSG010000063.1 GCA_947626485.1 uncultured Clostridia bacterium | reverse complement strand
CCCCGACCCAGTCGGAGCGGGCAATTCATCCGTCCGCGCAGCGGACACCAAACTTCTTCACTCTTCACTCTTAGTTCTTCACTCAAAAAAGCCCCAACCGGGGCTTTTTTCATTCCTCGCAGAGGACAATTTCCACTCTGCCGATCGTAAACTTACTTCCGGGCGGCGAGCACAGGACGGGATAGCGGGATTTCGCGCGAAATTCGAGCTCGACCTCGTGGAAGGCGCCGTCGGGTTCGCCGACCGGGGGCAGCGGGATAGGCGGCGCGCAGGCGAAGGAGTGGGAATAATAGGGCGATTTCGAGCCGGCGAGGGTGAAGCCGGTCGTGCCGCGCTCGGGGCGGATCCAGAGCCGCAGGCGATAGCGCGCGTCGAGCGTCAGGCACTCGGACGGGTGCCAGGTCAGCAGGGTGCAGCGCACCGCGTCCGATTCGCCTTTACGGCGCAGCGAGGTCTCGCCCTCGAAAATATCGGGGTCGTCGGGACCGGTGCGATGGTGGATTTCCATGTCGCGGTCGATGACCGACAGCATCGGGACGGGGTCGGAAAAGTCCTGCACAAAATGGGAAATTTCCCACCGCGCGAAGAGGGTGACGGGCGTCTCGGGCAGGCGGTCGGGCGGTAAAATCGGGTCGTCGGGGTGGCAGCGGGAGAACCAGCTCAAAAAGCGATAGCCCGGGCGCTCCGGCGTTTGCACGCAGACGGGGGTGCCGGGGGCGCCGACGTAGACCTCGTCCTGTCCGCCGGGGTAGCCCGCCTCGCAGTAGATGCCGCTGCTGCCCTGCGCGAGCTCCGTCAAGGTGACGCCCTCCAAAAAGATCGTGCGGGCGCCTTGCCTGCCCGAAAGGCAGACGAAAAGCGGCGCGTCGGCCTCGCCGGCGTGGGTCAAGATGGCGTGCGCGTCGAGCCATTCGGTCGTGGCGGTGTTCCAGCCGACCATCGCCGAGGCGTTGTCCTGCGTAGGCTTCCAGGGGGTCTCGACGCCGGCCGCATCGCGCACGGGGTCGGCGACGGAGAAATGAATGCCGACCGGGCCGGTGTAAGCCCCGCGGGCGACGTAATACCGGAAATGCAGGACGTAGCTGCGTCCCGGGCGCAGCATCAGCTGGCCGTCCGGCGCACAGACCGGCACCCGGGTGCCGCTTCCGATGCCGGCGGCGGTCAGGCGCAGCGTCGTGCCGCCTTGCAGGGAATGCGCGTCGGTGAGGACGGCGTCGGGGGCGCTCTCGACGGCGGCGCGGGTCAGCGGGTGGTTAAAATCGGCGCAGAGAGCCGCGGCGGCCTGCGCGTTGGAAGGGGTCGTTTGCATGGATTGCCTCCTGTTTTCAGTCGGAAAGATTGTTGTTCAGGCAGACGAAATCGAGGATGTCGATCCCGCCCGCGGCGTTGACGTTTGCCGTTTTTTCGGATTTGGGCGCCGCGACGCCGAGCAGGATGCCGCGCAGCGCGGACAGATCGTCGGACGTGTACGCCACGCCGTTGCAGTCGACGTCGCCGACCGCGAAGAGATCCGCGAAATCGGTCTCGAAGTCGTCGCCGCCCTGCGCGAAGGCCGTCGTCGCCGGGAAGACCGCCAGCATCGCGCAGGCGAGAAGGATTACCAGTCGCTTTTTCATCAGAATTACCTCCTAATGTAATGTTTCTTTTATCCGGTGATGCCGATTTTGTCGATGCTCTGGATGAATTTGCGTTGGAGCAGGACGTACAGAATCAGCATGGGGGAAACAAACAGAACGCAGCCCGCCATCGTCGCGGCGTTGGAGACGCCGTCAAACGACCAGTAGCCCAGCGTGGTGAGGGTGTCGCGAATCTGGGTGAGGGCGACGGCGAGGGGGAAATCGCGGTTGATGTACATGACGGCGAGGTAATAATCGTTGTAATGCCAGATCACCGAGAAGATCGTGACGGTGAAGATCACGACGGTGGAGGACGGGATGACGATGCGCAGGAAGGTTTTCAGCGGCGTCGCGCCGTCGATCCAGGCCGCCTCCTCCAGCTCTTTGGGCATGCCCTTGAAAAACTGGATGTAGATATAGATGATGATGCCGGAGCGCAGCCCGACGCCAAACAGGCTCGGCAGCCAGAAGCAGAAGCCGGTGTTCAGCAGATTCGCGCGCAGGTCGACGCCGGTGACGCGGTTGAGCAGGCTGAAGATCCCCAGAAAATCGAGCCGGGAGAAGTTGACGACCTTCGGGACGATCGTCATCTGCTCGGGCACGAGGATCGTCAGGATGAGCAGCACCATCAGGACCTTTTTGCCCCGGAAGCGATACCGCGCGAGGCCGTAGGCGACGATGGCGCAGCTCGCGATCTCGAGCAGGGCGCTGACGATCTCGTATTTCAAGGTCGAGAGGACGCTTTTGACGTAATTCAGGCAGGTGAAGGCGAGCTGAAAGCCGCCGAAGGTGAATTCCCGGGGCAGCCAGGTCACCGACGGGTCGTTGAACTGCGAGGGCGCCTTGACCGAGGTCGAAAGCATGAAAAAGAGGGGGTAGATCAGGACGTACGCCACCGCCAGCAGGAAGAGATACCGGCAGACCGAAGCGACCGCGCCCCGCGCCCGGCGGGAGGCGCGACGACGGCGCAGAAGGGTCGCCGTGTCGGGTATCGCCGCGTTTTGTATTTGCCGCATCAGTCACTCCACCTCCGATTCGCCGCGCGATAGAACAGCAGCACCACGCCGAGCACGGCCGCGACCATCGCAAAATACGACCAGAGCATCGCGTTGCCCGTCCCGTAGCGTTGGGATTCCAGATAGGTATAGGCGCCGCGCATCACGGCGTTGTTCTCCTCCGTCATAAGCTCGATGGCGGTGAAGATCGCGACGAGCAGCAGCACCCGCAGCAGCGAGGGCACCGTGACGAACCAGAAGGTCTCCCACTTCGACGCGCCCTCGACCCGCGCGACCTCATAATGCAGCTCGGGCACCGACTGCATGCCGGCGATGAAGAGCACGATCTGGATGCCGCATTTCCACAGCAGGTTCATGATCGAGCTGATGGCGAGGTTGAGATAAGAGGAAATGCCGGCGGGCAGGCCGAGCATATCGAGGATCTCGTTGACCTCGATAAAGCTGCCCGTCTGCGAGGAGCCCGCCATCGACTCGACGTCGGTCGTCGACATCGTGAGCAGCAGGGTGATGACCGACCCGCCCGCGATGATGACCGGGGTGAAATAGAGGGCGCGGAAGAAGGTGCGGCCGGCGAATCTGCCGTTGAGGATCACCGCCAGCACGAGGCTCAACACGATGATGAGCGGGAAGGAATAGGCGAAGGACTGCATGGAGGCGGCGATGTTGTCGGTAAAAGCCGGCTCCTGCGTGAAAATATACCGGAAGTTGGCAAGCCCCGTGAACTGCACCCGCAGCCCGTCGGCGAGGAACTGGACGTCGGAAAAGGCGTAGTAGATCGACTGGAGCAGCGGGATGAGGAAAAAGAGCAGCAGGCCGATGCACCAGGGGGTGACAAAATAGACGCCGTAACGGCTTTTGAGCTGTTCAATGCCGCGGTTGCGCCGAACGCGCTTCATTCCGCCACCTCCTTTTCAAAACGGTATTGCAGGGGTTCGAGGGCGCCCGCCGGGGTCTCGAAGGGCGCGTCGCTGTAATTGACGTAGACCGTCACGCCGTTTTCAAACACGGTTTCGTGCACGCCGGGGGCGAGCAGGCGGCTGTCGCGCACCCGGGTCTCTGCCACGGCGGCGAAATCGGCGGCGTAGGCCTTCAAGGCGGAGAGCATCCCGTCGCGCACCGAGGCGTATTCCCCGCCGAAAAATTCGGTTTCGGGCTCGAAGATCAGGCGCTTGTCGAAGGTGTGATAGAGCGTATAGCCCAAACTCATGCCGGTTTCGGCGGCCTTGAGCAGGGTGCGGCGGGGGTCGGATGCGGCGTTGACGGCCGGCGTGGCGAGCGGGACGACGCCCTTGAGGGCGATCTCATAAAACGGGACGTCCTCGGCGAGCAGGTCGGCGCGCTCCGAGGCGATCGGGGCGGCAAAGACGCGGCTCGCACCGTCCAGCGCGTAGGCGTTGGCGTCGACCGCGGCAAGAACCAGCCCTGCCGCCTGCGCGGCGGCGGCGATCTGCGCGTAGTCCGCGACGGTGCCGCCTCGCCCGGCATAAGCGGCGGCGCGGTAATCGGAATAGGCCGTGTTCGAAAGGCTGCCGAAGCAGACGCCGTCGAGCGACCAGTCCTGCGCGCGGTCGACCGCCTTCTGCGCGAGGGCGGGCAGGCGGTCGCGCCGGTTGAGGTAAAAGGCGGGCGTTTTCGTGTCGTCCATGCGGGTCGCGATGTCGAGGCTGTAAAGCGGCAGCACGCTGTTGCCCGCCGCATAGGCCGCGCCGCTCCGGGAAGAACGGGTGAGCAGGTCGAACTCGAAATAGAGCTTGCCGCCGGCGGCGTGCAGGGCGTCGGAAAGGGCGCGCAGCCCGCGTTTGCCGCCGAGCGATGCGGGGATTTTATACCCGCCCGCGCCGTAGCCGGGGGTGATGCCGCCCGCGCCGTAGCCGGTCAGCAGCAGGTCAAAGGGCTGCCCGAGATTTTCGGCGATTTCCGAGACGATGGTCTGCGCGTCGCGCAGCGGGGTCAGCGCGAGCAGCTTGCGGTAGGGCACGCCGAGGAAGTCCTCGTCGACCGTCACGCCGCCGATGAGCCGCAGGGAAAGCAGATTTTCCCGCACCGGCGCGGCGGTTTCGTCGGCAAGGCGGTCGCGATAAAGCCGCGCCATGCCGGCATAACCTGCATTTTCGCCCGAGAGCGGCGTGTAGGTGATGCGCAGCGGCTCGGCGGCCTTGTCGGCGGCGTAATACTGCCGCTCGGTGCGCTTGCCGAGGCCGACGCGGTGCAAAATGTTCTGATAGGAGCGCAGCCGCCAGACGGCGCAGACGGAGGTGTACCCGAGGCGGCGAATGCCGGTCTGCGCGGAAACGAGGGCGGCCTCCGCCCCCTGCTCGACGACGGCGCACAGCCCCGCGCGCCCCGGCTCGGCGGAACCGAAAACCGGCAGGCGCGCCGCCTGCGTCGAGGCGAAGGCGGTCTGATAATGTAGGTCGATCTGCGGGTCGTCGCCCGAAAGCGGGGTCGTGTAGGTCTGGCCGAGGGTCGATTCGGTGTCCTGCGGGTAGATCAGCGCGCCCGAGCCCGAGGGGACGAAGAGGTAGCCGTCGGGCGAGGTGTTGGAAATCGCGCAGAGCATCGGGGCGACGGTGATCTGATAAAGCAGGGCGTCCTCTTCTTGGATTTCCTCGGGGCGCAGCGTCAGGGTCAACCCCTTGTCGGACAGGGTGTATTCCACCGGGACGGCGATGCGCAGCGAATCGAAATAATAGGTCACCCGCACGCCGTTTGGAATCTGCGCCGCGGCGAAATGCCCGCCGCTGATGCAGTCGGTGTAGGCCGTCGCCGCGTTGATGACGTTGGTGTCGGGGGTGATGTATTCGAGCAGCAGCGGGGATTCGAGCCGCGGGTGATTCTTGACCGGAATGCCGTATTCATCGACCACCGGCTCCTGCGCGGCGGCGGGGGTCGTGCCGAAGCGGTTGCCGGTCGCCTTGTCGAGCAGGGTCACGGCGGCGCGGGTCGCGTCATAAAGCAGGGCGTAATCCCCGTTTTCCGCCACGGTGGCGGACGAAAGGCCGCCGGTTTCGGGCGCATAAGGCAGGCTTGCTTCGGCGCGGCGGCCGCAGCCGGTCGCGCTCAGCGCCAGCAGTCCGCACAGCAGCAGCAGGGAAAGGCGTTTACAAACAGATTTCATCCACGTCCCTCCCTTTAGTAATGCAAAATTTCGGCGCCGATGGTTCCGAGGAACCCGGCGAGCTGCTGCACCAGAACGACGAAAATAAAGAGGAAAAACACGATGATCGCCATGGCGAGCACCGTCAGCAGGAAGCTGACAAGCGTCTTGACAAAGCCGAAATCGTGGATCGCCATGTGCCCGACGAGCAGCAGCACAAAGGTCCAGGCGATCGCCAGCCCCGAGAAGATGCCGAGGAAGGCGCCCTCCTCCGCCACCATCAGGTTGGACAGCACGACGTAAACCGCGCTGTACAGGATCAGGGGCGTCAGGCTGTAACAGACCGTGCAGAGGATCTCCTTCGGCTTGCCGAGGCCGCCCATCAGCTGCGTGACGAGCACGTTGGAGAAGGTCCAGAGGGCGATAAAGCCGAAGGTGCGCAGCAGCAGGAAAAAGGCGTTGGCGTCGGAATCGGAGACGTGGGTAAACAGGAACCCGCCGAAGTTCGTCTCCATCACCCGCGTGACGTAAAACAGGACGCTTAAAGCCAGCGCAATGGGCAGCGATGCGAGCTGTTTTTGCTTGATGGCGGCGAAGCCGTCGAAGGGGTGCGCCAGCACGCTGCGCGCCGCCGCAAGCTGCACGTTGGCTGCGCGGGCGGGTCGCCTTTTGCGCAGGACGACCAGCGCGGCGACGCCGGAAATCAGCAGGACGAGGGCGAGGGCGAGCCAGTTGAAATGCGAGCGGACGAAGTCGTTGCGATAGCTGCGGAAGGCCTGCGAATAGACGCCGCGCTCGTTGCCGAGCTTCGCATAGCGCAGGGCGGCGGCGTAATCCTTTTCGGCGTAGGCGGATTTCGCGAGGCCGACGTAGGCGAGCTGGCAGTTGCGATCCTGCGCGAGCAGGTCGGTCCAGAGCGCCTTCGATTCGGTGTAGCGCCCCTCGATCGTCATGCGGCGGGCGGTTTTCAGCGCCGCGCCGAAGGGGGTGACGCGGAAGACCGTCACGGTGTTTTTCACGCTGTCGGAGACGAGCACGTCGTCGCCCTTCAGGTCGATCGCGTTGGCGATGCGGAAGGTGCCGAGCCGGTCGCCGTAGCCGATGCCGCCGCCGAAAGCCGAGAGCAGGCGGCTCTCGCTGTCATAGAGGAAAATTCGACCGTAGGTCGTGTCGAGCAGATAGACGTAGCCCTGCGGGTCAACGGCGAGGTTCGAGGTGTCGAGCCGCCGGTCGATGACGGTGTCCTCGGTGTAAAAATAGGTGTCGGTCTGGTCGGCGTAGCGCAGGCCGGTGCGGTAGAGCACGTCCTCGCCGCCGGGGCTGAGCTTGCGCAGCTGGTCGGTCTTGACGCTGCTGCCCGTCGCGGTGTAGACGAAATCGTCGGCGTCGATGTAGAGGTCGCGGAACTGATAGGGAATGCTGCTGGCGGTTTTCGAGCGCTTCTCGTTCGTCATCGTCAGCTTTTTCCAGAGGTTGGCGACCGCCGCTAACACCCCGCCCTCGGTCAGGTTCGCGCCGTAAAAATTCAGAAATTCCCCGGTGTTCGAGCAGAGCAGCGCGCCGTAATAGGAGCCGTCGCAGAGGATGTAGAGGTAGCGGTTGGCGTCCATGGCGAGGCGGATCGGGCGGAACTGGAAGGTCGCGGGGATCAGCGGCGAGCTCGGCGCGGTGATCGTGCGCGTCAGCTTCCCTTCCGGGTCGGCGACCAAAATCCGACCGCCCTTCGTGTCGCAGAGGTAAATCTCATTGTCCCGGACGTAAATGCCCTGCGCCTCGGCGAAGGTGACGGTCTGCGCGCCGTCGGTAAAGCCGTGCAGCACCCGCAGCAGCCGATAAGCGGGGTCGAGCAGGTAAACGTCGGAGCGGGCGCCGTCCAGAATATAGACGTTGCCGTTTTCGTCGGTGCACAGATCGGTCAGGCCGCCGAGCGTCTCCTGCCCGAGATAGGCGGCGTCGATGGCGAAGGCGGGCTCGTAGACCGCGCGGCCGTAGGCTGGCTTTTGCTCGCCGGCGAAGGTGTCCCAATAGGTGTAGGATTGATAGGGCGCCTCGGTGTCGGATTCGGCGGCAAGCGCGGGCGCGCCGAGGCAGGCGAGCAGGCAGAACGCAAGGCCGAGGACGAGCAGCCGGCGGCGGAAATTCGGTTGTCTTTTGTGTCGCATGCGGCTCACCTATTCCTTAATTCCGGCGCTGCTCATGGATTCGACGATGTTGCTTTGGGTGATGAGGTAGACCGTGATCGGGGGGATCATCAAGATCACCGTCACCGCCATCGCGCTGCCCGAGCGGGCGATGCCCCCCGCCGTGATCTGGCTCATCACCGTCGGCAGGGTTTTCAGGGTTTCGTTAAAGACCGTATTGCCGCCCGTCGCCGCCCAGGCCTGGCTGAAGCCGAACATCGTCAGCGTCAGCACGCAGGGCTTGACGATCGGGAAAACGATCTGCCAGAAGACCCGCTGCGGCCCCGCGCCGTCAATGCGCGCCGCCTCGAGCAGGGCGTCGGGGATCGCATCCTCCATGTACTGCTTCATCAGGAACACGCCCATCGCCGACGCGACGTTCGGCAAAATCAGCACCCAGTAGGTGTCGATCAAACCGAGGCGGGAATAAATCAGATAGAGCGGCACCGAAAGGGTCGTGCCGTTAAACAGCAGGGCGTACTGCACGAGCAGGAAGGCGGGTTTTTTGCCTTTAATGGGGGATTTCGCGAGGACAAACGCCGCTAAGGTCGCCGCAAGGACGTAGAGAATGCAGCTGACGATCGTCACAAAAAAGCTGTTGAAGAGATACCGCAGCAGCGGCACGCGCAGGTTCGAGAGCAAGCCGGGAAGCGCGAGATAGTTCTGCGCCGTCGGGCGTTGGACGAAGAAGCGGGGCGGGAAAAGCAGCAGCTCGTCGAGCGGCTTGAACGACGTCGCGATCGAATAAACCAGCGGCAGCACCGAAAAGGCGCCGAAGAGCAGCAGAAAGCAGACGTAAAAGAAGTTGCCGACGCGCGAGCGGGTGTATTTGCGCACCTGCGAGCCGCGCAGACCGGTCGCGGCGGGGCGGCGTTTGAATTTTTCGAAAATCATGTTCGCCCTCCCGTCAGCGGCCGACCTGTTGCAGGACGCGGTTGATGAGCCACCGCACCGCCACCATCAGCAGGAACAAAAAGACCGAAAGCGCGGAGGCGTAGCCCATTTCGAACCGCACTGTGCCGAGGTCGGAAATGTGGGAAACGATCGTATCGACGGCGTGCCCGACCGAGGGATACCCGGCGAGGGTGACCGCCACGGCGCTGACCGAAAAGCTGTTGGCGATGCTCATGACGGCGCTGAAGAGCAGCATGTTTTTCATCGACGGCAGCGTGATGTACCAGAGCTCCTGCCAGCGATTGCGCACGCCGTCGATGGCGCCGGCTTCGTAGAGCTCGCCGTTGACGTTTTGCAGGCCGGAAATATTCGCGAGGAAGGAGACGCCCATGCTTTGCCAGAGTTGAATCATAATCAAGATCGGCATGACATAGTGCGCGTCCTTAAACCAGTTGATCGGCTCGGAAATGAGGCCGATTGAAAGCAGGAGGCTGTTGACATAGCCGTAGCTGTCGTTCGAAAAGGCGACCTGCCAGACGAAATAGGCGTTGCCGATGAGGGACGGGCAATAGAAGAGGAAAGACAGAATCGCCCGCACCGTCGGCCGGAATTCGTTGATAAACCACGCTAATACAAAGGAGAGCAAAAACCCGGCGGGTCCCACGGCGACGGCGAAGATGATGGTGTTCTTGACGACAATGCCGAAGACGTCATCGTCGACGAACATGCGGACGTAGTTTTTCAGCCCCGCGAAATCCGGCATGGAGACCATGTCGTAATCGAAGAAGCTGAGCGCGACCGACTGCAAGATCGGCAGCAGCGTAAAGACAAAAAAGGCGAGCAGAAAGGGCGCGGCCATCAGATAATATTGCAAATTCTCGCGCCGTTTGATGCCGACGCTGCTCGCCGTATGACGTTGTTTCACCCGTTTTCTCCCACCTTATACTCGTTGACTTTGCGCGCGATCTCCTGATTGGCGACGGTATTCCATTCCACAATGGCGTCCTTGGGGTTGTCGACCGTGTGATTGATGACCGCCCAGAAGGCCTGATCGGCCGAGCGCGTGACGTAATACCCGCCCGGGACCTCCTCGCCT
>CANQSG010000062.1 GCA_947626485.1 uncultured Clostridia bacterium | reverse complement strand
CATCGTCGTCATCGAGATCAACCCCCGCACCTCCGTTCCTCGGCGCTGGCGTCGAAGGCGACCGGCTTCCCCATCGCGCTGGTCTCCGCCATGCTTGCCGCCGGGCTGACGCTGAAAGAAATCCCCTGCGGCAAGTACGGCACCCTCGACCGCTACGTCCCCGACGGCGACTACGTCGTCCTCAAATTCGCCCGCTGGGCGTTTGAAAAGTTCCGCGGCATCGAGGACAAATTGGGCACCCAGATGCGCGCCGTCGGCGAGGTCATGAGCATCGGCAAGACCTACAAGGAAGCCTTCCAGAAGGCCGTCCGCTCCCTCGAAACGGGGCGCAGCGGCCTCGGCCACGCGAAGAATTTCGACACGCTGTCCGCCGACGAGCTGTTACAGCGGCTCGTGACCCCCTCGAGCGAGCGCCACTTTTTGATGTACGAAGCGTTGCGCAAGGGCGTCTCGGTCGACGAAATTCACGCCGTCACCCGCGTCAAGCGCTGGTTCATCGAGCAGATGAAGGAGCTCGTCGACGAGGAGGAAACCCTGCTGCGCTGCAAGGGCGGCCTGCCGTCCGACGAGGCGCTCATCGCCGCGAAGAAGGACGGCTTCTCCGACCAGTACCTCGCGCGGCTGCTCGCCGTCGACGAGGCCGACGTCCGCGCCCGTCGGTTGGCGCTCGGCGTCGAAGAACACTGGGAAGGCGTCCACGTCAGCGGCACGCCCGACAGCGCCTATTATTTCTCGACCTACAACGCCCCCGACCGCAACCCCGTCCACACCGACGCGCCGAAGATCATGATTTTAGGCGGCGGCCCCAACCGCATCGGGCAGGGCATCGAATTCGACTATTGCTGCGTACACGCCTCCCTCGCCCTCAAAAAGCTCGGCTTCGAGACCATCATCGTCAACTGCAACCCCGAGACGGTCTCCACCGATTACGACACCTCGGACAAGCTCTATTTCGAGCCGCTGACCCTCGAGGACGTGCAGAGCATTTACGAGAAGGAAAAGCCGCTCGGCGTCATCGCCCAGTTCGGCGGGCAGACGCCGCTGAACCTCGCCGCCGACCTTGAAAAGAACGGCGTGCGCATTCTCGGCACCTCGCCCTCGGTCATCGACCTCGCCGAGGATCGCGACCAGTTCCGCGCCATGATGGACAAGCTCGGCATTCCGATGCCCGAATCCGGCATGGCGACGACGGTCGACGAGGCGCTGCGCATCGCGTCGCAGATCGGCTATCCCGTCATGGTGCGCCCCTCCTACGTGCTGGGCGGCCGCGGCATGGAGGTCGTCTACGACGACGCGAGCATGACCGAATACATGAACGCCGCCGTCGGCGTCACGCCCGACCGGCCAATCCTCATCGACCGCTGTTTGAACCACGCGACCGAATGCGAGGCCGACGCCATCAGCGACGGCGCCCACGCCTTTGTCCCCGCCGTGATGGAGCACATCGAGCTGGCGGGCATTCACTCGGGCGACTCGGCCTGCGTGCTGCCCTCGGTGCATATTTCGGCGGAGAATTTGGCGACGATCCAGGAATACACCCGCCGCATCGCCGAGGAGATGCACGTCAAGGGCCTGATGAACATGCAGTACGCCATCGAAAACGGCAGGGTCTACGTCCTCGAAGCCAACCCGCGCGCCTCGCGGACGGTGCCGCTCGTCTCGAAGGTCTGCAACATCCGCATGGTGCCGCTGGCGACCGAGATCATCACCTCGGAGCTGACCGGCCGCCCCTCGCCGGTGCCGGCGCTGCGCGAGCAGGACATCCCGTATTACGGCGTGAAGGAAGCCGTCTTCCCCTTCAATATGTTCCCCGAGGTCGACCCCGTGCTCGGCCCCGAAATGCGCTCGACCGGCGAGGTGCTCGGCCTTGCGCGCTCCTTCGGCGAGGCGTTCTACAAGGCGCAGGAGGCCACGCAGTCCAAGCTGCCGCTCGAAGGCACCGTTTTGATTTCGGTCAACGACAAGGACAAGGACGAAATGGTCGAGGTCGCCCGCCTCTTTGCCGACTGCGGCTTCCGCATCCTCGCGACCGAGCACACCCACGCTTCGCTCGCGCAGGCGGGCATCCCCTCCGAACGGGTCAACAAGCTCTACGAGGGGCGGCCGAACATCCTCGACCTCATCGCCAACCGGCAGGTCGACCTGATCCTCAACTCGCCGATCGGCAAGGACAGCGTCCACGACGACAGCTATCTGCGCAAGGCCGCCATCAAGGCGAAAATCCCCTACATGACGACCGTCGCCGCCGCCCGCGCGACCGCCAGCGGCATCTGCGAGGTCAAGCGCAACGCCGACGGCGAAATTCAGTCGCTGCAGGCGCTGCACGCCGAAATCCACGACAAGGCGTAATTTTCCGCAAAACAAGACCGCCGGAGGACGAAATCCGTTCCCCGGCGGCCTTTTTTGCGCCTTGCGATCAGGCGACCGACGTCACGCGGTAGTGCAGCGCTTCGACGGTTTTTTTGAGCGTCTCGTCGTCGACGGGCGACGAGAGGGTGACGACGGCGGTGCCGTCGTTGTGGCTGACCGCCGCGCTCTGCACGCCGGAAAGCGCCTCGAGCGCCTGCTTGACGGTCATTTCACAATGGCCGCACATCATGCCTTCGATCTTCATGGTTTTCTGCATTTTCGGTTCCTCCTTGTGTTGTTTGCGCCGTTTCCGGCGGGGTTTATCGCGCCCGGCGTTCCGGACGTTAACCAGGTTCAGTCGCAGCGCGTTCGTCACGACGCAGACGCTCGACAGGCTCATCGCCGCCGCGCCGAACATCGGATTCAGCTGCCAGTGGAAAATCGGGATCCAAACGCCTGCCGCGAGCGGAATGCCGAGGACGTTGTAAAAGAACGCCCAAAACAGGTTCTGCTTGATATTCCGCAGCGTCGCGCGGCTCAGCCGGATCGCGGCGGGCACGTCGGACAGCCGGTTTTTCACCAACACGACGTCGGCGGCGTCGATCGCCACGTCGGCGCCCGCGCCGATCGCGATGCCGATGTCCGCCCCCGTGAGCGCCGGGGCGTCGTTGATGCCGTCGCCCACCATCGCGACCGCGCCGTCCTCCCGCAGCCGCTCCACCGCCTGCGCCTTGCCCTCGGGCAGGACGCCGGCGATGACCTCGTCGACCCCCGCCTGCGCGCCGATCGCCCGGGCGGTGCGGGCATTGTCGCCCGTCAGCATGACGACCGAAATGCCCATGTGTTTCAGCTCGCGAATCGCCTGTGCGCTGTCCTCCTGCAAGACGTCCGCGACCGCGACAAGGCCGAGCGGCGTATTATCGCGCGCGAAGAACATCGGTGTTTTGCCTTGAGAAGCGAGCACGTCGGCCTCGGCGAGCAGCGCTTCGGGCAGCGGGATTTTTTCCTCCAAAAAGCGGCGGTTGCCGCCGTACAGCACCCCGTCGGGCAACGTCCCGGTCAGGCCGTTGCCGGCGACCGCCTGAAACGCCGTCAGCTCGGCCGCCGTCGCCCCTTCGGCCTCGGCGAATTGCAGGACGGCGTGGGCGAGGGGGTGCTCGCTTTTGCGCTCGAGCGAATAGGCGGCGTTCAGCAGTTCTTCGCGCGAAACGCTGTCGCAGGGCAGCAGATCGGTGACGACCGGCGCGCCGCGGGTGATGGTGCCGGTTTTGTCGAGTGCCGCCGTCGTGACCGAGCCGGCCTTTTCGAGCGCGGCGGCAGTTTTGAACAGAATGCCGTTTTTCGCGCCCACGCCGCTGCCGACCATGATGGCGACGGGGGTCGCCAGCCCGAGCGCGCAGGGACAACTGATCACCAGCACCGAGATCGCCCGCGCCAGCGCGAAGCCGACCGTCTGCCCGACGGCGAGCCAGACGACAAAGGTCACCGCCGCGACGACGATCACCGCCGGCACGAAGACCCGCGAGACCCGGTCGGCGATCTTGGCGATCGGCGCCTTGCCCGCCGCCGCGTCCGAGACCATGCGAATGATTTGAGAGAGCGTCGTGTCTTCCCCGACGCGGGTCGCCCGGCAGCGCAGGAAGCCGGAGCGGTTGATCGTCGCCGCGAAAACCGGGTCGCCCGGCGCTTTGTCCACCGGAATGCTCTCGCCGGTCAGCGCCGACTCGTCGAGCGCGCTCTCGCCTTCATATACGACGCCGTCGACCGGAATGCGCTCGCCCGGCCGCACGACGAAGCAGTCGTCGATTTGCAGCTGCGCGACCGGCACCGCCTCTTCCCTGCCGTCGCGCAGCACCGTCGCCGTTTCGGGCGCGAGCCGCGCGAGGCTTTTGAGCGCGTCGGTCGTCTTGCCCTTCGCCCGCGCTTCGAGCATCTTGCCGACGGTGATGAGCGTCAGGATCATGCCCGCCGATTCAAAGTAAAATTCGTGGCTCCAGGGCATGGCGGCAGCCGCGCCGCCCGCAAGCCCCGCCGCCGCCATGGCGAAAAGGGCGTAGACGCTGTACCCGAACGACGCCCCGGCGCCGAGGGCGACGAGCGTGTCCATATTCGGCGCGCGGTGGACAAGCCCCCGGAAGCCGCTGATGAAAAATTTCTGATTCAGCACCAAAATCACGCCGGTCAACAGCAGCTGCGTCAGCCCCTGCGCAAGAGGGTTTTGCGCGAGAAGCGGCGGCAGCGGCCAGCCGAACATGTGCCCCATCGAAAGGTAAAAAAGCGGCAGCAAAAAGACGACCGAGGCGATCAGCCGCCGCCGCAAAGCGGGCGTTTGGCGGTCTTCGAGCGCGTCATCCGCCCCGGCGGCAGGGGAGTTTTCCCCCTTGCGCGCCGCGCCGTAGCCCGCCGCCTCGACCGCCGCGATTATGGCCTGCGGCGTCGCCGTGCCCTGCACCCGCATGGAATTCGTCAGCAGGTTGACGGCGCATTCCGTCACCCCCGCGACCTTCGACACGGCCTGCTCGACCCGCGCGCTACAGGCGGCGCAGCTCATGCCGGTAATGCGATATTCCTCCATCTTCCGTCACCTCATCAGTTTTTGTAACGTTTTCACGAGGTCGTCCACGGTTTCCGTTTTGCCCTCCCGGATATCTTCTGCCACGCAGCCCTTGATATGCGTCGCGAGCAGCTCTTTGACAAACGAATTGACGGCGGCGGCGGCAGCGGAGGCCTGCGTGACGATGTCGGTGCAGTAGGCGTCCGCCTCGACCATCTCCTTCAACCCGCGAATCTGCCCCTCGATGCGGCTCAATCGATTCGTCAGCGCCCGCTTCTCCGCCTGCGTCCGCAGCTTCTTGCGACAACAGCATTCGCCCATTCCCATCTGTTTCATTCTCATTCCTCCCGAACTATACCCCACCGGGGTATTTTCATTCTATACCCTCTCGGGGTATTTGTCAAGGGGAAAACCAAAAAATTTTCGCGCAGATGAAACAACGCCGGAGGGCATTCGGTTGGCTCTCCGGCGTTTTGCTTTTTTGTTTTCAGGTCGGGTCGTGCGGGTTTTTGCGGCGGAAAAGGGCGCGGGGGTCGAGGACTAAGAGGAGGACGGCGGCGAGGATGAAGACGACGCCGACGGCTTGTTTGACGGTGAAGGCCTCGTGAAAGAAGGTCAGGCCGACTGCCAATCCCGTCAGCGGCTCGAAGGTGCTGAGCAGCGACGCCTTGACCTCGCCGCAGAGCACGACGCCCTTTTGGAACAGCACCAGCGCGCAGACGCCCGTCATCAGCGCGAGCAGGAACTGGGCGCCCCAGCCCGTCGCGTCGAGGTGCAGCGTCAGCCGGCCGCCGCAGAGGGCGAGCAGGCCGATTTCGACCGACGAGAAGACCGAAAGCCAGAAGGAGAGCACGAAGGGCGACGCCGTTTTCGCCGGGCTGTTGCCCAGCATCACGATATAGACCGCGAAGATCACGCCCGACACCGCCGCCAGCGCGAGGCCGAGAGTGTTGATCTGCCCGTTCGGCCGGTAGAGCAGCACGATGCCCGTCACGCAGAGCGCGGTGCAGATCAGCTGCTTTACGTCCATGCGGCGGTGGCAGAAGAGCGCCAGGATCAGCACGACGGTGACGGGGTAGGTGAAGTGCAGCGTCGTCGCCAGGCCGGAATCGATCAGGTCGTAGGAGCGGTAGAGCAGGATGGGCACGAGGGCGTAGGGGATCGAATATTTGAGGATCGAGAGCAGCTGCCGCTTTTCGAGCAGGACGGACTCCCGGCAGACGAAGCGGACGATGACAAAGAGCAGCAGGCTGCCGAACAGAAAGCGGAAAAACGCCGCTGTTTCGGCGTTGCTGCCGTGGCGGTAGGCGATCTTCGTCACCAACGGCATGCAGCCGAACAGGACAGCCGAGAGCACCACGCTGATCCCGCCGATTTTTTCCGATTTGTTGTTCATCTTGTAACCGTCTTCCCTTCGAACCGATGTCGCACGAATCCCATTATACGCGAAGAAGCGCACAAAAGCAAGCGAAATCGGCTCAGCGCGGGGATTTTTCGGATTTGGCCTTCGGCAGCATGACCCGGCGGGCGATCGAAATGCCGAGCCGATAGGGCGGCGGGCGCAGGGCGCGGTCGGCGTCGCGCAGGCGGGCGCGGATGGGCAGGTGCTGCGGACAATGCTGCTCGCACTTGCCGCAGCCGACGCACTGCGCGGCAAAACCCGGGTCGCGCCGCAACCCCATGTTGCGGGCGAATTCCAGCCGGGCGGCGCCCTTTTTCTCGAGGTACATCAGGTTGTAATAATGGAAATTCCCCGGAATGTCCACCCCGGCGGGGCAGGGCATGCAATACCGGCAGCCGGTGCAGCCGACCTTCTCGCGCTCCCGCAGGATCTGCCGAACCTGCTCGACGGTGCGCCTGCTTTCGGGTGAAAGGCAACCCGGCCGCGCTTCGGACGCGACGCGGACGTTTTCGCGCACCATCTCCTCGGAATTCATGCCCGAGAGCACGCAGGTGACCTCGGGTTGATCCCAGAGCCAGCGCAGGCCGAGCTCGGCGGGGGAATAGCCGCTGCCGTCCGCCGCGAGCAGCCGCTGCGCCGCCTCGGGCAGGGCGACGAGCTTGCCGCCCCGCAGCGGCTCCATGATAATCACCGGGACGCCCTTTTCCGCCGCCGCACGCAGCCCCGTCCGCCCCGCCTGAGTGTGCTCGTCGAGGTAATTGTACTGAATCTGGCAGAAATCCCAGTCGTAGGCGTTCAGAATTTGCAGGAACATTTCCGGCTCGCCGTGGTAGGAAAAGCCGATGTTGCGAATGCGCCCCGCCCGCTTCTGCTTTTCGATCCAGTCCTCGATCCCCAGCGCCTGCAAATGCCGCCACTCGGCGAGGTCGGTGAACATGTGCATGAGGTAATAGTCGATGTGATCGGTGCGCAGGCGGGAGAGCTCCTCGTCAAACGTCCGGTCGATCGCGGCGGCGGAGCGCAGAAGATACTGCGGCAGCTTCGTCGCGATATACACCCGGTCGCGGCAGTTGTTTTCCGCTAAAATGCGGCCGAGGCAGGCCTCGCTGCCGGGGTAAATATACGCCGTGTCGAAATAATTGACGCCCTGTTCGATGGCGAACAGCACCTCCCGCGCGGCCTTTTCATAGTCGATGCCGCCGCCCTTGCGGGTGAAGCGCATGCAGCCGTAGCCCAGCTGGGAAATTTGGTTGCCGGAGCGGTCAGGTCGGTAAAGCATTCGGTCGCCCCCTGTTTATTCGGTTCGAATGACGATCGAGCGGATCACCGGCTGCTCGGCGGCGGGGATCGTCCCGTTGTCGTCGGTCGGCTTCGCGTCCTTGCAGACGGCGTCGACGACCTCCATGCCGGCAGTCACGGTGCCGAAGGCCGCATAGGCGCCGTCGAGATAGGTGCTGTCCTGCTGCACGATGAAGAACTGCGAGCTCGCGGTGTCGTTGCCCTCCGCGCGCGCCATCGAGATCACGCCCCGCTTGTGCGAGAGGTTGTTCTCCCGCCCGTTGTCCGCAAATTCGCCGACGATGCAGCGGTCGGCGCCGCCCGAGCCGTTGCCGTCGGGGTCGCCGCCCTGCATCATGAAGCCCTCCATGATGCGGTGGAAGGTCAGGCCGTCATAGAATTTTTCCTGCGCGAGGTGGATGAAGTTCGAAACAGTGACCGGCGCGGCGGTGGGGTCGAGCCGCACCGTCACGGTGCCGTAATCCTGAATGTCGATGTCGGCGTAATAGGTTTTTTCGGCGTCGAGCGCCACCACCGGCTCGGTGATGAGTGAGGCGTCCGCACTGCTGACCGAGGACGTGCCCGAGGCCGTGTCCGACGTCGTGTCGCCC
Source organism: uncultured Clostridia bacterium (assembly GCA_947626485.1). Classification (GTDB taxonomy): domain Bacteria; phylum Bacillota; class Clostridia; order Oscillospirales; family Acutalibacteraceae; genus CANQSG01. The sequence goes on along the minus strand of CANQSG010000062.1, from coordinate 1,851 downwards.
GGCGCGGCGGGGCGCAGCAGCAGCGCAAGGCCGCCGCCGAGCAGACAGAGGACGACGACCGCTGCGACGATAATCGCGACCCGCCGTTTCGCCGCGCGCGTGTGGGGCGCTGCGGCGTCGTCGGCGCCGCTGATGAGCCCCGATTTGACCGCGGCGGGCACGTCGTCTGCTTTATCCGCCCGCAGGCGGTCGTAAACCTCCCGCAGGTCGACGCCGTCGGAAAGCAGCTTTGTCAAATTCGCCGGCTCCGCCGCCAGCGCGAGGGAGACGGTTTTTTCGTCCCAGCGGAAAAAGGCGGCGAGCTGCGCCTGCGAAAAGTCCGCCGCGGTGTGCAGCACCAGAAAGAAGCGGTGCAGCGTCGGCAGGGCGTCCAGCAGGGCGTCGAGCCCGTCGTCGCGCGTCAGATCGACCGGGGCGGCCGGGGCGGGCAGGGCGAAATTGCGCCCCTGCGGCTGGCGGAAGGCCTTCGCGTCGCGTTTGAGCGCTTCCCGCCTGCAAAGCTCTGCCGCGTCCGAGATCGCGCGGCGCGCAAAGGCGGCTTCGTCCGCGACGTCCGCGTCCGGCAGCGCGTCCCAAAGCTTGCGGTAGGCCTCGACCGTCGCCTGCGCGGCGGCCTTTTCGTCGCCGAGCAGCAGTCGGCAGACCCGCAGCGTCTTGTCGCCGGTCGCCTGTGTCAGCGCGTGCATCGCCTCGCGCCGTCCTTTTTTCGCTTGTTCCACCAAATTTGCCATTCGTTTCGTTTCCTTTCTCGCTGTGTTTTTCGCCGGTCGCCCGGCGGATTCAGTCTGCAAAATACGGCTTCAAAAACCGGCCGGTCAGGCTCTGCGGGCAGACGCAGAGTTCCCGCGGGGTGCCCGCAAAAACGATCTCGCCGCCCGCTTCCCCGCCGCCCGGGCCGAGGTCGACGACGTAATCCGCATTGCGAATGACGTCGAGGTCGTGCTCGATGACGACGACGGTCGCGCCGTGGGACAGCAAGCCGTCGAAAACGCGCAGCAGGGTCTCGACGTCGAGGGGGTGCAGGCCGATCGTCGGCTCGTCAAAGACGAAGACGGTGTCGGCCTGGCCGCGCCCCATCTCCCCGGCGAGCTTCAGCCGCTGCGCCTCGCCGCCCGAAAGGCTCGGGGTCTCCTCGCCGAGCGTCAGATAGCCGAGCCCGAGCTCCTGTAACACCCGCAGGCGGCGGGCGACCAGCGGCAGGTCGGCGCAGGCGGTCAGCGCCTCGTCGATGCTCAAATCCATCAGCTCCGGCAGGGTGTAGCCCCGTCCGCCGGACTTCGGGACGCGCCGGACGAGCCCCGCCGCCTTGGCATAGCGCGAGCCGCCGCAGTCGGGACAGGGAATTTCGACGTCGGGCAGGAACTGCACGTCGAGCCGAATCTCGCCCGTGCCGTCGCAGGTCGGGCAGCGCAGCTTGCCGGTGTTATAGGAAAAATCGCCCGCGCGCAGCCCCTGCGCCTTCGCGTCGGGCGTTTTGGCGTAGACCTTGCGCAGCTCGTCGTGTACGTCGGCGTAGGTCGCGACGGTCGAGCGGACGTTGATGCCGATGGGGGTCGCGTCGATGAGCTTGACCTGCGCGATGCCGTCGGCGCAAATCGTTTTGACGTGGGGCGGCAGCGGCGCGTTGCGCACCTGCGCCTCGAGCGCGGGAACCAGGCTTTCGAGCACCATCGTCGTCTTGCCCGAGCCCGAGACCCCGGTTACGGCGATCAGCCGGCCCTTCGGGAAATCGGCCTCGAGCGGCTTGACGGTGTGGATCGCGTCGGTCGAAAGGTGCAGCCTGCCGTTTTCGAACAGCCGGTCGGGAGAAACGCCCTGCCCGCCGCGCGCCGCCGACCGCCCCGCCAAAAA
>CANQSG010000061.1 GCA_947626485.1 uncultured Clostridia bacterium | reverse complement strand
TCACCGCAGCATGCGCCGGAAGAAGCCGCGGCCGGGGTCGGTATCCGCCGAGTAAACCAGCGCGCAGACCTCGCCGTCCATCGCCAGTTCCCCCGTCTCGACGTCGAAGCGCTCGATGTGCAAGGCGCTCCCCCGCACCGTCAGCACCCCGAGCTGCGTTGTCAGCGTCACGGTCTCGGCGTCAAAGCCCTCGACCGCGCGCACCCCCGTCAACGTCAGCCGCTTGCGGTTTTCGAGAATCGCGGTGTGCGGCAGCGCTCTGTGTTCTTCCGCCATGCTGTCATCCCCCTTTGTTTCTACCTTTTATCGTATGAAACGGCGGGGGCTTCTATGCCATTCAGTCGAGGATGCGGAAGAGCTCGTCGGCGTCCTCCTTGCGGACGACCTCGGCGACGCGCAGCACCTCGACCCGCACGGTGCGGGTGCCGAAGGCGATCTCCAGCTTGTCGCCGGGTTTGACATCGTAGGACGCGCGGGCGGGCTTGCCGTTGACGAGCACCCGCCCGGCGTCGCAGGCCTCGTTGGCGACGGTGCGGCGTTTGATTAAGCGGGAAATTTTCAAATATTTATCTAAGCGCATTTCTTCGTTTCCCCTTCCGGAAAATCGACCGTTTCGCATGAAAAAAGCCGCCTTGCGACAGACGGCTTTTCACACGAAGGGACTTCGTTATTTGGCAATCGCGTCTTTGAACGGCTTGCCGGCCTTGAAGACAGGCGCTTTGGAAGCCGCGATCTCGATGGGCTCTTTGGTCGACGGATTGATGCCGGTCCGCGCGCCGCGCTCGCGAACTTCGAAGGTGCCGAAGCCGACCAGCTGAACCTTGTTGCCCTGCTTGAGCTCGTCGATGATGGCGTCGATAACGGCGGCGACGGCTTTGTCAGCGTCCTTCTTCGCAAGTCCGGCTTTGTCAGCAACGGCTGCAATCAATTCGGTTTTGTTCATGTTTTTTACCTCCAGAATTTATTTTCATTAAGCGCAAAGGCGCTTAAATGAAATCGGTTTGTTTTCGCGGTCAGTCCGCGTGTCCCGCTTGAAGCCAGAGCGCGTCGCGCTGTTCGGCGGTGCAGTCCGGCAGGGGTTGTCCGGCAGCTTGTTCGGCGGCGGAAAAGCGCGTGATAAAGCGGTCGGTCGCGGCCTGTAAAGCCTCCTCCGCGTCGACCCCGCGGGCGCGGGAAAGGCAGACGGCGGCAAAAAGCAAATCGCCGACGGCGCGCAGGTCGTCTTTACCGGCTTGTCCGTCTGTCGGCGGGCAAAGCTCGCGCAGCCGGTCGGCAAGACCGTCGGCCGCGGCGAAATCGGTTCCGGATTTTGCGGCGCGCTTTTGGACTTTGGCGGCGCGCAGGAGCGCCGGAAAGGCGGCGGGGACGCTGCGCAGGGTGTCGGTGCAGGTGGTCTGCGCCTTTTCCGCCTGCTTGATGCGATCCCAGCGGTCAAGCACCTGTTCGGCGTTCTCGGCGACGGCGGAACCGAAGACGTGCGGGTGGCGGTGGATCAACTTGCGGCAGATGCCGTCGGTCACGTCGGCAAAGGAGAAGGAATCGGCCTCCTGCGCGATCTGCGCGTGAAACACGACCTGAAGCAGCAAGTCGCCCAGCTCCTCGCAGAGGGCGTCATCATCGGCGCGGTCGATGCCGTCGGCGACCTCGTAGGCCTCCTCGAGGACGTTGTTGCGAATGGACGCGTGATCCTGTTCGCGATCCCAGGGACAGCCGTCGGGGGCGCGCAGCCGGCGCATGATTTGCAGCAGGTCGTCCATCGTGTAGGGCGCGTGCGCATCGTCTGAGTTTATTTTTACCATAAAATCACCCGAAAATCAATAGTATTTTTCGAAATTGCTTAATTATTTCGGTTTGCGCTAAATTATTTTGAAAATTCCGGGCATTTTAACGTAAAATCCGACATTTTTTCAGGATTTTCACGATTTTTTCGCCCTTCGGCAGGGTCAGAACGTCGGCCTCGGTAAAGGCGCGCAGCAGGATGAGCGCCGCAAGATACACCACGGCGGCGACGGCGATCGCCAGCAGCGTGATGAGCTTCGAGCTGCCGAGCAGGGCGACGAGGAAGGCGGTCAATCCGCAAAGCAGCGCGGCGAGCAGCGGCTTGCCGAGGGCGGCGCGCAGATTCGGCCGGACGCCGGAATATTTCACGAGGCAATAAAGGTTCGACATCGAGATCGAAATATAGCAGCAGAGGGTGCCGATGGGCGCGCCCATGATGTTGACGCCGGGAATGCCGACGAGGATCAGGTTGACGATGATCTTGACGGCGGCGCCGATGGCGATATTGCGCACCGGAATGCGCTCCTTGCCGATGGCCTGCAGCATGTTCGTCATGGGCGACATCAGCCCCGCGAAGAGCGACGCGATCCCCAGCACGGCGAGCAGCGGCGGCGCGATGTGAATGGCGCCGTTGGTGTGGTAGAGCAGCCGCATGATCGGGCCCGCCAGCGCCGACACGCCGATCCCGGCAGGCATGGCGATGAGCGCTGTCGTGCGGATCATGGTCTCGACGTTGGCCTTGATCTGCCCGCGGTCGCGCTGCGTCCACGCCGTCGCGAGCACCGGCAGGGCGCTGACGCCCAGAACCGACGTGATGGTCGGGATGAGGTTGAAGATCGTGTAGGCGTACTGGTAGCAGCCGTAGAGGTAGTTCGGGATATCGCCGTCCTCCAACGCATGGGTAAAATATACTTTATAGGCCTGACGGATCATCTCACCGTGGGAGCTCACGACGCGGCCGAGCTGCCACTGCACCATCGTCACGTCGATGAGGCTGGCGATGTTGGTGACGAGCGAGCCGAGCACGACGGGCACGGCGATAATCAGCAGCTTTTTGAGCGTCGCCCGCTGGCTGAGAGGCGTCGGCGCGGCGGCGTATTCGGCCTCGGTGATGCGGTCGCCCGAACGGCGGTGGCGCAGGATGAGATAAAGCGCGCCGAAGCAGGTGCCGAGCGTGATGCCGAGCATGGCGCCGGCTGCCGCCCAAGAGGCGGATTCGAGGTTGACCTCGCCGAAATAACGGATGATGAGAAAGGCGAAACCGTACCCGAGGACGAGCTTGCCGAGCGCCTCGATGATGCTCGAAACGGCGGTCGGGTACATGTTGCGCAGACCTTCGTAATAGCCGCGGTAGGCCGACATGATACAGCAGAAGAAAATCGAGGGCAGGATCATGAAGATGCTCGGCGCGGCGCCGTAATTCGCGGTGAAGTGCAGGAACGGGTAGACGAGCAGCAGCATGAGCGCCGAGCCCGCCAGCCCCGTCACGAGGAAGGCCTTTTTGGCGACGCGGAAGGTCTGCCGCACGTCGCGGAAATTCTGCTGGGCGACCTGCTCGGCGACGATGCGGGAGACGGCGATCGGCAGTCCGCCCATCGCCAGCGCGTAAATCGGCAGATAGAGGTTATAGGCCGTCGAAAAATAGCCCATGCCGGATTCCTGGATCAGGTTGCCGAGGGGAATTTTGAAGATCGCGCCGATGAGCTTGACGAGCGCCGTCGAGACGACCATGATGATGGCGCCGTAGACAAAGCTTTGCTGTTTGCGTTTGGGGTTCGCGGTAGATGCCATAACGTTCCGTCCTATTTCGTTTCGTTCCAAAGCGACGCGTCGTCAAAGGCGGCGTCGAGCGCCCGCAGCAGCAGGTCGAAGAGGTCGGCCTCGGCGAGGTCGTTCATCGCGCGGTAGCTCTCGGTCGCGTCGGCGCCCGCGTCGTCGGAGATTTTGCGCAGGCAGGCGAAGGGCTTGCCGGCGAGGTGCGCGGCATAGGCGACGGCTGCCGTCTCCATATCGCAGGAGAGCGCCGAGAAGCGCGACGCGAGAAAGGCACGGCGGTCGGGGTCGCTGATGAAGCTGTCGCCCGAGACCATCGTCCCGGTTTTAAGCGCCGGAACACAGCGGGAAAAGAGGGCGAGCCAGCGCGGGTCGGCTTCGTAAAGGTAGGTCTGCCCCGGCTTTTCGCAGGGCGCGTAGCCGAGGGGGGTCAGGTCGAAATCGTGTTCGAGGAAGCGGTCGCCGGACGCGAATTCCCCGCGCGAAATGCCGGAAATGCCGCCCGAAAGCCCGATGTTCAAAAGAACGTCGCAGCCCTTATAGAGCAGCCCTGTCGCGGCCGTCGCCGCGTTGACCATGCCGACGCCGCAGAGCACGGCGTGTACCTCGAGTGCGCGATCGCCCCGCCGCAGGGCGAAGCGGTGCCCCATGCGGGTGTAAAAATCCTGCCGCACCGCGCCGAGCGCTTCGGCACGGGCGAGCAGAGGCACATATTCCTGCTCGTCGGCGATGACAAGGCCGACCGCGAGCCGCTGTTTCATGGCGATTCCTCCCGGGTCGCAGAAGTGCGACCCCGCAATTTTGACAGTATGAAAAAACGGCTGACGCCGCTTTTTCAAAAAGGTTTGTTTGGGTTTGTTACGCCTCGGTCGGCGCGTCCGGTTCGGCGGGCTGCGCTTCTTCCGCCTGCGCGGGCTCGGCTTCGTCGACCTCGACTTCGTCGGTATCGGCGACCGGCTTGCCGCAATAGTTGCAGAAAAGCGATTCGGCGGGCAGCGTGGCGCCGCACTCGGTGCAGATCTTTTTGCCCTTCGCGCGCAAAATTTCGCCCTTGAGGACGGCGAGCTTCGCCTGTTTGTCCTCGATGGCGTCCATCACGGTCTCCATGCCGTCGCCGGCCATCGCGCCGTTGCGCTGCACGTCATAATACAGGCGGCCGAGCGTTTCAAAATCCTTGGACAGCCGGGATTCCAGCGACGCGGCCTCGAATTTCTGCTTCTGCACCGCGACGACCTCGTTCGTTTTCTTGCAGGCGACGTCAAACGCCTCTTTTGCTCTTGTGACCGCTCCATCGATCAAATCCATACCAAACCGTCCTTTCAAGCGTGATTTTTTTAACCGCGCGCTTCAGTGGGAAACGCCGCGGCGGGCGCGCGTCGGGTGCGCCCTGACCTGATTATACTACAAACCGGAAAGAATTGCAAGAAAAGCCTGCGTTTTCCCGGGAAAAAGGCGAAAAAATGCCTTATTCCGGTTCTTCTTCGGCGATAAATTCCCGCAGCAGCGAATTTTCCGGCACCATCGACCGGTCGAGCGACCGGAATTTTTCGAGGGCGTGCACCGTTTTCGCGAGGTATTCGTAATTCGGGACCTGCGGGCTGACCGACCGCGCCATCGAAAGGACGGTGTCGCGGAAGACGGCGGGCTCGTAGCGAATGAGGGTGGAAAACTGGTGGTCGGCGGTGTGCTTGAAGCGGTAAAGGTGGGTCTCCTCCCCCGCGACGACGCCGCTCCACAGCCGCATCGTCGTCTCAATGTCGGCGCCGCGATAGAGCGCGTCGCGCGAAATGCGGCGGATCAGGCGCATCTGGCGGCTCGAAAGCGCAAGGCTGCCGTCCGAAAAGAAGATTTTATCGGTCACGCTGATGTAAAGCCGAAAGAGGTTCGCGGGCGGCAGGCTGCCGGAAATGAGGGGATTCAGGGCGTGCAGCCCTTCGACGATGACGACGCCGCCGTTCTCGGCGCTGATCTGCCGCTTCCCGGCGCGCGTTTTGCGGCGGAAATCGTAAACCGGCATCTCGCTGACGCCGTCGCGGCAGAGGGCGGCAAAGCAGGTCTGCACGGCGTCGAGATCGAGCGCGTGCACCGATTCGATGTCGGCCTCGCCGTTTGCAAGCAGCGGCATGCGGTCGGGCTCGAAATAAAAATCGTCGAGCGAGACGACCTGCGCTTTACGTCCCGCCGCCGTCAGATGGTCGCACAAAATGTGCGCCGTCGTCGTCTTGCCCGAGCAGGTCGGCCCGGCGAGCAGCAGAATTTTACAGGCGCGATTGGAGACGAGCCGCGCGCAGAGCGCGTCGATCTCGCGGTAATAGGACGCTTCGGCGTCGGCGATGAGCTCCGCCGGGTCATCGGTCAGTTCCCGGTTGATCTCCCGCACCGTCAGGGGCATAAAACGCATAAATACCCGCCTTTCTCGCGCAGATCTCCTCGAAGCGCGAAAGATATTCGTAAGGATACTTGAAGTTGAAAATGCGCGTGATGCGGTCGCCGCCCGGCTCACGCAGTTTCGTCACGGCGGAGGCGCCGCACGCCAATATTGTATGGGTCTCCTCCATGATATATACGTTGTAAAGCCCGGCGTGCCCCGGTTTTGCATAGCCGACGTTTTCGAGGTTGCCGACCGTTTTGCTCTGGCGATAGAGATAATAGGGTGAAAATCCCGCCGTGGTGAGGGTGCGGCGGGCGTATTCCGTCATTTCGGCGGCGTCGCGTCCGGCGTCGAGCTCCGGCAGCTCCCCCGCCGTCGACAGGCGCGAGGCGCGCTTGACCGAAAGGGCGTGTACCGTCACGTTTTCGGGGTCGAGGGAAAGCACGCGCGTCAGGGAATCGCGGAAGCTGTCCGGCTCATCGCCCGGCAGCCCGGCGATGAGATCCATGTTGATGTCCCGACAGCCGACGCTGCGCGCGAGGCGGAAGGCGTCGACGGTCTGCTGCGACGAATGCCGCCGCCCGATGCGCGCGAGCACGGCGTCGTTCATGGTCTGGGGGTTGATGCTGACCCGCGTCGCCCCGCCGGCGAGGATCGCCTCGAGCTTTTCCGCCGTGACGGTGTCGGGGCGGCCGGCTTCGACGGTGTATTCCCGCGCCGTCGAAAGGTCGAAATGCGCCCGCACGGTGCGCATGACCCGCGTCAGCTGGGCGGCGGAAAGGGTGGTCGGCGTGCCGCCGCCGATATAGACCGTCTCGAGCCGCAGGCCGAGGTCGCGGGCGATCTTCCCGGTCTGCCGCAGTTCATCGCACAGGCGGTCAACGTAAGGGTCGATCAGCTTGCCCGCCCGGTCGATCGAATGGGAGACAAAGGAGCAATAAGCGCAGCGGGTCGGGCAAAAGGGCACCGAAAGATAGAGGCTGAAGGAGCGCGGGCGAGAAAGCGAAAGAATTTCCTCCTGTGCGCGCGACGTGACGCGGCAGAGGTCGATTTTTTCCTCGGAGACGAGCAGGCGGTCGGCAAAATACGCCGCCGCGCCGTCCGCGCCGCCGTCGGCCGAAAGGCGTGAAAAGAGCTTCGACGGGCGCACGCCGGTCAAAATCCCCCACGCCGGGCGGTAGCCCGTCAGCGCGACAAAACAGCGGAAGAGCAGCACCGCGAGCAGGCGCTCGGCTTCCTGTTCGGGTTCTCGCGTGTCGGCGGGCAGCCGCGCGGTCTCGCAGAGTCGACGGTCGCCGAAAAAGAGCTCCGCCGAAAGCTGCGTGCCTTGTGCGTCTTGGCGGCAGGTCGTCACGGCGGCGGGCGGCGTCTCGGTGCGCGTTGTCGAAAAGACGATTTTTTCAAAGGGCAAAAACACCCGGCAGAGCTTTTCGAGCTCGTACTGAAAGGTGTGCCCGACGGTGGCTAAAATCATGGCGTTCCTCTTGCAAATACAGCGGATTCGACGCGGCGGGCGGTTGTCGTTTGCCGCAAAGGCGCGCAGAAAACAGGGCTATTTCCCCGGCGTTTTCTGCCAAAGATCGGTGTCGAGTTCGAGGGTGACAGGGCCGTCGGCGCAGAGGTCGATCTGCATATCGGCGCCGAAAACGCCGGTCTGCACGCGGTGAACCCCCGCCTGCCGCAGCGCGTCGCAGAATTGCAGATAGAGCCATTCGGCGGTCGGGGGCGGCATCGCCGGGTCGAACGACGGGCGGTTGCCCCGCCGCAGGTCGGCGCAGAGGGTGAAGTTCGAGACAACCAGCGCGTCGGCGCCGACGTCGAGGGCAGAACGGTTCAGCTTGCCCGCCTCATCGCAGAAAAAGCGCAGGGCGGCGATTTTGCGCGCGAGCAGCAGCGCTTCTGCCATCCCGTCGGTTCGCACGACGCCGAGCAGGACGAGCATGCCGGCGCCGATCTGCCCGGCGGGCTGCCCGTCGGCCGTCACGGCGGCATGCCGCACCCGTTGTAAAACCGCCTTCATCCCCTGTTCCCTTCTCTCGGAAAACTTTTTGCGAAAAAATTACTGATTGGTGCGCTCGACGCTGAAGACGCCGTGCAGCTTGCTCAACCGCGTGATGATGCTGTTGAGGTGCTCGAGGCTCTCCGTCCGCACCGTCACCAGCGCGACGCAGTTGCCGCTCTTGATCTGGCGGGAGTTGATGCCCTGCAACGCGACGTGCAGATTGTAGAGCGTCGAGGTGATGTCGAACAGGAAGCCGTCGCGGTCGATGCCGGTGATTTGCAGGGTCGAGGTGAAGTTCTCCTGATAATTCCCCGACCAGTGCGCCTGCACCCAGCGCTCGGGCTCCTCGGATTCGAGGATGTTTTTCGGCACGTTGTTGCAGTCGCGCTTGTGAATTGAAACGCCGTGGCCGCGGGTGATGAAGCCGATGATCTCGTCGCCCGGCAGCGGCGCGCAGCATTTCGAAAATTTGATCAGGCAGTCGTCGATCCCGTCGATAATCACGCCGTCCGACGCGTGCCGGTGGGCGGATTCGGGCAGGATTTCTGGCTCGGGCGGCCGAGAAGTGCGGACGATTTTGTTGTAATCCTCCTTCATGCGGGGCATGATGCGGAAGAGCAGAATCCCGCCGTAGCCGATGGCGGCGTAAAAATCGTCGAGGGTCGCGAAGCGCTGGCGGTGGGCGACGCCCTGCAAAAATTCGAGCATTTCGTTCTCGGGCAGGGCGATGCCGTTGCGCTTGCATTCGCGCTCGAGCTCCCGCTTGCCCGCCTCGATGTTCTCGTCGCGGCGCTCGCGCTTGAACCAGCTGCGGATTTTGGTCTTGGCCTGATTGGTGGCGGCGATGTTCATCCAGTCGCGGCTCGGCCCGTGCCCCGGCTGATTCGTCGTCAGAATTTCGATGATCTCGCCGGTGTGGATCTCGTGATTGAGCGGGACGATGCGGCCGTCGGCCTTGGCGCCGACCATGCGGATGCCGACCTCGGAGTGAATCGCGAAGGCGAAGTCGATGACCGTCGCGCCGACCGGCAGGTTGATGACGTCGCCCTTGGGCGTCACGGCGAAAATATCGTCCTGCGAGAGGTCGGTCTTGATGGCCTGCACAAGGCTCGGGCCGTTTTCGGACTCGTTCTGGCTCGTCTCGAGGATTTGGCGAATCCACGCCAGCCGTTCCTCCATTTTCTGGTCGGAGCGGTGGATACCCTCTTTATATTTCCAGTGGGCGGCGACGCCGTATTCGGCGGTGTGGTGCATTTCCCAGGTGCGAATTTGAATTTCAAACGGGATGCCGTCGCGGCCGATGACGGTCGTGTGCAGCGACTGGTAGAGGTTGGGCTTGGGGGTCGAAATATAGTCCTTGAACCGCCCCGGGATCGGGCGGAACATATCGTGCATAATGCCGAGGACGTTGTAGCAGTCGGTGACGCTGTCGACGATGACGCGGATGGCGTATATATCGTAAATCTCGTCGAAATCCTTGCCCTGCACGTACATTTTGCGGTAGATGCCGTAGATCGATTTGACCCGGCCTTCGAGGTGGAAATCGATGCCGGGCAGGTCGCGCCGGAGGCGTTCTTCAATGCGGCCGCTGATGTCGTGCAGAATCTCCTCGCGGTAGGGCTTGCGCAGGCGCAGCGACTGCTCGATGTCGTGGTAGGCGATCGGGTCGAGATGGGCGATGGCGAGGTCTTCGAGCTCCTCCTTCATCGCCCGAATGCCGAGCCGGTGGGCGATCGGGGCGTAAATTTCGAGGGTTTCGAGGGATTTGTCGCGCTGCTTCTGCGCCGACATGGCGTCGATCGTCCGCATGTTGTGCAGCCGGTCGGCGAGCTTGATAATCATGACGCGGATATCCTGCGCCATGGCGATGAGCATTTTGCGCAGGTTTTCACTCTGCTGCTGCTCCTTCGTCGAGAAGGAAATGCGCCCCATCTTCGTGACGCCGTCGACCAGCAGCGCGACGCCGGGGCCGAAGTCCTTTTCGACCTGCTCGATCGTGACGGCGGTGTCCTCGACGACGTCATGCAGCAGTGCGGCGGCGACGGCTTCCGAGTCGAGCCCGAGCTGGACGATGATCTTGGCGACCGAATAGGGGTGGAGATAAAATTCCTCGTGGGAGGAGCGGCGCTGTCCCTTGTGCGCGGTGACGCACCACTCGTAAGCCCGGCGGATCAGAGCGGCGTCATAGCCGGCATTCTGTTTTTCCATCAGGTCGATGAGCGACTGATAATTGGCTTCGTAATCTTCCCGCAGACGCATGCGGCGTCACCCCCGTTTCA
>CANQSG010000060.1 GCA_947626485.1 uncultured Clostridia bacterium | reverse complement strand
GCAGGACAAAAGCGAGCGGCTGCCGGTGCGCAAGCTGCTGCTGAATCCGGGGCTTATCGGCGTCGCCGTCGGGCTGCTCTTTTTCCTGACCGGGCTGCCGCGCCCGACGGTGCTGACTGCGCCGATCGGCCACCTCGCCGCCCTCAATACCCCCATCCCGATGCTCATTATCGGGTATTACCTCTCGCAGTCGCGGCTGCTCGCGGCGCTGCGCAACCCCCGCATTTACCCGCCCGTTCTGCTGCGCCTCGTCGTCGTCCCGGCGATCAGCCTGCTCGGCATGTGGCTCTGCGGCCTGCGGGGCGAGCCGCTCTTTGTCTGCGTGATCGCCGCCAGCGCCCCCGTCGCCGCCGCCACGACGATGTTCGCGGCGAAGTTCCGGCGCGACACCGCCCTTTCGGTGCAGCTCGTCTCGGTCTCGACCCTGCTTTCGATCGCCACAATGCCCGCCTTCGTCCTGCTGACGCAGTGGCTGACGCGATAGCGTAACATTTTTACACCTTCCGCCGCGCGGACAAGCCCTTCCCTTTGTCCTGCGCGGGGACAAAAAGGAGCTTTTTTCGATGAAACCTTCCCCTTTGCGCGCCCTCGGTCAGCTGGCGGCGCGCCGGATGCCCGCCTTTGCTGCGGCGGTGCTCGTCGTGCTCGGCGGCGGCGCGGGGCTCTCGCTCGGTTTGCAGCGCCCGGCGGTGATTGAAGAAGCGGAGCTTCCTTCCGCGCCGACGTCGTCCGATCCAAGCAGCGCCCCGGCGTCCTCGTCCGAGCCGCAAGCGCCGACCTCCTCGCAGGCGCCGACCTCCTCCGCCGCCCCGGCGCCCGCCCGTCCCGCCGCGCCCGCCCGCAAACCGGCGGCAACGCCGGCGCGCCCCGCGGCAAACGCGACCGCCCTCGCGACGCCGCCGCAGACGGGCAATTACGCCTACAACGCCGTGCTGGACATGGACAATAACGTCTTTATGGACGCCCTCATCTACACCGGCTGCAACGTGGCGAAGCGCCGCGCCGATGGCACGATGTGGCAATACGTCGCCGCCTCGCGCAAGCGGGGGCTCGGCTACCTTTCCAAAATCGGCTACGGCGGCGGCTCCACCGGCTACGAGACCAACGCCGCCGGCAAGCCCGACATCGCCCTGTTTGAGCGGCGCGGACTGGTCTGCGCCTCCTTTGTGAGCTACGTCTATTTCAATTACCTGCCGAACGTCGCGGGCTACGACGTCTCGTCCCTGACCCGCCCCGTCAAGAGCACCAACGCCAACGACTGGCTGCTCGCCGCGCGGGACTGGATCAAAAAGGGCTATGCCGCCTCGATTCCGTTCGGGGCCTCGGGCAGACCCGGCGGCTTTCTGCGGTTTGCGCCCGGGCAGGACATCCCGATCGGCTCGGTCATCGCCTTTGAAAACGCCCGCAACCGCAACGGCCGCGCCTGCCACGTCGGCATCTATGCCGGGGCGCGCAACGGCACCCATTTCATGTACCACGTCGGCAATTCCAACGGCCCCGAGCTCTGCGCGATCGAGCGGGTGCTCTTCGGCCCCGACCCGGTTTATCCGCTGCAAATCATCTCCCGGCCGAAAAATATCCGCTGGGCGGCGGCGCTGACGCTGACCCTGCGTGACGACGCCGGACGCCCGATTTCCGGCGTCGCCTTCACCCTGAAAAACCGCGCGACCGGCAAGACCGTCTCGCTCGGCAAGACCAACGCCGCCGGGCAGATTTCCCGCGAAAACCTGCCTTACGGGAATTATACGTTGATGCAGGCCGTCCCCGCCGGGTACACCTGCGCAAAGCCGAACACCGACCTGGCGCTGACGACGCGCGGCAACAGCCTGACGACCGTCTCGCTGACCGACGTCAAGGACAAGCCGCCGGTCTCCTCCGCGCCCGCTTCCTCCTCCGACCCGGCGTCCTCGGCGCCCGCATCGTCCTCGTCCGCACCCGCGGGCGGCGAGACCTCCTCTGCGCCGGAGGATACCGACGTCTCCTCGTCGACGAGCAGTTCCGACACGACGTCGCAGGTCGGCACGGCGGACTGACCCCGAAAGCAGAAAAAGACAGCCCGAAGCGTAGCAAAAAACGCTTCGGGCTGTTGCCGTTTTCGTGCGATAATTGCGGTCAATGCGTCGCGAGCCAGTCCCGCGCGGCGCGCACCTGTTCGCGCACCGAATCGGGCGAGGTGCCGCCGAAGGAAATGCGCTTTTTGGCGCAGACGTCGAGGTCGATGGCGTCGTAAACGTCGGCGTCGAAGGCGGGGGAAAGCCGGCGGTATTCCTCGAGCGGCAGGCTTTCGAGCGTCTGCCCCGTCTCGATGCAGTGGGCGACGAGCTCGCCGACGATCTGGTACGCCGTGCGGAAGGGCAGCCCCTTGCGCACGAGGTAGTCGGCGCAGTCGGTCGCGCCCGTAAACCCGCCCGCCGCCGCCTTGCGCATCGCGTCGCGGTTGACCCGCATCGTCGCGAGCATGGGGGTAAAGACGGTCAGGCAGAGCTTGACGGTGTCGAGGGCGTCGAAAATCGCTTCCTTGTCCTCCTGCATATCCTTGTTATAGGCGAGCGGCAGCCCCTTTAACATCGTCAGCAGCGTCGTCAGGTCGCCGTAGACCCTGCCGGTCTTGCCGCGGACGAGCTCGGCGATGTCGGGGTTTTTCTTCTGCGGCATGATGCTCGAGCCGGTCGAATAGGCGTCGTCGAGCTCGATGAACTTGAATTCCCACGAGCACCAGAGGATGATCTCCTCGGAAAAGCGGGAGAGGTGCATCATCAGGATCGAGAGGGCGGCGGCGAGCTCCACGGCGAAATCCCGGTCGCTCACCCCGTCGAGGCTGTTCTCGCAGGGGCGGTCGAAGCCGAGCAGGGCGGTGGTCTGCGCCCGGTCGGTCGGGTAGGTCGTGCCCGCCAGCGCGCAGCTGCCGAGCGGCGAGACGTTCATGCGGCGGCGGCAGTCGGCCAGCCGGTCGAGGTCGCGCAGCAGCATCATCGCGTAGGCCATCAGGTGGTGGCCGAAGACGATGGGCTGCGCCCGCTGCATGTGGGTGTACCCCGGCACGACGGTCTCGGCGTTTTCCTCGGCCTTCGCGGCGATCGCCTCGATCAGACCCCGCACGAGGCCGTCGACTGCGCCGATCTCGTCGCGCAAATAAAGCCGCAGGTCGACCGCGACCTGATCGTTCCGGCTGCGCGCCGTGTGCAGCCGCTTGCCGACCTCGCCGATGCGGGCGGTCAGCTCGGCCTCCACAAAGGTGTGGATATCCTCGGCGGTGGGGTCGATCTCGAGCTTGCCCGTCTGCAAATCTTCGAGGATCCCCCGCAGCCCCGCTGTGATCTGCTGCGCGTCGGCCGGCGTTAAGATCCCGCAGTCGGCGAGCATGGCGGCGTGGGCGATCGAGCCGCGGATGTCCGCCTCGTACATCCGGCTGTCAAAGGCGATCGAGGCGTTGAAGTCGTTCACGTCGCTGTCTAACGCCTTGTGAAACCGACCTGCCCAGAGCTTTTCCATCGCTTATTTCCCCTGCTTCTGATCGCGCATGGCGCGAACCTTGATCGGCAGGCCGAACAGATTGATAAATCCGGCGGAATCTGCCTGGTTGTAGACGTGATCCTCGTCGAAGGTCGCGATCTCCTCGTTGTAGAGCGAGTAGGGCGAGGTCACGCCGGCGTTGATGAGGTTGCCCTTGTAGAGCTTTAAGGTGACGTCGCCGGTGACGGTCTGCTGGGTCGAATCGACGAAGGCGGAAAGCGCCTCGCGCAGGGGGGTGTACCACTGGCCGAAATAGACGAGCTCGGCGAATTTCGCCGCGACGAGCTCTTTGTAATGCTGGGTGTCGCGGTCGAGGCAAAGGGTCTCGAGCACGCGGTGGGCTTTGTAGAGGATCGTGCCGCCGGGCGTCTCGTAGACCCCGCGCGACTTCATGCCGACCAGCCGGTTTTCGACGAGGTCGGTGATGCCGATGCCGTTTTCGCCGCCGAGCTGATTCAGCTTTTTGATCAGCGAAACGCCGTCCATCTTCACGCCGTCGACCGCGACCGGCACGCCCTTTTCAAAGGAGATTTTGACGTAGGTCGGGTGGTCGGGCGCCTGCTCGGGCGAGACGCCGAGCTCGAGGAAGCCGGGCTTGTTGTACTGCGGCTCGTTGGCGGGATCCTCGAGGTCGAGCCCCTCGTGCGAAATGTGCCAGAGGTTTTTGTCCTTCGAATAGTTGGTCTCGCGGTTGATCTTCAACGGGATGTGGTGCGCCTCGGCGTAGTCGATCTCCTCCTCGCGCGACTTGATGTCCCAAATCCGCCAGGGGGCGATGATCTTCATCTCGGGCGCGAAGGCCTTGATCGCCAGCTCGAACCGCACCTGATCGTTGCCCTTGCCGGTGCAGCCGTGGCAGATCGCGTCGGCGCCTTCCTTCTTGGCGATCTCGACGATGCGCTTCGCGATGACCGGGCGGGCGAACGAGGTGCCGAGCAGGTAATCGCCCTCGTACACCGCGCCGGCTTTGAGGGTCGGGAAGACGTATTCCTCGACGAATTCGCGGTTGAGATCCTCGATGTAGAGCTTCGAAGCGCCGGTTTTCAGCGCCTTTTCCTCCAGCCCGTCGAGCTCGGTGCCCTGCCCGACGTCGCCCGAAACGGCGATGACCTCGCAGTTGTCGAAGTTTTCCTTCAACCACGGAATGATGATCGACGTGTCGAGCCCGCCCGAATAGGCGAGAACGACCTTTTTGACTTTGTCCTGATTCATAAATATGCCTCCATAATGATTTTTTATGCATTTATTATACCGTATTCCGGCGAAATGTCAAGGGGAAATTGAAAAAATATGCATTTTTCCGCCCCGCCGCGCGCCGGTGCGAAAATTCGGGATTGCAGCGCGGGGCAAAAGCGGCTATAATGGAAGGAGAAAAAAGAAAAAAGGAAAAAAGAATCGAAAAGGAGAGAGCAATATGGAATCTTTGGAGTTGCTGCGGGCGAAAAAAGGCTTTATCTGCGATATGGACGGCGTGATCTATCACGGCAACCGGCTGCTGCCGGGCGTGACCGAGTTCGTCGAGTGGCTGTACCGCGAGCAAAAGCAGTTTTTGTTCCTGACGAATTCGAGCGAGCGCTCGCCGCGGGAATTGCAGCAGAAGCTGGCGCGCATGGGGCTCACCATCGACGAGTCGCATTTTTACACCAGCGCCCTCGCCACGGCGAAATTTTTAAGCAGCCAGGCGCCGGGCTGCAGCGCCTACGTCATCGGCGCGCCGGGGCTGATGAACGCCCTGTATGAGGTCGGCATCACGATGAACGACGTCAACCCCGATTACGTCATCGTCGGCGAGACCTCGACCTATCATTACGATACGATCGTCAAGGCCGTTTCCCTCGTGCAGGGCGGCGCCCGCCTCATCGGGACGAATTTCGACCTGACGGCGCCGAGCGAAGCGGGGGTCGTCCCCGCCTGCCGCGCCCTCATCGCCCCCATCGAGCTCGCGACCGGCAAATCGCCCTATTTCGTCGGCAAGCCCAACCCGCTGATGATGCGCACCGGGCTGAAACTCCTCGGGGTGCACTCCGCCGAGGCGGTGATGGTCGGCGACCGCATGGATACCGACATCGTCGCCGGCATCGAGACCGGCCTCGACACCGTGCTCGTCCTCTCGGGCATCACGTCGGAGGCCGACGTCGAGCAATACCCTTACCGCCCGACCTATACGCTGCCCGGCGTCGGCGCGATCGTCGGCTGACGCAGGAAGCAAAAGAACTTCGCCCGGACGTCCCGGTCAATGCAGGGGACGTCCGGGCGAATGCGTTTTCGGCCGGGTTACAGCACCAGCGAGGGCGCCGAGTAGACCCGCGCGCCGAGCTCGCTGTTGAGCATATAAAGCCCCTTTGCGTCGGAGCCGTAGAGCTCCATCTTCGTGATGAGGTCGGAGGCGTTCTTCTCCTCCTCGCCCTGCTCCTTGACGAACCAGTCGAGCAGCTGCATCGTGCGGAAATCGTGCACCTCGAAGGCGGCGGCATAGATCGCGTCGATCAGCGAGGTGACGTATTTCTCGTGTTTCAGCCCCGCGCGCAGCGGCGCCATGTGGTCGGTCAGCACCTGATCGGGCTTCGCGATGGCTTCGAGCGTGACCTTTTCGTCGTTGTTCTGCAAATATTGATAGAACAGCATGGCGTGGTCGCGTTCCTCCTGCGCCTGTACGCGGTACCAGTTTTCAAACCCGTCCAATCCGGCGGCGGCGTAATAATTCGCGAAATCCAGATACAGATAGGCCGAATAAAACTCCTTGTTGATCTGATCGTTGAGCAGGGCTGCAACTTTTTTGTCCATGGCAATTCTTTCCTTTCTTTTAAAGATGAAGGACGCGTCCTTCTGTCTCTTATTTTACCATCTCGCGCCCTGCCCGTCAAGGCAAAACGTCAAAAATCCCGCCGGGTATGGAAATTCGCCGCGGTGTGTGCTATAATAGGGGCGAAAATCAGCGGGGAGGAAACCGGGATGACGAACACCGAACAAAGACAGGCGGCGGAACGCTTCGCGCAGACCTGGGAAGGCAAGGGCTATGAGAAGGGGCAAAGCCAGCCCTTCTGGCTCTCGCTGCTGCGGGACGTTTACGGCGTCGCCCACCCGGAGGACTGGATCTCCTTCGAGGAGCAGGTGCACCTCGACCACGCCAGCTTTATCGACGGCGCCATCGAGGCGACGAAGGTCATGATCGAGCAGAAAAGCCTCGGCAAGGATTTGAACAAGCCCATCCGCCAGTCCGACGGCTCGCTGCTCACCCCGTTCCAGCAGGCGAAACGCTACATTTCCGAGCTGCCGCTCTCGGCGCACCCCCGCTGGGTCGTGACCTGCAATTTCGCGGAATTTTACGTTTACGATATGGAGCGCCCGAACGGCGAACCCGAAAAGATCCGCCTCGCCGATCTGGGCAAGGAATATTACCGGCTGCAATTCCTCGTCGACACCGGCAGCGACCACCTCAAGCGCGAGATGGAGGTCTCCATCGGCGCCGGCGAGATCGTCGGCCGGCTTTACGACGCGCTGCTCAAGCAGTACAAAGACCCCGCCGACCCGGTGACGCTGCGCAGCCTCAACATCCTTTGCGTCCGGCTCGTCTTCTGTCTTTACGCCGAGGACGCCGGCATCTTCGACCGGCACGGTATGTTCCGGGATTATCTCGCCGGGTTCGACACGCCGCACCTGCGCCGCGCGCTGCTCGACCTCTTCGAAGTGCTCGACACGCCGCCCGCACAGCGCGACGCTTACCTCGAGCCGGCGCTCGCCGCCTTCCCTTACGGCAACGGCGGGCTCTTTCGGGACGAGGCCGTCGTCGTCCCGCAGCTGACCGACGAAATCCGCGAGCTGCTGCTGCACAAGGCGAGCGACGATTTCGACTGGTCGCAGATCAGCCCGACGATCTTCGGCGCGCTGTTCGAGAGCACCCTGAACCCTGAGACGCGGCGCTCCGGCGGCATGCACTACACCTCGATCGAAAATATCCACAAGGTCATTGACCCGCTCTTCCTCGACGGGCTGCAGGCGGAATTCCGCGCCTGCTTAGAGGACGGCGTCGCGCAGACCCGGAACCGGAAGCTCAAAAAATTGCAGGCGAAGCTCGGCGGCCTGACCTTCCTCGACCCCGCCTGCGGCAGCGGCAATTTCCTGACCGAGACCTACCTTTGCCTGCGGCGGCTGGAAAACGACATCCTGCGCGAGCTGACGGCGCAGATCGCCTTCGGCACGGCGGAGGACAGCCCGGTGCAGGTGACGATCGATCATTTCTTCGGCATCGAGATCAACGATTTCGCCGTTTCGGTCGCGAAAACCGCCCTCTGGATCGCCGAAAGCCAGATGTTGAAGGAGACCGAGGACATCATCCGCATCGACCTCGATTTCCTCCCCCTGAAAACCAACGCCAGTATCGTCGAAGGCAACGCCCTCCGCCTCGACTGGGAAACCGTCGTGCCGAAGGAAAAATTGCATTATATTATGGGAAACCCGCCGTTTGTGGGCGGGATGAATATGGACAGGGAGCAAAAAGAGGAGATAAATGCGATTTTCAAGGGCGTAAAGGGCGCCGGCGAAATGGATTATGTGTGCGCGTGGTACAAAAAGACGGCTGACCTGATAAGCAATACTGATATACGAGCGGCATACGTATCTACTAACTCTATCTGTCAAGGGCAGCATGTCATTACTTTTTGGAAGCATTTATTTGAACAGTACGATTTTCATATCAATTACGCGTACAATACTTTTGTCTGGAACAGTGAATCTGCCGACCAAGCCAAAGTGCACTGTGTGATTGTCGGTTTTTCTTGTTCGAATACCGGAACAGAGAAAAAGCTGTTCAGCACAAGTAAGCAATTCAAGCCATGCCAGAATATAAGCCCCTATTTGACAGACACCCCAACGGTGTTTATCGAATATCGTTCAACGCCGATCTGTAATGTTCCGCAAATGAGGTTCGGCAGTATGCCCAGAGACGGCGGCGGCTTTGTCCTGTCGGAAGAAGAAAGAACCGAATTGATAAGGAAAGAGCCGTTATCCGAAAAATGGGTAAGACCTTATATCGGCGCGGTGGAATTTCTCAACAATAAAAAAAGATATTGCCTTTGGTTAAAAAATGCCAATCCGGCGGAAATCAAAAAATGTCACACAGTTTTGGAACGTGTTGAAAGTGTGAGACAGTTCAGATTGAATAGCAAAGCGGCGGCAACAAGAAAATTTGCGGAAACGCCGACGTTGTTTTGCCAAATCGCGCAACCCGACACAGATTATATTATTGTGCCCGAAACATCATCCGAGAAAAGAAAATATGTTCCTTTGGGGTTTATGAATAAGGATATAATAGCAAGTAACCTCGTTTTCTTGATTCCCAGCGGTGGTCTCTATGAGCTCGGAATTTTATGTTCCAACGTTCATAACGCATGGATGCGCACAGTTGCTGGCAGACTGAAAAGCGACTACCGCTATTCCAAAGACATTGTTTATAACAACTTCCCATGGCCGACGCCCACGGAGGAGCAGAAGGCGAAGATCGAGGCGACGGCGCAGGCGATCCTCGACGCGCGGGCGAAGTTTCCCGACTGCTCCCTCGCCGACCTCTACGACGAGGCGACCATGCCGCCCGAGCTGCGGCGCGCGCATCAGGAGAACGACCGCGCCGTGATGCAGGCTTACGGCTTTTCCGTCAAAGACACGACCGAGAGCAGCTGCGTCGCCGAACTGATGAAGCGGTATCAGCAGCTGGTCGAGCGGGCGTAACACAGCCCCTGCGCGGGGCGAAAAGGAGTGCTTTTTTATGATGCTGCGAACCCCTCCGATGGGATTCAACACCTGGAACGGCTTCGGCCCCGACATCGACGAGCGGCTGCTGCGCGAGCTTGCGGACGCGATGCTCGAGCAGGGGCTGAAGGACGCGGGATATACCTACCTCGTGATCGACGACTGCTGGTCGCAGCGGCAGCGCGACCCCGTCACCGATGAGATCGTGCCCGACCGGCAGAAGTTCCCGAACGGCCTGAAAGTCGTCAGCGATTTCATCCACGAAAAGGGCTTGAAATTCGGGCTGTATTCCTGCGCCGGGGTGCGCACCTGCGCGAATTTCCCCGGCAGCTTCGGGCACGAATTTCTCGACGCGCGCACCTTCGCGTCCTACGGCTGCGATTACCTGAAATACGATTACTGCAACGTCCCCCACACCCACGACGGCCCCCTGCTCTACCGCAAAATGGGGCTGGCGCTGCGCGCCTGCGGGCGGGAAATCGTCTTTTCGCTCTGCAACTGGGGCATGGACGAGACCGGGCGCTGGGCGCGTTCGGCGGGCGGCGACCTCTACCGTTCGACGGGCGACATCTTCGACAGCTTCGTCCGGGTGCGGGAGATCGCGATGAGCCAGGTCGAAAATTTCTGTTATTCCGCGCCCGGCTGCTTCAACGATATGGACATGCTGACCGTCGGCATGAAGGCGCGGGGCAACGCCGACATCGTCAAGGACGGCAGCGGCTGCACCGACGCCGAATACCGCACCCAGTTCGCCCTCTGGTGCCTCTTCGGCGCGCCGCTGATGCTCGGCTGCGATATCCGCAACATGGACGCGCAGACCAAAGCCCTCGTCACGAACAAGACCCTGCTCGCGATCGATCAGGACGTCGAGGTGCGCGGCGTCGTCAACGCGTCGGAAGAGCGCGAGGACAAGCCCGCCTTTTTCCGCCTGCTTTCGGGCGGGAAAGCCGCGATCGGCCTCTTTAACTTCACCGAAGAAGCGAGCGAGGTCTGGCTGCCGACCTACAACGTCGGCCTGCCCGACGGC
>CANQSG010000059.1 GCA_947626485.1 uncultured Clostridia bacterium | reverse complement strand
GCAGATCGTGCCGAGCTGACGGCTTAAATACGCGCTCTCGCGCCCGGCCTCGAGCTTCGCGCGCAGGGCGGGTTTTAAGTCGAGCTCGTCGAGCCGGTCGAAGATCGCGTCGATGTCGCCGTACTGGGAAATGAGGGCGGTCGCCGTCTTTTCGCCGACGCCGGGCACGCCCGGGATATTGTCCGACGCGTCCCCCATCAGCGCCTTGCATTCGATCATCTGCGCCGGGGTCAGGCCGTATCGTTCGAACAACGCCGCCTCGTCGTATTCGGTAATCTCCGGCCGCCCCATTTTGGTGGCGGTCAGCAGGACGTGCACCTGCGGGGAGATCAGCTGCAACGCGTCGCGGTCGCCGGTGGCGATCACGCAGCCGACCCCCTGTTCGGTCGCGGCGCGCGCGAGGGTGCCGAGGATATCGTCGGCCTCGTAGCCCTCGGTCTCCAGGCAGGCGTAGCCCACGCGAGACAGGAGGAAAGCGCATGCAAGACAGGTTCGGAGCGCATGCGAGACGGGTTCAGCCCGCAGCCGAAGCCCAGCTCCTTGAGCACCGGCAGCTGCTCGGCGAGCTCGGGCGGCATGCCCTTGCGCCCTGCCTTATAGGCGGCGTACTGCCGGTGGCGGAAGGTCGGCGCGGGCAGGTCGAACGCCACGGCGACGGCGTCGGGATGGGTGAGCTCCTGCAAGCGGCCGAGGATTTGGATAAAGCCGTAGACGGCGTTGGTATAGTGCCCGTCCTTCGTCGTCAGCAGGCGGATGCCGTAAAACGCGCGGTTGATCAAACTGTTTCCATCGATCGCCAGTAATTTCACTTTCGTCACCTCTCGCGAATCGGTCGTTTCTTTTTATTATACCAAATTTCGCCCCCGCTGTCACGGGTTTTCTGAAAAATTGACAGCGGGCGCGGAATTTTGTATAATGGAAGGGAGAACAGGAGGTCTGTCGAATGCGGGAAATGCGAATCGGGTCGTGCGTGATCCGGGGCGAAGCGGCGCTGGCGCCGATGGCGGGGGTCGCCGACCGCGCGCTGCGGGAGCTCTGCGTCAAACAGGGCGCGGCCTACACCGTCGGCGAGCTCGTCAGCGCGAAGGGTATCACCCTCGGCGACCGCAAGTCCGCCGCCCTGCTGACCTGCACGCAGAACGAGCGCCCGATGGCGAATCAGCTCTTCGGCAGCGACCCGGAAATCATGGCGCGCGCCGCAAAGCAGGCGGAGACCTTCGACCCCGATTTCATCGACCTGAACATGGGCTGCCCCGCCCCGAAGGTCGCGGGGGGCGGCGGGGGCAGCGCGCTGATGCGCGACCCGGCGCTGGCGGAGCGCATTGTCCGCGCCGTGGTCGACGCGGTCGACCGCCCCGTGACGGTCAAGATGCGGGCGGGTTGGGACGAGAGCGAGAAAAACGCCGTCGAGCTCGCGCAGCGCTGTGAGGCCGCCGGTGCCGCCGCCCTGACCGTCCACGGCAGGACGCGCGCCCAGATGTACGCCCCGCCCGTCGACCGGGAGATCATCCGCGCCGTCAAGGCCGCCGTCCACATTCCGGTCGTCGGCAACGGCGACGTGATCGACGGGAAAAGCGCGAAACGGATGTATGAAGAGACCGGCTGCGATTTCGTGATGGTGGGCAGGGCGGCAACCGGCGCGCCCTGGGTCTTCCGGCAGATCACGACCTACCTCGAGACCGGCGTCGAGCCCCCGCCCCCGCCCGTCGAGGCGCGCATGGAGCTGCTCTGCGAGCAGGTGCGGCGGATGCTGCGCTATAAAGACCCGCACATCGCCCTGCTCGAAGCGCGCAAGCACGCCGCCTGGTATATGCGGGGACTGCGGGGCGCGGCGGAATTACGGCGAAAATGCGGCGCCCTTGCCTCTTACGCCGACCTCGAAGCCCTCTGCGCCGAGGCGATCGACCGGGCACACGCCGCCGGGGAGGAATAGATCATAAAACACGTCCGGCAGGCTCACAAAAACGAGCCCGCCGGACGCTTTTTTATTCAAACTTCGATTTCGGCATTTTGCAGATCGGACAGCGCCAGTCGTCGGGCAGCGCCTCGAAGGGGGTGCCGGCGGGAATGCCGCGTTCGGGGTCGCCTTTCGCGGGGTCGTAGACGTAGCCGCAGACGGTGCAGACCTTCTTTTGCGGCGCGTCGGCGGGCTCGTCCGCCTTTTCGTCCCGCACCGCCTCGGCAAAGGCGGCGCCGAAGGCGCGGCAGGCGTCGATCGCGGCGGCGTCGGGCACCCAGAGGGTCTTAATTCCCTCATTCACAAGGGCGAAGCCGCATTCCTCTAACTTTTTCGAGATCTGGCCGGGCGCGTCGCCGCTCCAGCCGTAGCTGCCGAAGGCCGCCGCCTTTTTGTTGCGGAATTTCAGCCCCCGCATCATCTCGAGCAGCCCGCCGACGGCGTAGGTAAAGCCGTAATTGACGGTCGGCGAGCCGAGCAGGATGGCCTTGGAACGGAAAATTTCGGTCAGAATATCGTTCTTGTCCGTCGCCGAGACCTTGAAGCGCTTGACCCGCACGTCGGGGTCGGCGCTCCTGATACCGTCGGCGATGGCGTCCGCCATCGTGCGGGTGGATTCCCACATGGTGTCGTAGAGCACCGTGATCTGGTTCTCCTGATAGGCGTCCGCCCATTTGCGGTATTGCTCGACGATCTGCATCGGATCGTCGCGCCAAATCACGCCGTGGCTCGGGGCGATCATCGAAACGGGCAGCCCCAGCGCGAGGATCTCGTCGATCTTTTTGCGCACCAGCGGGCTGTAAGGGTTCAGGATGTTGACGTAATATTTCAGCGCTTCCTCGTACAGCGCGGCGGCGTCGACCGTGTCGTTCGTCAGGGAATCCGACGCGAAATGCTGGCCGAAGCCGTCGTTGGAAAAGAGGATGTTTTCGCCCGAAAGATAGGAAAACATCGTGTCGGGCCAGTGCAGCATCGTCGCCTCGATGAAGGTCAGCGTCGTCCGCCCGAGCGGCAGGGTGTCGCCCGTCTTGACCGTCACGAAATTCCAGTCGGCGTGGTAGTGCCCGCGCAGGATCGCCTCGCCCTTTTTCGTGCAGTAGATCGGCGTGTCGGGGATCTCGCGCATGAGCTCGGGCAGGGCGCCGCTGTGGTCGATCTCGTTATGGTTCATGATGATGTAGTCGATCTCGCGCGGGTCGATCTCCTCTTTGAGCCGGGCGACAAATTCGGTGTCGAAGGGCTGCCAGACGGTGTCGATCAGCGCGATCTTTTCATCGCGGATGAGGTAGGAATTGTAGCTGGTGCCGCGCCCGGTCGAGAGCTCGTCCCCATGAAAATGCCGCCGCTCCCAGTCCGTCTTCCCGACCCAGGTCACAAGCGAAGAAATTTGTTTGCCCATGATAGTATCAACCCTTTCCGTCCGCGAAGCGGACAACTTTTCACTCTTCACTCTTCGTTCTTCACTGCCGCGCCCGCAGGCGCGGTTTACTTCTTCACACGGAATTCTTCTCTGTCAGAAACCGGTAAAGAAACGAAAAATCACGAGTGAAGAGTGAAAAGTGAAGAAGTAAAATCGGCAAGGCGACGCCTTGCCGATTTTGGCCCGCCCGGAGGGATTCGAACCCCCGGCCTTCAGAATCGGAATCTGCTGCGATATCCAGCTTCGCCACGGGCGGGTATTTGGAAATTCAGTTGGAGCCGGCGGCCACGAGGCGTTTTAAGAACGCGTCAGCCTGGGCGGCGTAGACGTCGGCGCCGGCGGCGGAACCGACCATCGTGCCGGAAATGACGCGGCGGGAAATTTGCATGCCCTCCGGCAGCTTGAGCTCGATCTCGCCCTCGGGCAGGTCGTAGGTCTGCTCCACGGCCTCATAAAACGAGGCGGGCAGGCGGTAGGTCTTGCCGTCGCCGTCGGGCAGGCCGAGGTCTGCCATCATGCCGTTTTCAAAGGGTTTGTTGAGGTATTCGATGCTTTCGGGGTCGGTGATGTAGAGCATCGCCTTGGCCTCGTTCGCCAGCAGCGTCTGCACCTTTGTCAGGTTGGCGTTTTCGAGCTGGGAATTCGGGACGTTGCGGCTGTAAGAGCAGTCGATGATCCCGATCTGCACGACGCCGTCCTGATTGCAGTCCTCGCCGTATTGGGCGAAGTAATCGCGCATGGCGTCGAGCTGATTGTCGAGGTAGGCGGAATAGGTAAACAGGACGATCTCGTAATCGTACTTCGGGCGGCGGACGCACTGGGTGATGCAGACCGCGAGCACGACGGCTGCCAGCGCGAGGGCGAGCAGATGAAACCGATAGTAAAACCAGAAATTCTGCGCTTTTTGGGCAGACGTCATCGGCGCTTCGGGGGTCGCTTCCGCCGTTTCGAGCGGCTCGACGCCCTGCTGCGCCTTTTTCAGCGCGATCAGCTCCCGCTGCCGCTGCTGGGCAAGACGTACCGGGTCGTTCTTTCGGTCAGCCATGATGCTCCGTCCTTTAGCTTCCGGCGAAAGCCTTCCGCCGCGTTCGTCCCGCCGCGCCGCGTGGAAATTTCCGCACGGCGCCCGCCGGATCGACCCTATTATTTTACCACGTTTTCCGCTGTTTTGCAACCCCTTTTTGCGGATTATTTCGCGCGGCAGGATAAAAATTCCCCGCCGGTGGGAAACCGACGGGGGTGGGGTTGCGGGGTCAGTTCTTTTTTTCGTCGCGGCGATCGAGGAAGGAACGCAGGACCTTGATGCCGAAGGCCGCCGTCTCCTCGAGCAGGTCGGGGCCGAAATGCCCGAGGTAGAGCTCCATATTGTAGACGTTGTGATACCCGACCTCGTCGAGGGCGTCGAACACGTCGTTCCAGTCGATCGTGCCGGTCAGCGGCATTTTATGCTGGTCGGTCAGGGTGTCGTTGTCGTGCAGGTGGAGGACGGCGATGTCCTTGCCGCACATGCGGATGACGTCGGCGGGCGCGGGGTTGTTGTTGTACCGCGTCGCCTTGTTGGAGTGGCCGGTGTCGATGCAGATGCGGAACCAGTCGGCGAAATCCTCCACCGCGCTGATGCGCTGGAAGGTGATGAGAAATTCCTTGATGTTGCCGAAGAAGTCGCAGCAGTTGCGCCCCGTCGCGTCGCCGAAGGTCTCGGTCGCGACCTTGACGCCGTAGGTGCGGGCGTGCGGCAGGATGCGGGTGAACTGGTCGAAGCTGAGCTGATGCATCAACTTCGGGTCGGCGTCGGGGCCGAGGTAGATGGTGGTGGCGGTGTGCATGACGCAGACCGGGGCGCCGAGCGCCGCCGTCGCGAGCAGGTCGCGGCGGGCGTTGTCGACGAGGGCGTCGTCCTCGGCGGGGATGTTGCGGAAGCCCTCGATGCGGCCGTGCGTCTGAGAAATTTCGAGCCCGAGCGCCTGTGCGCGGTCGCGCAGCCCTTCGTAATAGGCGCGAATTTCGGCGTCGTCCTTCGAGTAGATCGAGGCCTCCCGGCGGTAGTCCTGCGCTTCGAGCGAGATGTCCACCGCGTCGGCGCCGAGCGCTTTGGCGACGCGCAGCGCTTCGAGATCGCCGTGCTTTCTTTGCAGTTCGCCGATCGAAATTCCGATTTTACGTTCCATAACAGATTCCTCCCTTTCCGCCTTACAGAAGGCCGGCAAGCTTACGGTTGAGCGACTGACGGAAGGCAAAAACCGTCTCGTTGGACGGGCAGCCTTGATAGGTGACCTCGCCGAGCTGTTCCTTGATCCACGCTAAGGTCTGCGCGCGGCCGATCTTTTCCTCGAGCAGCTGCAACGCGCGGTTGTCGCAGAAGCCCTCATACTCCAGCTTCATGCGCAGCGAGGGGATCGCCGTGCCGTCGAGGCCGGGATAGACGATGAAGGAGGTGCCGGGCAGGGCGTCGTAGCCGCAGGGGTCGTTCATCGGGTTGAACAGGCCGTGGCTGAGCGTGTCGTAATAGTAGTTATAGCCCCAGTGGGCGTAGCCGCCGGTGTGGGTGACGTACATCTGCACGCCGAGGAACCGCATGCGGGCGCCGGTGTTGGTGATGACGCGGTTGGGATAGCCGCTGTGGAGCGATTCGCCGGTGCTGTAAACCATGAAGCGGTCGCACTCCTTGATGAAGCGGTCGAGCTCTTCCGACGCGACCGAGACGCTCGGAATGTGGATGCTGCCGTTTTCGTAATACCGGAAATGGGAGATCGAATCGCCCGAGGGATAGCCCTCGATCTCGCCCGCGATCAGGTTGTAGGCGCGGTTGAAAAGCTCCTCGTTCTTCGGGTTGGGCTCGTCGGAGATCGGGAAGAAAATGCGCTTGCCGACGCCGACGCGGTTCAAAAATTCCTTCAGCGCGCGCAGGTACGCCTTCAAGAAGCGGGCGTACTCGGGATCGCCGGCGTCGGTGTCCCAGCCGAAATACTGCTGCCGGACGCCGTCGACCTCGACGAAGATCTTCGGCGTGGAGCGGGCGCCCCACTGCGTAAACATGTGGTTGTGCTCGAAGAAGGAAATGCCGTTGTCGCGGCACATGTTGATGTAACGCTCCATCTCGGTGAAGTCGAAGGAATATTCCCCGTTGTCGCGTTTGACGCGGACGAGCTGCACCGTCGGGCGCTCCTTGCCGACCGGGGTGTCGAGCGGCGGCGTGAAGGCGGGCAGCATGATCATGTTCATGCCGGTTCTCGCCGCCTCGCGCACGAAGCTCGCCATAATCTCATAATGCCGGTCGGAGAAGACCGGGACGTTATAGGTGTCGGCGATGCAGTCGCAGTGGAACCAGGAGGTGTAAATGAGGTTCATGGGCGGCAGGCAGGCGTCCAAAATCGTCAGCTCGAGCCGCTCGTGGGTCACGACCTCGAGGTCGTAGGCGCGGCAGATCTGCACGTCGACGTAATGCTCGCCGGGCGCGATCTCGTTCCCGTCCTCGTTGACGGTCAGCCACACCCCCTGCCACGCGGTGCCGACGGAATTGTAGATATACTTCTCGCCTTCCTCGAAATAGCGCGGCGCCCAGAAACCGTCGTTGACGAGGTTGTGGTCGGTCTGGCGGCGGAAGAGCGGGTCGGGGAACAGCCCGGCTTCGGTGCGGTCGTAATAGGGGTCGGGGCGCGCCGAGGTGCAGCGCAGCACCGGCACGTAGCCGACCTTATAGCTCGCGATGTCGGAAAGGGGCAGGTCGCTCTCGACGCGGATGCAGACGGGCTGACAGCTCAAGTCGCCGTCGGCGGTGCGGAACGCGACCTGAAACGAAAAGGGCTCGTTTTTCAGGGCGGAGGCCGTCGAGATCGTCTCGCCCTGCACCGCGTCGGGGAAGATTTTCGTCAGGGATGACACCAGTTTGGATTCGAATTTCATTGTCGGGATTCTCCTTTTTTCTCGGCGTCGTCCGCCACGCGGTGGAAGACGAGCAGCCGGCTTTCATGTTCTTTGCCGCAGCGGTAAGCAAGGCCGCGGTACATCAGGAAGTCGCCGCCGTAGCAGACGCCGTCCTGTTCGCAGCGGTAAACCGCCCGTTCGTCCAGCCCGTCAAGCCGGATATAGCGGTCGACGGCGTTGGGGGTCGCCTTGCGGGTCAGCAGGCTGACGACCGCCGTTTCGCCGTCGGGCGCGACAAACGCGAGCGCCGCGCAGTCGTCCCGGAAGCCGGTCAGGCGGTAGCAGTCGCCCTCGTGAAACACGCACTGAAGCGCGCGGTAGCGTTCGATCGAGGCGCGCGCCGTTTCGAGCTCGGCATCGGTGCAGCGGTTGAGGTCGAGCTCAAAGCCGAACTGCCCCGGCAGCGCCACGTCGCACCGCATTTGGAAGGGCGTCGTCCTGCCGACCTGGTGATTCGGGGTCGCCGAAACGTGGGCGCTCATGGTCGAATAGGGGTAGACGAGGCTGGTGCCGAATTGAATGTCGAGCCGCTCGACGGCGTCGGTATCGTCGCTCGTCCAGATCTGCGGCATATAGTGGAGGATGCCGGGGTCGAACCGCCCGCCGCCGCTGGCGCAGCCCTCGAACAAAACGTGCGGGAAGCGGGTCGTCAGCGTCTCGAAGACGTGATACAGCCCGAGCATATAGCGGTGCATGACCTCGCCCTGCCGTTCGGGCGGCAGCTTTGCCGAGCCGACCTCGCTCATGTAGCGGTTCATGTCCCACTTGACGTATTCGATACGCACCCGGCGCAGCACGGCGCTGACCGCCTCGATGACGTAATCGCAGACCTCCTGTCGCGAGAGGTCGAGGATCAGCTGATTACGGGTCTCGGAGCGGGGGCGGCCTTCGACGTGCAGCACCCAGTCGGGGTGTGCTTCGTAGAGGTTGCTGACGGGGTTGACCATTTCGGGCTCGAACCAGAGGCCGAAGCGCAGACCCAGCGCGTGAATGCGGTCGGAGAGGGCTTCGAGGCCGCCGGGCAGCTTTTCGCGGTTTTCGACCCAGTCGCCCAGCGAGCTGCCGCCGTCGTTGCGCTTACCGAACCAGCCGTCGTCGAGCACCATCGTGTCGACGCCGATCTCCGCCGCCTTTTTCGCGATCTCGACGATGCGGTCTTCGTTAAAGGAGAAATAGGTCGCTTCCCAGTTATTGAGCAGGACGAAGCGGTCGGCGTCGCGGTATTTGCCGCGGCAGAGGCGGGTGCGGTAGAGCCGGTGGTAACAGCGGGACATGCCGCCGAAGCCGTCGGCCGAATAGACCAGCACGGCCTCGGGCGTCGTAAAGCTCTCGCCCGATTCGAGCAGATAGCGGAAATGGAAGGGGTTGATGCCGATCGCGGCGCGGGCGCCGTTGTAGGGGTCGAGGTCGACGCGGGCGGTGAAGCAGCCGCTGTAAACGAGGCTGAAGCCGTAGACGTCGCCCTGCCGCTCGTCGGCGTTGGCGGAGCAGATCGCGAGGAAGGGGTTGTGCATGGCGCTGCTCGCGCCGTAGCGGCTTTCGACGCCCTGCGTGCCCGGCACGATGCGGTTGCGGGTCACGGCGCGCTCCCGCGCCCAGGCGCCGTCGAGGTGGACGAGGTCGCATTCGCCCAGCCCGTGGAAATCCACCATGGCGCTCAACGCGGCGTCGAGCTCGAAGGCGGCGCCGTGGTTGACGATGCGGGCGCTGCGGGCGATGGCGTCGAAGGTCGGAAAGACGGTATAGGAAAGGTAGACGTCCAGCCCGACGGTTTCGTCCGCCAGATGAATTTCGAGGGTCTGCACCCCGTCGCCTTCCTCGCAATAGGTCGCGGGAAGGCCGGGCAGCGGCGGCTTGCCGTCGGTCACGGTGTGGTCGACGTAGGCAAGGCGGGTCACGGTGCTGCCGTTTTGATAGCGCACGTCGAGGGCGGGCTGCCGCAGGTCGGCGCTGCCGAAGGTCGCGTACTCCTGCGGCAGGTTGTCGGAGGAAGCGTCGCCGAGATCTTTGGCGGAAAGGGGACGCGAGAGGAAGGATGTACAGATCGACGCGTCGGGCGCCCGATGGAGCCGCCGCCCCCAGTAAAGGTGCAGCAGCAGGCCTTGGAAGAGCCCCATCGCGTAGGTCGTGTGCTCCGTGTGCAGCAGAAACTGCGTTCCGTCAAATTCGATCATCGTAAATAAACTCCTTATTTCGTGGCGTCGGGCTCGTCGGGTTCCGCGAGGGCGAGCTTGCAGGCGGCGGCGCCGCACCGGCTGCTGAAGGCGAAGAGCTCGATCTCCTGCTGCGCGGCGGCGGGCTGCACGGCGACGCGAATTTTGCCCATATACATGCGGCGCTCGGGATTTGCGACGTTCGCGTGGTCGGTGCTGTCCGAGCCCGTCGCGATGACCCTCGCGGGGGCGGCGGCGTAGAACTGCACCGTCTCGGCGGCGTCGGGCACCGGCAGCCCCGCTTCGTCGAGGCATTCGCAGGTGAAGAGGGCGAGATCGCGCCCGCCGGCGCGCACCTCGTTGTCGGGCGTCAGGCGGAGCTTGACCGGCGCGCCGGTCGTCGTCCGGCTGTCGAAGGCGACCTTTTTGCCGTCGCGATAGCCCTGCACCGAGAGGGTGCCGGGCGCATAGGGCACCGTCCACTGCCCGCGCGCGTAACGCGGGACGGACTGGCGGCCGAGCGATCTGCCGTTTAAAAAGAGCTCGAGCTCGTCACAGTTGGTGTAGACCGTGACCGGGATCTCCCGCCCCTCGAGACCGCGGAAATTCCAGTGCGGGACGATGTGCGCCATGGGCGCGTCGGTCCAGTGGGACTGATTCTGATAAAAGGCGCCCTTTTTCTGCAAAAAGAGGTCGAGCGCGCCCGCGCGGGAGCAGATATAGGGCCAAACGGCCTCGCCCCGGTGCTCGACGGCGTCCCATTGATAATAGCCGATGACGTACGGCCGCTCGTGCAGTGTGCGGTGGGTCTTTTCGCGCCCCTGGAACCAGCGGCTGGTGTCGTCGTCGTAATCGCGGGTGCGACCGCCGCCCGAGGGGAAGTTCCAGTCGCGGCTGGTG
>CANQSG010000058.1 GCA_947626485.1 uncultured Clostridia bacterium | reverse complement strand
AGGAGATCGCCGCGATCCTCGCCCGCCTCGGCAAGCAAATTTCCGCGGATTACGCCGGGAAAAATTTAATGCTCGTCAGCGTGCTGAAGGGCTCCGTGATCTTTATGGCAGACCTGATGCGCGCCGTCACGATCCCCTGCAAGATCGACTTTCTGTCGGTCTCGTCCTACGGGGCGGGCACGAAGAGCAGCGGCGTCGTCAAGATCGTCAAGGATCTCGACATCAACCTCGCGGGGTACGATCTGCTGCTCGTCGAGGACATTCTCGATTCGGGCAACACCCTCGCCTACCTCAAAAAGATGCTGTCCGGCAGAAACCCCAAGAGCATCCGCATCTGCACCTTCCTCGACAAGCCCGAGCGCCGCACCGCCGACATTCGCGCCGATTACGTCGGGTGCGAAATCCCGGACGATTTCGTGGTCGGATACGGCCTCGATTACAACGAAGAATACCGCAATCTGCCGTATCTCGGCATTTTGGATCGCAAAGTTTACGCTGAATAACCTCGCATTTCATGAAAGGGGCGCTGCGCCTTGCCGAAAACACTCAAAAACATTCTGCTCTACATCGGAATTCCGATCGTCCTGATCTTAGCCATCGCGGCGGCGTTTTTCGGATCCCAGCAGACCAACACCCGCAAATATTACGAGATTCGCGACCTGATTTTAAACAACGAGGTCTCGGAATATCAGCTCAACCTCTACAGCGGCGAGCTCATCTACACGCTGCGTTCCGACGGGCAGAGCTATCGCTATACCGTCGCCAGCCCCGACATTCTCTATAACGACGTTAACGACAAGGTCATGGAGATGAACGAGGAAAACCGCGACAACCCCGCGCTGATTATCAAGCAGGATTACAAGCGGGGCAACGAGGCGTCCTGGATCATCAACCTGCTGCCGACGCTTCTGATGATCGGCGTGATGGTCTTTATCTGGGTCTTCATCATGAAGCGCATGAACCAGACGATGGGCGCCGACAAGACGATGGGCTTCGGCAAGGCCAAAATCCGCCGCGCCGACGACCGCCGCAAGACGACCTTTGCCGACGTCGCCGGGGCGGACGAGGAAAAGGCCGAGCTCGAGGAGATCGTCGAATTCCTCAAAAACCCGCAGCGCTTCAACGAGCTCGGCGCCCGCATCCCGAAGGGCGTGTTGCTCGTCGGCCCGCCCGGAACCGGTAAAACGCTGCTCGCCCGCGCCGTCGCGGGGGAGGCGGGCGTGCCCTTCTTCTCGATCTCCGGCTCCGATTTCGTCGAGATGTTCGTCGGCGTCGGCGCCTCGCGTGTGCGCGATTTGTTTGACGAAGCCAAGAAAAACGCCCCCGCCATCGTCTTTATCGACGAGATCGACGCCGTCGGTCGTCAGCGCGGCGCCGGGCTCGGCGGCGGACACGACGAACGCGAGCAAACGCTGAACCAGCTGCTCGTCGAGATGGACGGCTTCGGCGCGAACGAGGGCGTTATCGTCATCGCCGCGACCAACCGCCCCGACATCCTCGACCACGCCCTGCTGCGCCCCGGCCGCTTTGACCGGCAGATCACGGTGAATTATCCCGACGTCAAGGGGCGCGAGGACATTCTGAAAGTCCATTCCCGCGGCAAGCCGCTCGGCCCCGACGTCAGCCTCCGCACGATCGCGCAGTCGACCTCCGGCTTTACCGGCGCCGACCTCGAAAACCTGCTCAACGAGGCCGCCCTCCTCGCCGCCCGCAAGAACCTGAAGGCCATCACGCAGGAGCAGATCGAAGAAGCCACGATCAAGGTCGTCATGGGCACCGAGAAGCGCTCCCACGTCGTCAAAGACAAGGACAAGATGATCACCTCCTACCACGAGGCGGGGCACGCGATCGTCTCCTATTACCTGCCGACGCAGGACCCCGTGCACCAGATTTCGATCATTCCGCGCGGCATGGCGGCGGGCTACACGATGTACCTGCCGACCGAGGACAAGGGACACGTCTCCCGCACCCACATGCTCGAGGACATCTGCTCGCTGCTCGGCGGCCGCGCTGCCGAACAGCTGACGCAGGATGACATCTGCACCGGCGCCTCCAACGACATGGAGCGCGCGACCGACCTCGCCCGCAAGATGGTGACGAAGTACGGCATGAGCGAGCGGCTCGGCCCCGTCACCTACGGCACCGGCAACGAGGAGGTCTTCCTCGGCCGCGACTTCTCCTCGACCCCGAACTATTCGCAGGAGATCGCCGCCCTCATCGACGAGGAGATCGAATCCATCGTCATGACGCAGTACCGCCGCGCGCTCGAAATTCTCGAGGGCGCCATGCCCCGGCTGCACGCCGTCGCGAAGGAGCTTTTCATGAACGAAAAGATCGACGGCGACGCCTTCCGCGCCATGATGGAAGCCGACCTCCCGCCCGCCCCCGAAGCCCAGCCCGCGCCGGAAGCTGCTCCGGAGAATACCCCGGAATCTCCCGCCGCCGAATAAATTTCAAAAAAACAACGTTCCTCTTTGAGAACGCCGGACAAGAAAATCATGAGGCAGAAAATACGGTACAGAGCCGAAAAGAGCGCTGTACCGTATTTTTATGCTGCGAATTTAAATTTTTGCGGTTTTTCGTTATGCCTGCTTAGCTCGCCGCCCCGTTCTCTTTTACCCCAAACGTGCAGAGCGGGACTTTGCCTGCCGGAAGGCGCAGCGCGCCGGCGTCTAAATACGTTTCCAGCAGCATGGCTCCGACTTCGAAACGGTGTTTGATTTTCGCGATCGCGCCGCATTGGTCGCGCACGCTTGCCGGGGCGCGGCTTTTCAGCAGCTTCTCGCAGACGTCCGAGGCTTCGATCATCAGGTCGCCGACCTGCTCAATGACGGGACGAAGAAGATTTTCGGTCAGCTCTCGGTACGCCTCTTCGGAAAACACCGGAAATTTCGCCTGCAGCCTGCCGGCGCTGACCGAAAGAAAACCGCCGTCGATGAGATCTCCGAGCTGCTCCTGCTCGCTCTCGCTGAGGCCGTCTGCCCGTTTTTCTTCGATTGCCGCAAGCATCAGACTTGTTTTCTCGCTGAAATTGCGGTGCGACCAAAGCTGGCATTTTGCAATCGCCCGGTAATTCTCCACCGAAAACCAGGCGCGGGTCGCAGGGGTTCCGGCTTCCGGAAGCGCGGTGTGAAGGGTGACGCCGTGAAATCTGCTGTTGTCGCAGCCGTTGTCGTGTCCGTAAATCCAGCCGCGGCCGCCCAGCTTCAAGGGCTGCGGTACGCCGTAGGGCGATTTCTTTTCCGCATAGAAAAACCCGTTTTCGGCGGCGATGTTTAACAGTAGAAATAAAAGCCTGTTGTCGTCGTAATTCCGGCCGGTAAAATCGAGCTTTTTTGCGTCCGGGAGCGTTTTTTTCAGCTCTTCGAAAAGCCCCATCGCCCTGCCGGAGATCAATTCCGTCAGCTTTTTGTCGGCTTCCTTTTCGTATTCGGCGGTCAATATCACGAGATTCGTCTGAAATTTCGCCCCGATTTTTTTCAGAACGCCCGCCGCCAGAAGCGCTTCGATCTCGTCCTCCAAATAGGGCATCGCGACCCCGAGCTCGACCGAAAGCTCCTGCGCGCTCATCGGCGCATCGTAAGCCGACAAAACGATCGCCCCGCGAATTTTGCGATCAAAGAAATCGCCGTAGCAGTTCCTGTCGCCCCAGAAATCGATTGAAAACCTGCCGGGATCGTAGCTCCTTCTCCCGAGCTCTCTTTCCATAAAATAACCCTCTTTCATCTTTGCCCGCGCCTTAAAAAGGTGATATTTCACCGCTTCGACGCTTATTTTGAGTTCTTCCGAAATTTCCGAGCAGGTTTTATGATGGATATAATACCGCACCGACACCTCGCGTCGCGTCCGGGACAGCAGCGAGAGTTCCCGGCGAATGCGATGGATTTCCTCGGCTTTTTGCGACCGTTCCGCAACGTCCTCCTCGGGCGAGGGGAGGATGGTCTCGCGGTAAAACGCCTGCTGTGCGGCTTGCTCCGACCGGGCTATCTGCGCTTTGCGGCGCAGATAGACGCGAAGCGTGTTTTTGGCGGTCGCCCAGACATAGCCCCAAAACGCGCGGTCGTCGTCGAGGTCCCCGACCGATTCGAGCACCTCGCAGACGATCTCCTGCGCAAGGTCTTCCGCGTCGGCGTAGTCGTAAAGGTTTCGCACCGCAAAACCGTAAATCGCCGGCAGGTTGTCCTTCAGCAGCTTCGCAGCCGTTTTGCTGTCCATCCTTCTGCTCCTTTGAAGATCTTCGCAAATATAGTGTCAAATCGTCCCCGGCGGTTAGCGTTTTGAAAAAAGATTTTTTCATAAAACGGCGGGGCGGGGGAGGGTTACGGTTGCTCCTTTGCATCGCTGACGATGTGGTAGTAGGCGTTGGAGGTGATGCGGTAGACGACGCCGTAGACGAGCGCGAAGACGACGACGCACAGGGCGGTGACGGCGGCGAAGAAGGGGGCGTTGTCGTAGTTGAACAGCAAAAGCAGCTTGCGAATGATCGGGAAGGCGAAGGCAAGGTGGAGCGTCGCGAGCAGCAGCGGCAGGAAAAAGACGGTCAGCAGCTGGCGGTTGATGCAGGCGCGAATTTCCCGCTTCGTCATGCCGACGTTTTGCATGATGGCAAAGCGCGGCTGATCCTCGTAGCCCTCCGAAATCTGCTTGTAATACAAAATCAGCACGGCGGCGCAGAGGAAAACGATACTCAGCAGCACGCCGAGGTAAAACAGCCCGCCGTAAATCCCGTAAAACGACGCGCGGTTTTCGTCGCGGCTCTCGGTGTTGCAGGCGGTCACGCCCGACGTGATATGCGCCTCGTCCGAAAAATGCGCGGCAAGGCGATCGCAGAGGGCGGCCTGCGCCTCCTGCCCGGCGCGGATGTCAAATTGACAGCTCCAGCCCGGTTCAAAGAGTCGGTCGCCGCTCGCGTCCGCCAGCGTTTCGAGCCCCTGCAAGCCCGCGCCGAAATCCGGCACGACGAGCAGCAGCGTCGCGACGGGCACGCCCTTCGTGTTGAGCCCGGCGGGCAGTTCCGCGCGCTGTTCGCGCACCGAAAACCGCGGCCCCGTCTCGCTTTGAAAGCAGAGCCGCCCGTTTTCGAGCGGTACGCCGTTCGGGAAATCGGCGGTGCGATAGCAAAGCAGCGCTTCGCCCGGCGCGAGGGTCGCGGCCTCGCCCGTCATGGCGTTGTAATCCCGCAGCGGCAGCAGGATAAAGCTGTACAGGTTGTCATATTGCAGCGCCGGCGCGTTGACGGAAAACGGGTCGGTGCGCACCACGCCCGTCGACAGCAGCCCCGTGATCGACGCGCCGCGAAAGGCCGACAGCCCCTGCGGCTCGAACCCCGCCCGCCGGACTTCCCGTTCCGTTTCTTCGAGCAGTTTGTCCGCCGCCTCGTCGCCCGCCGCGTCGGCGTCGAGCGTCAGCTCCAGCGAGATTTCGCGCGGGAAGCGGGCGGCGAGGGCGTTCTCCGTGCCGAAATACAGGCTCGCCGTCGACGAGACCGTCACGAGCACCATCGTCGCCAGAATGCAGACCGCCGCGAGCCCTGCGCCGTTGCGCTTCATGCGCCACGCCATCGACGAGACCGAGACGAAGCGGGTCACCCGCGCGTAATACCGCCGGCTCTTTTTCAGCAGGCGGCAGAGGGCGACCGAGCTCGAAATCAGCGTCAGATACGTCCCGGCGATGACGAGCAGCACGGCGACGAAAAACAGGTTGATCGCCGAAAGCGGGTTGCGGATGCTGCCCGCGAGGTAATAGGCGACGAGCAGCAGGGCGATTCCCAGCGCGCCGAGCAGGTAATTCGCCTTCGGCGGCTTTTCGCCCGCGCTTTCGCTTTGCAGCAGCGAAACGACGCTTTGAAACCGCACCTGCCGCCAGCCGTTGAGAAAGAGCAGCAAAAAGAGCACCGCAAAGCTCGCGAAGGTCAGCCGCAGCGCGCCGGGCGCGACCGAAAGAAACCCGCTCGCCGCGCCGCCCGCGATGCGCGCAAGGCCGAGCTCCGCCAAATGCGAGAGCAGCACCCCGACGCAAAGCCCCGCGCCGACCGAGAGCAGAAAGGCGAAAAGCGTTTCCCACGCCAGGATCCGCCCGAGGCTGCGTCGATCCATGCCGAGCATGCCGTAAAGCCCGAATTCCTTCTTGCGCCGCCGGATCAGAAAGGCGTTCGTGTAAAACAGGAATAAATAGGAAAAGAGCCCCAAAATCGCGCCGCCGAGCCCCAGCGTCGTGCGGATGGCCTGCTCGCCCGGCAGCCCGGCGAGCGCCCGGCACCCCGCGAGAAACCGCAGGATGTAATACATCGTCACCATGCCGGTGCAGGCGAGCAGATAGGGCAGATAAAGCCGCTTGTTTTTGCGCATCCCGTCGAGGGCGAGCCGCATATAAAGTCCCGTCTTCATCGCCCGTCACCGCCCGTCGCCAGCAGCGTCAGCGTCTCGGAGATCTTCTGATAAAACTGCTCGTTTGTGTCGCCGCCGCGGTAGAGCTGGTGGAACACCGCGCCGTCCCGGATAAAGAGGACGCGGCTCGCCGTGCTGGCGGCCTTGATCGAATGGGTCACCATCAGAATCGTCTGCCCCTGCGCGTGCAGCTCGGCAAAAAGCCGCAGCAGCTCGTCGCTCGCGCGGGAATCGAGGGCGCCGGTCGGCTCGTCGGCCAAAATCAGCTTCGGCCCCGTGATGACGGCGCGCGCCACGGCGACCCGCTGCTTCTGCCCGCCCGAAATTTCGTAGGGGTATTTTTGCAGCAGGTCGGAAATGCCCAGCCGCTTCGCGAGGGGCTCGAGCAGGGCGCGCTGTTCGCGCCGCGCCGTCCCCGCCAGCACGAGCGGCAGATAGACGTTGTCCTCGACCGTCAGCGTGTCGAGCAGGTTGAAATCCTGAAAGACGAAGCCCAGCCGCTCCCGCCGAAAGGCCGCGAGGGCGGCGTCCTTGATCGTCGAAAGGTCGTTCCCGTCGAGCAAAATCCTGCCCGCCGTCGGGCGGTCGAGCCCCGCCAGCAGGTGCAGCAGCGTCGTCTTGCCCGAGCCCGATTCTCCCATGACGGCGACGAATTCGCCGCTATCGACCGTGAACCGAACGTCGCGCAGCGCCTCCACGCGGTTCCCGCCGAACCGGGTCGTGTAGACCTTTTTCAGTCCGGTGACTTCCAAAATGTGCATAAACATTCCTCCCTTGGGTTTTCTGTCCCAAGGATACCGCAACCGCAGGCGCTTTTCCATCGAATCGGCTTACAATCCGCCCGCTCTTTCTTACGATTTTGTAAGAAAACAGGTCATTCCGCCCGCAGGGGATACTGCTCGAGGGCGATGCGCACGCAGGTGCCTCTGCCGAGCGTCGATTCCGCCGTGATGCGCGCGCCGAGCCGGTCGCAGACGCAGCGGCACAAATACAGCCCCAGCCCGCTCGCTCGTTTGTCCTGCCGCCCGTTGCAGCCGGTGTAGCCCTTTTCGAAAATGCGGGGCAGGTCGGCGGGCGAAATGCCGACGCCGGTGTCGGCGATGCAGAGCGTCGTCGGCGCCTCGAGCCAGACTCGCACGCCGCCGCTGCGGGTGTATTTCAGCGCGTTGGAAAGCACCTGATCGACGACGAAGGAAAGCCACTTTTCGTCGGTCACGACCGTCGCGTCGATCGGCGTATAGTCGAGCCGCAGGCGGCGGTCGATGAACTCCCCGGCAAACTTCGATATCGACTGCTTGACGATGCCGTCGAGCGCGTGGGTGCGGAAGACGTAGTCGTTCGCGTCGGCGTCGAGCCGCTGGAGCACCAGCACCATCTCGACGTATTGCTCGATCTGCCGCAGCTCGCCGCGCAGCCGCCGGGAAAGGGGCGTGTCCTCGTTTTGCAGGGCGAGCCGCATCGAGGTGATCGGCGTCTTGATCTGGTGCACCCAGAGCGTGACGTCGGCAAGCCGGTCGCGGTAGCGCGTCTCGCTTTGCGCCTGCAGCGCCGCCGTCCGCTCCTGCAACGCCCGCACGACGGCCTGATAATCCGCCTCACACAGACTCGCCGCCGCCGGCAGGGCGGGCGCGTCGCCCCCGTTTAACGCGATCTCGCGCAGCTGCAAATGCCGCCGCCGCACCCGCAGAAAATCGCAGACAAGCCCCACGCTGCCCGCCACGCCGCAGAGCAGCGCCGGATAACCGACGGCGGACAGCGGCAGCCCCGACAGCGCAAAGCAGACGCCGAAAACAATGCCGACGGCGGCAAAGAAAAGCAGCGCCGCGCGCCGCGTGCGCAGATAGCCGATAAAAAGCTTCAAACCCTTCACCCCGCCTATTTGATCTGATACCCGACGCCGAACACCGTCGTGATAAAATCCGCCAGGCCGACGGCGTCGAGCTTTTTGCGCAGCCGGTTGACGTTGACGGTCAGCGTGTTTTCGTCGATAAACTGTTCGGTTTTCCAAAGCCGCTCCATCAACTGCTCGCGGCTGACGGTCTTGCCCTTGTTTTCGAGCAGGCAGCGCAGAATGCGGGATTCGTTTTTCGTCAGCGCGACCGTTTTGCCGTCGAACCGCAGACTGTCCGCGTCGGCGTCGAGCAGGGCGCCGCGGTGGGCGTAAAGGGCGGACGCGGCGGCGAGGTCGTAATCGTAGCTGCGGCGCAGCAGCGCCTGCATTTTGGCGACGAGCACCTGCGCGTCAAAGGGCTTCACGATGAAATCGTCGGCGCCGAGGTGCATCGCCATCACGATGTTCAGGTTGTCCCCGGCGCAGGAGAGGAAGAGGATCGGCGCCTTCGAGACCTTGCGGATCTCGCCGCACCAATGGTATCCGTCGAAGCAGGGCAGCCCGATGTCGAGCAGCACCAAATGCGGCTGCCATGCGGCAAATTCCGCCATCACGTCGGAAAAATCCCGTACCGTCCGCGCCTGCAGCCCCCAGGTCTGCGCCAGCCGTTCGATCTCCCCCGCGATCCCCGGGTCGTCCTCCACGATCAAAATCCGATACAAAATATCGCCCCTTTTTTCCCGCGCGCCGCACGCACAACGGCAATTTTTTTGCATTATAGCATGAAAAAATATTCTTGTCTACCGTTCGCCGCGGAAATTTTCAACGCCGTGGTTGATTTTCGCTCTTTCCTGTGTTAAACTAAGAAAGAACTCAAAAAACAGGAGGAACCGACCGTGGATAAACTGCGCAACGAGGGAACCGATTCGTTTTTTCAGGCGGTGCTGACGCTGCAAACCGTCGACGAGTGCTACGATTTCTTTGAGGACGTCTGCACCGTCAAGGAGATCCAGTCCATCGCCCAGCGCTTTGTCGTCGCGAAAATGCTGCGCGAAAAGCACATTTACAGCGAGATCGTCCGCGAGACGGGGGCGAGCACCGCGACGATCAGCCGCGTCAACCGCTCGCTGAGCTACGGCAGCGACGGCTACCGCCTCGTCTTCGACCGCCTCGAACAGAAATGAGCGGCTACGAGGGCTTCTCCCAGTATTACGACCGCCTGATGCAGGAGGTCGACTACCCGGCGCGCGCCGCCGACCTTGCCGACCTTTTTGCGACGTTTGACCGAATGCCGACGCTGCTGCTCGACCTCGCCTGCGGCACGGGCGGATTTTCGCTCGAATTCGCAAAACGCGGCGTCGAGGTCATCGGCGTCGACCCCTCGGCGGAAATGCTCTGCGTCGCCCGTGAAAAGGCAGAGGCGGCGGGACAGCAGATCTTGTTCCTCTGCCAGCCCGGGCAGGAGCTCGAGCTCTACGGCACCGTCGACGGGGCGATCTGCTGCCTCGACAGCCTGAACCACATCACCGACCCCGCCGATTTCGACGAGACGCTGCGCCGCGTTTCGCTCTTTCTCGAGCCCGGGCGGCTGTTTCTGTTCGACGTCAACACCGTCTATAAGCACCGCGCCGTCCTCGCCGACCGCACCTTTGTCCTCGAGGCCGACCCGGTCTTCTGCGTCTGGCAGAATCACTTCGACCCCGCGACGCTGACGACCGACGTCACCCTCGATTTTTTCGAGCGGACGGGCGAGACCTACCGCCGCACGACCGAATGGATCGAGGAACGCGCCTATGCGCCCCGCCGCATCGTGCAGGCGCTGCGCCGCGCCGGTCTGAAGCTCGAGGCGATCTACGGCGACGGCACCCGCACCCCGCCGGGACGCGACTGCGAGCGCGCCGTTTACGTCACAAGAAAGGAATTTTAAAACAACGATGGGAAAACTCGTTCGATGCATCACCTCCGACGGCGCCGTGGCGGCGACCGCCCTGGATGCCCGCGACATCGTCGCCGAGGCCGAGCGCATTCACAAGACCTCGGCCGTCACGACGGCGGCGCTCGGTCGCCTGCTGACGGCGGCGTCGCTGATGGGCATTCAGCTCAAAGGCGCGTCCCACAGCCTGACGCTGCGGGTCGACGGCGGCGGCCCCGCCGGGCTGCTGCTCGCCGTTTCGGATTCCGCCGGCAACGTCCGGGGCAGCGTGACGAACCCGGTCGTCGAGCTCCCGCTCAACGCGAAGGGCAAGCTCGACGTCGGCGGTG
>CANQSG010000057.1 GCA_947626485.1 uncultured Clostridia bacterium | reverse complement strand
ACGGGCAGACCGCGCGGCTCGATTTCCTGTTTTCGGTGATATGGGAGGCGTTTTCGGGCAAACTGTAACCGAGGTGGTTTGCTTGAAAACAGCGCGTTTTCGCGCCGCGTCGCTCGATCTGCTGGCCTATGCCGCCGGCGGCGCGGTTTATGCCGTCGGCGTCACGGTTTTTCTCGCCCCGAACGACATTTCGCCCGGCGGCGTCACCGGCGTCGCCACGGCGCTGCAACAACTGATTCACACGCCGGTCGGCGGCGTCGTTTTGCTGCTCAACCTGCCGATTTTGCTGCTCGGCCTCGCGCAGTTCGGGCGGCGATTTATCCTGCGCACCGCGACGGCGACGGTTTTTTCCGCCGCCGCGCTCGAGCTGGTCGCCCGGCTGGCGCCGCCCCGGCCGACCGATCGCATTTTGGCGGCGCTCTTCGGCGGCCTGCTGGCGGGGGCGGGCATGAGCCTCGTCTTTCTGCGCGGCGCGACCACCGGCGGCGTCGACATCCTCGCAAAATGCCTGAACGCCCGCCTGCCGCAGCTGTCGGTCGGGCGGTTGCTTTTGCTGATGGACGTCGCCGTCGTCGCCTTTTCGGCCTACGTTTACCGCGATTTCGAGAGCGCGCTCTATTCCGCGCTGGCGATCTCGGTCTCCTCGAACGTCATCGACCGCCTGCTCTACGGCTCGGACAGCGGCAAGCTGATGCTGCTCATCACCTCGCAGCCCGACGCGCTCGCAGCCGCGATTCTCTCGCAGCTCGGTCGGGGCGTCACCCGCCTGCATGCCACCGGCGGCTACACCAACGCCCCGCGCACGATGCTGCTCTGCGCCGTGCGTCGGCACGAGGCAGCCCGCCTGCGCTCCCTCGTCCGCCGCCTCGACGAGCAGGCCTTTTTCCTCCTGCTCGACGTCGGCGAGATCTTCGGCGAAGGCTTTCGCCGGCCGACCTGACCCCGCCCGAACAAGCAAAAAACGCTCCGTTTTCACGGGGCGTTTTTTTGAGCGGTGCAGGTTTAGTCGCGCTTTTCGGCGTCGGTCTGCGGGTTGAGCTCCTGCTTGTTCTGCTGGTTGGTCTGTTGATTCGTCTGGTTCTGGTTGTTGTTTTGGGCGTTCTGCTTGTCCTGGCGGTTCTTGTTCTGGCTCATGAAGTTCACCTCGCTTTCAGGTTTAGTATAAACCGGAACGCGGGGTTTATGCGAGATTTCAGAGCCGGAACAGCCGTTTTCCGTTTTCGAGCGAGCGCGCCAGCACTTCCTCGCGGGTCGTCGCACGCAGTTCGGCGATGGCTTCGGCGACCCGGATGATCATGCCGGAATGGCAGCGCGTCCCGCGGTAGGGCACGGGGGCGAGATAGGGCGCGTCGGTCTC
Organism: uncultured Clostridia bacterium; assembly: GCA_947626485.1. Taxonomy (GTDB): domain Bacteria; phylum Bacillota; class Clostridia; order Oscillospirales; family Acutalibacteraceae; genus CANQSG01. The sequence continues at coordinate 9,364 of CANQSG010000057.1, read as the reverse complement.
GAGCAGCAGCCGGTCGAGGGGGAGCGTTTCGAGCACGGCGCGGATTTTTTTCGCGTTTTGAAAGGTCGAAACGCCGCCGACGCCGAGGTACAGCCCCAATTTCAGCAGCTCTTCCGCCATCTCGGCGCTGCCCGAAAAGCAATGGACGACGCCCTGCGGGCGATACCGCCGCAGCAGCTCGAGGGTGTCGGCGTGGGCGTCGCGGTCGTGCACGATCACGGGGTAGCCGAGCTCGTTCGCCAGCTCCAGCTGCCGGGTAAAGCAGTCGACCTGCCATTTTCGTCCGGCCTCGTCGGCTTCCCAGTGGTAGTCAAGCCCGATCTCCCCGACGGCGACGACCTTCGGCGCGCGCAGCAGCTCGCACAGCGCGTCGACGTCGAGCGGGCTGCCGTCGAGGTTTTCCGGGTGATACCCCGCCGCGGCGTAACAATAGGCATAGCGCTCCGCCAGCGCGATGCAGGCGCGGGATGAAGAAAGGTCGACGCCGCAGTTGAGCACGCCGCAAACGCCGAAATCCGGCAGTTCGCGCAGCACCTCGTCGCGGTCGGGGTCAAACGCCGCATCGTCATAATGCGCGTGAAAATCGAAGATCTCGCCCGGATTCGCCGGGCGTTCGAGCGGCTGCATCACCGCACCTTGCTGCCCGCCGGGACGCCGTCGGCAAAGAGCACGCGCACGTCGTCCTCCGCCGCGTCCGTCGCTAAGATCATGCCGTTGCTCTCGACGCCGCAGAGCACCGCCGGCTTCAGGTTGGCGACCACGATCACCGTGTGGCCGACGAGCGCCTCGGGCGTATACCATTTCGCGATGCCCGAAACGACGGTGCGGGGCGTGCCGCTGCCGTCGTCAAGCGTCAGCTTCAACAGCTTTTTCGCCCGCTTGACCGGCTCGCATGCCGTCACCAGCGCGGCGCGCAGCTCGACCTTTGCAAAATCGTCGATCGAGATTTGCGAAAGCGTCGCGACGCCCGCCTGTTCCGCCGCCGCGGCCTCGAGAGCCTGCTGCGCTTTCGTCTCCTCGGCGAGCTGTGAAAGCACCTGCGCGGCGTCGATGCGGGCAAAGAGCGGCTTTGCCTCGCCGACGGCGTAAGCCGCGCAGACCCCGAAGGACAGCGTCCGGTCGTCGCATTGCAGCTGGGCGCGAATGGCGTCGGCGCAATCGGGCATCGCCGGGGTCAGCAGCGCGGCGAGCAGCCGGATGCCCTCGAGCAGGTGGTACAGCACCCCTTCGAGCCGCGCGTGGCCGTCGGGCGCCTTGGCGAGCGCCCAGGGCGTCGTCTCGTCGATATATTTGTTGCAGCGCTTCGCGAAATTCAGCACGGTTTCCATCGCGTCGGCGTTGCGGTAGGCGTCCATCAGGCGGTAATAATCCCGCACCGTCTCGTCGGCCGCCGCGCGGAAGCTGCGGTCGGTCTCGTCGGCCTCGTCGGCGCGGGAAACCTTGCCGTCAAAATACTTGCCGCTCATGGCGACGGTGCGGTTGACGAGGTTGCCGAGCGTGTTCGCGAGGTCGCTGTTGTAAACCGAAAGGAAGCTTTCATAGGTGATGTTGCCGTCCTGCGCGAAGGGCATCTGCGAGAGCAGGTAATACCGCACCGCGTCGACGCCGAATCGGTTCGCGAGGTCGTCGGCATAGATCACGTTGCCCTTCGATTTGCTCATCTTGTCCTCGGCGAAGAGCATCCACGGGTGGCCGAGCACCTGCTTCGGCAGCGGCTCGCCGAGCGCCATCAAAATGATCGGCCAGTAGATCGTGTGGAACCGGACGATGTCCTTGCCGATGACGTGCAGGTCGGCAGGCCAGTAGTGGCGGTAGCGGTCGGAGCTGCCGTCGGGGTGGTAGCCGACGCCGGTGATGTAGTTGCAGAGCGCGTCGATCCAGACGTAGATCACGTGCCCGGGGTCGAACTCCACCGGAATGCCCCACTGAAACGAGGAGCGCGAGACGCAAAGGTCGTTCAGCCCCGGCTTCAGGAAGTTGTTGATCATCTCGTTGCGGCGGGATTCGGGCTGGATAAAATCGGGGTGGCTCTCGATGTAGTCGAGCAGGCGATCCTGATACTTGCTCAGCCGCAGGAAATAGGCCTCCTCCTTCGCGTCGGTCACCTCGCGCCCGCAGTCGGGGCACTTGCCGTCGACGAGCTGGGAGGCGGTGAAAAAGGACTCGCAGGGGACGCAGTATTTGCCCTCGTACTCGCTTTTGTAGATGTCGCCCTGGTCGTACAGCTTCTTAAAAATCGCCTGCACCGAGGCGACGTGGTCGGCGTCGGTCGTGCGGATGAAGCGGTCGTAACTCGTGTGCATCGCGTCCCAGACGCTTTTGATCTCGCCCGAGACGCGGTCGACGTAGGCCTTCGGCGTGATGCCCTCGGCCTTCGCGTATTCCTCGATCTTCTGCCCGTGCTCGTCGGCGCCGGTCTGGAAGAAGACGTCGTAGCCCAGCATGCGCTTGTAGCGGGCGATGCAGTCTGCCAGCACGACGTCGTAGGTGTTGCCGATGTGCGGCTTGCGGGACGTGTAGGCGATGGCGGTCGTGATATAAAACTTTTTCTTTTCCTGCACGCAGGAACCCTCCTTATTTTGCAACGGATTGCAAATCCAAAATCGTTTTGTATCGTACCCGGCAAATTCGCCGGGCGCGGTTTTCGTTAGCTTTCCCCGTTCGCGGCGGCATACTCCCGCAGCCGTTCGAGCCGCGCGGCAAGCACCTTTTCGTCGGCGCCGACGCCCGAGAGGATCAGCATGAAAAACAGCCCGGTTTGCAGCCAGAGCATCGTCATGTCGGTCGTGCCGTGGATCAGGGTGGCGGCGGTCAGCGAGAGGATCAAAGCGGTGATGTGGCTTTTGTGGATGCGGTTTTTGCAGCGCAGCACCGTGCGGTAATAGGGGATGAAATACAGCAGAAAGAGCGCCGTGCCGACGACGCCGAAGCTGAGCAGCGGCTCGAGCACCAAATTGTGGGCATGCTCCGAAAGATAGGCGTCCGGCACGCGGTGGGAGATCAGCCGATAGCTCAAAAATCCGCGGCCGAACACGGGGGCTTCCGGAATGGAGCGCATGCTTAAGTTCCAGATCGAAATGCGGAATTCGGTCGTGAAATTCGTCTCGCTCAGCCGCGGGAAAACCTCCGGCACGCAGTAGAGAATGATGCCGCAGACGGCGGTCAGCAGCAGCAGAATGCTGAGCAGCTGGTGCTGGCGCATGAGGGACAGCAGCACCGAAACGCCCATCAGCAGCTCGACCCAGGCGAACATGCTGCCGCAGAGGTACATCGTCACGGCGGCGCAGACGGCCGTCGCATAGTAAAACCAGAGGCTGCCCTTGCGGGCGGTGACCTTGTAGGCGCAGATGAGGATGACGGTCGACATGATCGTCGCGAGGTAATTCGGGTTGAAAAACCAGCCCTGAAAGCGAAAGAGCTTTTCGCCGAGGTGCAGCAGCCGGTCGACGATGCCGATGGGCAGCAGCGGGAGGCTGAGCAGACAGCAGCCGTTGAGCGCCCGCTCGAAGATCGTGCGGGTCATGACGCTGCGCGCAAACAGGGCGACGACCATAATTAAGAAGTAGGCGACGGAGCAGAGCATCCCGAGCCAGTTGCGGTAATAGAGCGCGACAAAAAAGGTCAACAGCGCAAAAACGGGCACGGTAAAGGCGAGCCGGTGGCGGAAGATATTGCCGCGGGTGCGCTTGGAGGCGAGCAGGTACACGCCGAGGAACAGCAGGACGGCAGCCGTCACGGGGTAGGGCAGCCAGACGCTGAAAAAGGCGAGGTAAACGAGGTTTTGATCGGTCAGCCACCGTTCGGCAAACGCATGAATCGAGCGCAAGGTTCCACCTCCCGTTTTTTGGGCTGCGCGGGGCTTAGGGTCGGTTCAGACAGGGCACGAGGCAGGCAATCAGCAGGGCGACCAGCCAGTACCCGCCGAGCATCGGCAGCGTCAGCGGGATGCCGCTGAAGCAGAGATAGGCGTAGAGCGCAAGGGCGAGGCAGAGGCAGACGATGTGCAGCGCCGTCATGACGGCGCCGGCACGCCGCACCCGGATGGCGGCGTTGATGATGGCCGCCGGCGCGGCTGCCGACCCGCTCTGATAGGCGGCGGGGGCGGAAAGCTGCTCGACCGGCCGCGTCGCCTGCAAATGCATATCGCTCGCGGCACTGTTCATGACCTTCACGCAGTCGGCGTAAAGCCCGAATAATCGCAGATCATCTCGTCGGTGACGTTGGGGTCGCAGTTGTTGACGAGCACCGTCACGCCCGCGTTGCACAGGCGGCAGAGCTCATAAGTCACGTCGGGGCGCGCCTCGTATTTGACGATGAGCAGCGCCTGCGCCTTGCCGTCGCAGGCCAGATACACCGGGAAGCAGCCGTTGTGCAAAATCTTGTGGTCGAGCTCGACCGACGGCGCGGCGATGCCGTGCGCCTCGAGCAGGGTGCGGTTGCCGATGAACAGGCGGCGCTCGCCCACCCAGCCGGAAATGCCGAGCCGATCCTCATATTTGACGGAATCGGCCTTGGGCAGGGCGGCGTCGGCGCGGGTGTCGACAATGCGCAAAAACAGGTCGGTCAGCGGGCTGCCGATGCCCTGCGCGACGGCGGCTGCCTGCGCGAGGGTCTCGTCGCTGACGGCGGTCCCGAGAATCTTCATGTTGAGCAGGCGAACGCTGCCGGCGGGGAAGAGCTCCTGCACCGTGAAGGCGGCGGCGTTGACCTGTTCGACCTCTGCGGCGGCGGCAGAACCCGCCAGCATCGCGCCGTAACGGCCGAGCCGGTCGGCTGCCAATTTCACGGGCAGCGCCCCGGTCAGCAGGGCGGTCGGCGGCGCCGTCAGGCAGAGCGCCGCGCCGAAGGCGGGCAGAACGGCGGCGATCCCGCCGCGCAGACCCGCGAGCAGGGAGATGACGACCCCCGCGATCAGCGCGAGCAGGGCGACGGCGCGGTTTTTCGTCTCAAGCGGTCCCGGCGCGAAGGAGCGGCGCAGGAAGTCGAGAATCTGCGTCGTCCTGCGCCCCGAGGCGACCAGCGCATCGCCGGGGATGGAATCGTGGGTCATGGCGTAGGTGACGGGGCGGTCGTCGATGGCGAAAAAGGCGGTCTTCTCCTGCGGCGTCGCGATCTGCTTGAAGTTTTCGAGCACGACCGAGGCCTGCATCAGGCGGCCGACGTCGCGGCAGAGCAGGCAGAAGGCGGCGGCGGGCGCGAGGAAGGAAAGGGCGTTTTCGGGCTGCAAGAAGAGCAGGGAGGTCTCGTGGATCAGCGCTCCGAGCAGGCCGACGGCGACCGGCAGATCGGCGTTTTGCCGCCCCGGCAGCAGCGCGGCGAAGCCCTTCCAGACGTCGAGGTGCAGCAGCGTGAGCAGGAGCAGCAGCGCGAACGGCACGACGCCCTTCGCGTGCAGCCAGCCGGTGCAGGCATTCGAAACGGCGGGCAGGCTGCAAACGATCATCGCCGCCGTCAGCAGCAGCGTCGGCAGCAGCCGGAAGACGGCGCGGCGTTTTTGGGTGAAAAGGGTGTGGCGGATGGGCTTCGCGTCGGCGTAGGACGTGTAATCCGCCTCAAATTCCCGCGGCAGGGCGGGCGGCGCGGGCTGCGGTTTCGCCTCGCGTTCGGGTGCGCGGCGGGGCGCCTGCGGCAGGGCGGCGTCGTTGTTTTTCGCCTGTGACCGAGCGGGCGGCGCGGACTTGCGCGGCATGACCTCCTCCGGCGCCGGCGGCAGGTCGGCGGCGTGGACGTCGATGTATTTTTTGCCGCTGCTGATGTCGATGGGGTCGGCCTTGTCGGCGGGGCGGAACTGTCGGGTGGACTGCTGTCCGGCGTCGCCGGGGCGGGCGTCGTTCGTCGGCGTCGGGCGCGAAGGAACGGTCTGCGGCGCTTCGGTTTCGCGCTTCGGCGTCACCGGGCGGTCGTCCCGCGCCGGGTTCTCGCGCACCGCTTCCCGCACCGCGTTTGCGGACGGCGTCGCGCGGCGCATCGGGATCTCATCGGGCGTCCGGGCGGCGGGTCTTGTCTGCGCGCGGTTTTGCAAAATCTGGCGCTTCGCGGCGGCGGCGGCGGAGCCCATCCGGCTCGGCGCGAGCGACGTCCCCGTCCGTCCGGCTTCGGTCGGTCGGCTCGGCTGCCGGCGTTCGGCGGTCGGCTTCGCGGCGGGTTTTGCGGGCTGCGGCGCGTCGGGTTTTGCGGCGGGGGCGGTGGGACGACTTGCCGCAGGGTCGATTTTCAGCGTCATGCCGTAACGCTTCGCGACGTTTTCCGCCGCCTTGCGCTCGGCAGAAAGAATGATCTCGTCGACGCTTTCAAGGATGTAATCGGGCGCGTTGGCGCCTGCCGTCCGCCCGTTTTCGTCGGTGAGGAAGGGCTTGCAGAGGTCGAGCAGCGATTTCCGCGCCGGCGCTTCCGGCTGTTTCGCCGTCTCGGCCTTCGCGGGCGCCTCCGGCTGCTTTTGCGGCTCCGGTCGCTGCGGCGGTTCCGGTTTTTCGGGAGCTTTCGGCTGTTGCGGCGCTTCGACTTTCGCAGGCGCTTTCGGCGGCTGTGGCACTTTGACTTTCGCAGGCGCTTCCGGCTCCTTCGGCGGCTCCGGTTGTGCGGGAATTGCGGGCGTTTCCGCTTTGACCGGCGGTTCGACCTTGATCGGCGGTTGCGCGGCCGGCGCGGGCGGCTCCGGCATTTCCGGCTCGGGCGGCGCGACTAAAATCGGCGGCAGTGTTTCTGCCGCTTCCTCCGGCGGCGCTTCGGCGGTCTTGCCCTGCGTCTGCCGTCTGTCCTGCATCATGCGCTGATAGAGCAATTCGCCGGCGGCGTGCAGATTCTGCTGTTCGGCCTGCATGGGGATCTCGCCCGTTGGGTGCGCCGGGCGGTCGCCCGCCTGGGCGTGGGAAACCTCCTCGGCGGTCAGCGCATAGGTCGACTGCACCTGCCGTTTCCCGATGGGCGTGACCTCTTCGTCCTCGTCCTCCGGAAACGCGAAGGGCAGGTTGAAATCGAGCAGGCCGGCGTCCTCCGGCGCGTTTCGATATTTGCGTTTGAACAGTCCCATATTCCAAAAATTCCCTTCCGGCTTACGGCTGCATGCGCTGCCGCGCCACTTCGTACATGAAAACGCCGGCGGCGACCGAGGCGTTCAGCGAGTTGATTTTTCCGAGCATCGGCAGCCGCACCAGCGCGTCGCACTTGCCGGCGACGAGGGGGCCGATGCCCTTGCCCTCGCTGCCGATGACGAGGGCGACCGGCCCGGTGTAGTCGATCTCGTGCCAGAGCGTGCCCTGCATATCGGCGCCGTAGACCCAGACGCCTTTTTCCTTCAGGCGGTCGATCTCCGCCGCCAGATTCGTGACCCGCGCCACCCCGACGTATTCGAGGGCGCCGCTCGCCGATTTCGCCGTCGCCGGGGTCAGCGAGGCGCTGTGCCGCTTCGGCAGCACGACGCCGTGAGCGCCGCAGGCTTCGGCGGTGCGCAGGATCGCGCCGAGGTTGTGCGGGTCCTCGATCTTGTCGCACAAAATGAGAAAGGGCGGCTCCCCGCGTTCTTCGGCGACGGCGAGCAGATCGTCGACGCTGCAATACTGCTGCGCGGCGAACTGGATCGCGACCCCCTGATGCACCGCCCCCTGACACAGGGCGTCGAGCTTGGCGGGGGAGACGTCTTTGATCGGGATGCCGCGCGCCCGGCACTGGGCGAGGATCGCGCTCAGCGACCCGCCCGAAGCGCCCTTCGCCACGAGCAGCCGGTCGATCTCCCGCCCGGCGCGCAGCGCCTCCGCCACGGCGTTTCGCCCGACGATAATCTGTAACTGCGTATCCTGTTCCACCATCCGGAACCGTCCCCCTTATATTTATACACAATGATTATACCACATCTATCCGAAAAAGAGAAGTAGGGAAATCGACAAAAAACAGATTTTTCGACCCGTCCCATTTCACGCCGCTCCGTTTCAAATTTAGTCAGGTACGATTCGGCAAATCCGAAATCACTAAATTTAGCCTAAATTTTGCGGCGAAAAACTGCCGAAAATAAGTCTTTTCTTTCGCGGCGAAATGTGGTACAATAAAGCGTCTGCGGCGGGGTTGCGGGTTGAAATGCCCTTGACGCCGGCGCGAAACAGCACGAGGAGTGAAGCACATGATTCATTTTGACCCGGAGAAAAAGACCTTTTTTCTCGAGACCCCCCGCACGAGCTACCTGATTTTCATCGGCCCGGACGACACTCTGCTGCACCTGTATTACGGCAAGCGCATCGCCCGGCAGGACGCGGCCTTTCTCGCGCCCGTCCGCGAGCGCCCCTTCAGCCCGATGGTGCCGGGCTACACGATGGCGCACCCCTTCTCGCTCGACGCGCTGCCGCAGGAGTACCCGACCTACGGCATGAGCGATTTCCGCACCCCGGCGCTCCACGTGCAATATCCCGACGGCAGCCGCCTGACCGACCTGCGCTATGTCTCGCACCGCCTGCTTTCCGGCAAGCCCGAACGCCGCCCGCTGCCCGGCCTGCTCGCGACGGAAAACGACGCGCAGACGCTTGAGATCACGCTGCGCGACGGGCGCGGTCTGCTTGAGGTCACCCTTTCCTACACGGTCTTCGCCGATCTCGACGGCATCTCCCGCTGTGCGCGCGTCACCAATGTCGGCGCGAGAGATCTGCGGCTGCAAAAGGCGGCGAGCTTCAGCTTCGACCTGCCGGACAAGGATTTCGAGCTCATCCAGCTGCACGGCGCCTGGGCGCGGGAGCGCAACGTCGAGCGGCTGCCCCTTTCGCACGGCTCCCACACGGTGCAGAGCCTGCGCGGCTCCTCGAGCCACCAGGCGGCGCCCTTCCTCGCCCTTCGCCGCCCCGACGCGGGCGAGGAGACCGGCGAGGTCTACGGCGTCACTTTGATTTACAGCGGCAGCTTCGCTTTGAGCGCCGACGTCGACCAGTACGACACCACCCGCGTCATGGGCGGCGTGCAGCCCTTCGATTTCTCCTGGCTGCTCGAGCCCGGCGCGTCGTTTGAGACGCCCGAAGCCCTGCTCGTTTTCAGCGACGAGGGTCTCGGCGGCATGTCGCGCAGCTTCCACCGCGCCTGTCGGCAGCGCCTCGGAAAATCGAAATACCGCGACCGCGTCAAGCCCGTGATCCTCAACAGCTGGGAGGGGCTCTACTATCATTTTGACGCCGAAAAGCTCAAACAGACCATCGAACGCGCCGCCGGCATGGGCATCGACATCTTCGTCGTCGACGACGGCTGGTTCGGCAAGCGGGACGACGACACGAATTCGCTCGGCGACTGGACGCCCGACCCCGCCAAATTCCCCGACGGCCTCGCCCCGGTGATCGAGACCTGCCACCGCTGCGGTATGCAGTTCGGCATCTGGTTCGAGCCGGAAATGATC
>CANQSG010000056.1 GCA_947626485.1 uncultured Clostridia bacterium | reverse complement strand
TGCACGGCGTCAACCACCACGACACCCACCCGACCCACGGCTGGTATCAGACCGACGACGAGCTGCGGCATGACCTCGAACGCATGAAGGAGCTCAACATCAACTGCATCCGCACCTCCCATTATCCGCCGCCGCCGAAGATGATCCAGATGTGCGACGAGATGGGCTTTTACGTCGTGCTCGAAACCGACATCGAGACCCACGGCTTCGTCAACCGCGATTCCGGCCGCCCGTATGCCTACGACGTCGAATCCGCCGACTGGCCCTGCACCGACCCCGCGTGGCAGCACGAGCACCTCGAGCGCATGCAGCGCGCCCTCGAGCTCCACAAGAACAGCCCCGCCGTCATCTTCTGGTCGACGGGCAACGAGAGCGGGCACGGCCCCAACCATTACGAGATGGTGAAGTGGCTGCGCCGCCGCGACCCCAGCCGCCTCGTCCACGCGGAGGACGCCTCCCGCCGCGGCATGATCTACAATGCCGACGTCTTCTCGCAGATGTATTCCTCGCTTTCCGGGCTTGAATCCTTTGCGAAAAACCCCGAGATCCGCATGCCGGTCTTCCTGTGCGAATACGCCCACGCGATGGGCAACGGCCCGGGCGACGTCTGGGATTACAACGTCCTGTTCGACAAGTACGATAAGCTCATCGGCGGCTGCATCTGGGAGTGGACGGATCACACCGTGATCGTCGACGGCGTGCAGAAATACGGCGGCGACTTCCCGGGCGAGCTGACGAACGACGGCAACTTCTGCTGCGACGGCCTCGTCTTCTCCGACCGCAGCTTCAAGGCCGGCTCGCTCGAAGCCCGCGCGGCCTATCAGCCCTTTGCCGCCACGCTCGACGGCGACGTCGTCAAGCTGCGCAACCGCTACGATTTCACCGACCTTTCGGCGTGTGAATTCCGCTTCACCGTCACCGCCGACGGCGAAGAGATCGCGAGCAAGACCGTAAAGATCGCCGCCGCCCCGCACGAGACGGTCGACGTCCGGCCGCAGCTGCCGACCCTGCCCGCCTGCCGCTGGGGCGCCTATCTCAACATTTCCATGCTGCGCGACGGCAAGGAGGTCGGCGCGGTGCAGCTCCCGCTCTGCGCCCCCGCGCTGTCCGTCGACGCCCCCGTTGACGCCGCCGCGCTGTGTGAAACCGAGCGCGAGATCACCGTTTCGGGCGACGGCTTCCGCTACGTCTTCTCGAAGGTCTACGGCCACTTTGCAAGCCTCGAGGTCGACGGCCGCGAGCAGCTCTGCGCCCTGCCGCAGCTGACCGCCCGCCGTGCCGCCACCGACAACGAGCGCTGCGTCGTCGGCCACTGGTACATCCGCTGCGGCTCCCAGCCCGAAAACCTCGACGTGCCCTTCTCGAAGGTCTACGATTGCCGCGTCGAAGGCGACGAGATCGTCGTCGACGGCGCCCTCGCCGGCGTTTCGAGCCTGCCCTATTTCCGCTATACGACGCGCTACCGCATCGACCGCAACGGCAAAATTTCGGTCACGCTCGACGGCGAGGTGCGCGAGACCGCCTTCTTCCTGCCGCGCCTCGGCTTCGAGTTCGTCCTGCCCGCGACGGCGAAGCAGTTCGAATACTTCGGCCGCGGCCCGGGCGAGAACTACTGCGACCTCTGCCACGCGTCGTCGGTCGGCAAATATGCGAGCGACACCGACCGCGAGTACGTCCCCTACGTCCGCCCGCAGGAACACGGCAACCACATCGACGTCCGCTGGCTGCAGATCGGCGACCTCGTCTTCGAGAGCGACAAGGCCTTTGAATTCGCGGCGCTGAATTACGACATCCCGGCACTGCACCGCGCGAAGCACACCGACGAGCTCGTCTCGGACGGCAAGGTGCACCTGCGCGTCGATTACAAGAATTCCGGCATGGGCTCCAACTCCTGCGGCCCGGCGCTCGAAAAGCAGTATCAGCTCGACGAGAAGAAGATTCACTTCGCCTTCTCGATCGCAAAGCGCTGAAGCCGGGCATTCGCCCGCGATCCCGGCTTTTCCACCACGACCGGCAGAGCCTCTGCCGAAGAAAAGGGAGCATCCTTTATGAAAACAGAACTTCCGGCAAACGAGATCCCGCAAACCAAACACGACCGTCAGCTCGTCTGGCACGACGAATTCGAGGGCGACGCCCTCAATCCCGAAAAGTGGCGTTTTTGCGCCACGATGGTGAACCCCGACACCGACTATCGCAACACCCCGGAGCACGCCCGCGTCGAGAACGGACAGCTGCACATGCAGGTGCGCCGGCAGGGCGACCGCTTCTCCAACTGCGAGGGCATCGCGACCTGCGAGACGATGCTCTTCCGCTACGGCTACGTCGAGATGCGCGCCCGGCTGCCCTATCGCCACGGCGCCTGGCCCTCCTTCTGGATGAAGGGCAACACGAAATACCTCACCCACGAGGAAGGCCGCAACGACTGGTTCCCCGAGACCGACATTTTCGAGGTCTTCTCCAGCCCGAACAGCCTGGGCTCGAACCTGCACAAGTGGGGGCCGAAGGGTCATTTCATGATCCAGGGCGACGAGAACAACCCCAAGCGCGGCTACACCTTCGCCGACGCGACGCACCTCAACGACGAATATCATATCTACGCCCTCGAATGGACGCCCGAGCACATGAAGTTCTTCGTCGACGACGAGTGCTATTACACGGCGAACATCGGCCCGAGCACCCGCTTCCTTTCGGAGGAATTCCCCGACCTCAAGGGCTTCCACGACCCGCAGTATCTGATCCTCAACAACGAGATCTTTACGGTGGGCAGCGACTGGCGCCCCGAGGGCGCCGCCATCGCCGACGACGACGTCCTGCCCTTCGATTATTACGTCGACTGGGTGCGCCTGTATCAGAATCCGGAGACCGAAACGCTCATCCTCGGCAAGGATTGCGTTTGAGCGGGGGAGGGGAACCGCGTGAAAATTCGACTTTCCGTCTGCTCGGACTATCATCTGCACCCGCAGTATCCCATCGACGCGAGCGGCATTGACACCATCGTCCGCCGCGCGCGGGAAGCAAAAGCCGACGTCATGCTGCACTGCGGCGATTTCATCCTCGACCTCGAGCACCAAAAATCCGCGCTGGACGCCTTTCTGCACAACAGCGCCGGCATTCCCGCCTTCGGCTGCTACGGCAACCACGAGCTCGAGCTGACCGACAGCGTCGAGACGATGAACGCCGCCTATGGGATCGACAACAGCTATTATTACCGCGACGTCAAGGGCTTCCGCTTCGTGATGCTCGACACGAATTTCTTCGTGAAGGACGGCGTTTTCCAACGCTACCCCGGCTATTCGGTCGGCGGCCCCAGCTGGGATTACGACCTCAATATGCTCGGTGAAGCGCAGCTCTACTGGCTGCGGCAGACGCTGCTTTCCTCGCCCTATCCCTGCATCATCCTCAGCCACGCCTGCCTCGACGAAAAGCCGTCCTGCGCCTGGGACGCGCCGACGGTGCGCAAGATCATCCACGACGTCAACGCCAAATTCCCGAAGCGGGTGCTGCTCTGCCTGAACGGCCACATTCACTCCGATTCGGTCGTCGTGCTCGACAACGTGGTCTATTTCAACATCAACGCGACGTATATGGGCGCCTGGCGGCTGCAAAAGCACAATCTCTTCCCGCCGGAATTCGCCGGCGCCTACGCCTCGGCCGACAACTGCGCCTTCTTCGCCGACCCCCTCAACGCCATCGTCACGGTCGACAGCGACGGGACGGTCGACATCGAAGGCATGGAGACGACCTATCTCTACGGCGTCACGCCCGCCGACCTCGGCCTGCCGACCGAGACGCCCAACGGCAGCGTCGTCCCCCGCATTTCCGACGCGCACATCGTTTTGAACTGAATTCCCACGCGGCAAACAAAAACCCGGCGCCCTGTCCGAACAAGACGGGGCGCCGGTTTTTCTGCGCATTTTTTCAGTTTTGCATGCGGATCTGCTGCCCGGTGACGAGGGGGAACCGGATCGGCAGCAAGCCTTCGAGGTTCTCGCGGTGCAGGTCGACGCCGGTGATCTGGCTGTTTTCGTAGGTCGTGTAATAATAAATGCCCTTGTCGGTGTTGCAGCAGGAGGAATAGATCGTGTATTCGAACCCGTGCGGCACCCGGCAACAGCCCTTTTGCTGGGCGACCGAGGCGAGAATGTGGAAAAACTGGCTGACGCTCTCGGATTCCGAATCGCCCGAAAGGGAATTGAGCCGCGTGAACGCCGCCTTGACAAAGCGCGAGGCGGAGGATAGGTCGCCCGGCAGCCCCAGCCCGCCCATGCCGCGGCTGTAAGGCGTCAGGGAAAAGCCCTCGGCAAAGCGGTCGAGCGGCTCCTCGCGCGAGACGCCCATGTAATTCGCAAGGTTCGTCAGGTGGAAATCGAAGGTCGGGTTGTTCGTCATCACGCCGACCGGGTTGTCGTAGACCCGCAGCCCCTCGGCGACCGCCTCGACGACGATGCTCTCGTCGCGGTCGGAGATCATCCAGTGCAGATCGGAGAGCGGCAGCGCCTCGCTGAAGGGCTCGGCGAGCGGGTTGAGCCGGGCGAGCTTTTCGCGCGCCTGCGCGACGGTCTCGCACTGCCCGAGGATCCACGGGATGAGCTCGAAGGGCGTGATGTTGTCCTTGCCCGCCTCGGCGGGGCGATAGACGGCGTTGCCGGGGAAATTGAGCCCCGCCATGCTCAGCCCCTTTTCGTTCGTCGCGTCGTAATAGAGCGGATAGCCGTTCTGCACAAACGCCATGCCGATCATGGCGAAATGCCGTTCCATCGTCGCGACGCGGCGAAAAACGAACGGATAGTTGCGGGGCGTGATCGTCACGGTCTCGTCATACGAGAATTCATAGTCGAGATTGCGCCCGAAATAGTGGTCTGCGGTCAGATAGGTGGCTGCCGTGCACATACAATTCCCTCCGTGCGGTTCCGACGGAACCGGTGTTTTTCTCTTATTTTATCCGATTTTTTCCCGTTCGTCAATGCCCAATCTGCCCGCGCCGCTTTTCAGGCGGGGTCGGGGGAGAGCGCGAGATACCGCCGGGCGGCGTAGCCGACCTTGCCGTCGTACCCGACGACGCACCAGTCGAGGTCGTCGGCGTAGAGCGTGACCCGCGCGCCGTTCGGCATCGAAGCGCGCACCGGCGAGGACAGGCTCGGCCGGGTGCGCAGGTTGAGCGACCCGCCGCCCGGCGTCTGCACCCGGGCGGAGCGCGGCGGCTCGGGCTGCGAAAAGGGCAGGTCGAAGAAATCGGTCAGCGAGAGCGCGACGTTTTCGGCGATGGCGTCGATATTGTCCCGGATCCATTCGGCGTCGAGGGGGTTGTCGTGATAGGCGAACTCGATCAGCACCGCCGGGGCGCGCGTCCGGGCGACCTCGCCGAGCGCCGTCGTCGCGATCGTCCGCACCCGGTCGGGCAGGGGATAGAGCAGCCGCAGGTTGTTCGCAAAAATCTGCGCGGCGCGCTGCCCGTTTTGGCTGCCCGGATAATAATAAATCTCGCTGCCGCGCACCTTTCCGCTCGCCGAGGCGTTGGAATGCAGCGCGAGGTGCAGGTCGTACTGCCCGGCGTTCGAGGCGGCAATCGAGCTCGCCGCCGTCATTTCGGGCGTGTTGCGCACAAAGGAAATGCCCGCCGCGAGCAGGTACGGCGCCATCGCGTCGGCGATCTCGTTCATATAGCCCTCTTCGGTGCCGCCGCCGGCGTAGGGGTTGTATTCCTGCGTGGACGGGCTCAGGTAAATGGTCGGCATAAAAATCCCTCCTGTTTTTCTGCAAAGGGCGGCGGCGCCGAACTCGCGCGACGGCGCCGCTTGCCGCCCTATTCTATGCGCCCGCCGTTTCTTTCGTGAAAACGGGAAATTTCCCCAAAAATTTTTTGAAAAATGACAGAAAATAACGCTGGAAATTTGCGCGGATTTCGTGTATAATGCAAACAGAGATCGTCCGTTCAACGGATGCCTGGAGGTACGTACATGAAAATCAGGGAAATTGTAGAATTGCTGGAAGCCGACGTGCTCTGCGGGGCGGATCGCCTCGAGAGCGAGGTGCATTCCGCCTGCGGCAGCGATATGATGAGCGACGTGCTCGCCTTCGTGAAGGATCAGGCCGTTTTGCTGACCGGCCTCGTCAACGCGCAGGTCGTCCGCACCGCCGAAATGATGGACATGCGCTGCATCGTCTTTGTGCGCGGCAAAATGCCGCCGCCCGACGTCATCGAGCTCGCCGACGACAGCGGCCTTGTGCTGCTGAGCTGCCGCGAGCGGATGTACGTCGCCTGCGGCCGACTTTATACCCACGGCCTGACGGGCGGGGGTGTGGTCGGTGAGTGAGCGCATGACCCTGCATTACGACATCGACGGCGAGAATTTCCAAACGGCGGGCGAGGCCTCTGCCAACGTCAAAAAGGTGCTGCGCCAGCTCGGCATCTCGACCGATATCATCCGGCGCGTCGCCATCGCGATGTACGAAGGGGAGATCAACATGGTGATCCACGCCAACGGCGGCGTGGCGGACGTCGCCATCACCCCCGACCGCATCGAAATGACGCTGGAGGACTCCGGCAACGGCATCCCCGACATCGCGCTGGCGATGCAGGAAGGGTACTCCACCGCGCCCGAGAACGTGCACGAACTGGGCTTCGGCGCCGGTATGGGGCTGCCGAACATGAAAAAATACACCGATGAAATGAAGATCGAATCCACCGTCGGGGTGGGCACGAAAGTATTTATGGCGGTCAACTTAAAGTAGGTGATCTCATGGCAGAATTCATTCATTCCGTCATGCTGGACGTCGACCGGTGCACCGGCTGTACCAACTGCGTCAAGCGCTGTCCGACCGAAGCGATCCGCATCCGGGAAGGGAAGGCCTCCATCGAATCCCGGCGCTGTATCGACTGCGGCGAGTGCATCCGCGTCTGTCCGCAAAAGGCAAAATCCGCATCCTATGACCGGCTCGAGGAGATCGAGCATTACCGCTGGAAGGTCGCCCTGCCCGCGCCGGCGCTCTACGGCCAGTTCGACAACCTCGAATCGGTCGACCGCGTCCTCAACGGGCTGCTGCTCTGCGGGTTTGACGACGTCGCCGAGGTCTCGCGCAGCGCCGAATTCGTCACCGAATACACCCGCTGTTATCTGCGCCGACCCGACATCGTCAAGCCGGTCATCAGCTCGGCGTGTCCCGTCGTCTCGCGCCTCATCAGCGTGCGGTTCGCCTCGCTCTGCCCCAACATCCTGCCCATCCTCTCGCCCGTCGAGTACGCGGCGCGCAAGGCGCGGCGCAAGGCGCTCAACGAGCACCCCGACCTGCGCGACGACGAGATCGGCATCTTCTTTATCAGCCCCTGTCCCGCCAAGGTCAGCTATGCCCGCCAGCCCATCGGCGTCGAAAAAAGCGCCATCACCGGCGTGCTTTCCATTCGCGAGCTCTATTTCCGGCTGGTCGGCACCATGAAGCAGGTCGCCGTGCCGAAGCCCCTGCGGCGCTCGGGGCGCATCGGCCTGAACTGGGCGAGCTCGGGCGGCGAAGCCTCCGCATTGTACAACAGCAAGTACCTCGCGGCGGACGGCATCGAAAACGTCATTAAGGTGCTCGAAGAGATCGAAAACGAGAACCTTTCCGAGCTCGAATTCGTCGAGCTCAACGCCTGCCCCGGCGGCTGCGTCGGCGGCTGTCTGACCGTCGAAAACCCCTACATCGCCCGGGTGCACCACCTGCGCCGCTCCATGACGGTCGCGCAGACCGGCATCTCGCCCGAACAGGAGCGGGATATCCCGCGGCAGTACCTCTGGGAGCGCCCCCTGACCGAATCCTCCGTCTTAAAGCTCGACGACGACATGGATCAGGCGCTCAAAAAGCTCGCCGAGATCAAGCGGCTGGGGCAGAGCCTGCCGGGGCTCGACTGCGGCGCCTGCGGCGCGCCCTCCTGCCACGCGCTGGCGGAGGACATCGTGCAGGGCAAGGCGCACGAGACCGACTGCATTTTTGTCATGCGGGAGAAAATTCGCGAAATTTACCGCACGGTCAGCCAGCTGACCGGACGCGAGCAAGAGGGAGGAACCAAACCATGACGACGGCGGAACTTTGCGCGCGGCTCTCGCTCGAGCCGCTCTGCCTTGCCGAGCCCGACCGCCCCGTCACCGGCGGCTATGCCGGCGACCTGTTGAGCTGGGTGATGGGGCGCGCCCAAAGCGGAGACGCATGGGTCACCATCATGACGAACCGCAACGTCGTCGCCGTCGCCTCGATGGCGGACGTCGCCTGTATCGTGCTCGCGGAGGGCGTCGAGCCCGACGCCGACACGCTCGAGGCCGCGCAAAAGCAGGGCGTCAACCTCCTGCGGGGGGAAAGCGGCGCCTTCGCCCTCTGTGCGGCGATCGCGGCGGCGCTGGCGGAGTAGGGGACGGCCATGCGCGTACCCTACGACCTGCACATTCATTCCTGCCTTTCCCCCTGCGCCGACGACGATATGACCCCCGCGAACATCGCCGGCATGGCGTATCTCAAGGGGTTGCAGCTCGTCGCCCTGACCGACCACAACGCCTGCGGCAACTGCCCGGCGTTTTTCGAGGCCTGCGCGGGCTACGGCATCACGCCGATCGCCGGCATGGAGCTGACGACGGCGGAGGACGTCCACCTCGTCTGCCTGTTTCCGACGCTTGACGCCGCCGCCTCGTTCGACGCCCTCGTCGCCCTGCGCGCGCAGCCCATCCGCAACCGCCCCGAAATTTTCGGCAACCAGCTGTTCATGTCCGCCGACGACGAACCCGCCGGGACGGAAGAGCGTTTTCTGCTCGCCTCCTCGAATATCCCGATCAACGAGGCAGTCGACCTCGTGCGCGAGCGGGGCGGCTTCGTTTACCCGGCGCACGTCGACCGCGAATCGAACGGCATTCTCGCGGTGCTCGGCGACCTGCCGCCCGAGGCGGGCTTCACCTGCGCCGAGTTCTACGACGCCTCCCGCATTTCCCCCTATTTAGCGCAATTTCCCGCCCTGCGGGGGCTGCGCCTGCTCTCGAGCTCCGACGCCCATCGCCTCGGCGATATCCACGAAGCGGACTACACGCTGTCGCTTCCCGCCTGCACGGCCGACGCGCTGTTGACCCTGCTGCGGAAAAAAGATGCGGCGATTCCATGAAAAACCGTTGAAATTTGGCGGAAGATAGTATATAATGAATTCCGGACGATACAGTCATGCGCGAAAAGCGCCGCAAAACGGCGCCGTTTTCTTGTGCCTGCTTGCATCGTCTCGCTGTGTGCTTTTTGAAAAAAGCCGATTTTTTCAAATTCAATTTTGCGGAAGATCCGCAGGGAGGTATCGTCAGTTATGAAGAAAAAGCTAACGACCGTGATGTTTCGCGGCACGCCGGCGCAGGAACAGGCGCTGAAAGAGGTCATCGCCGAACATCAGGGCGACAAGAGCGCGCTGATGCCCGTCATGCAGAAGGCGCAGGACATCTACGGTTATCTGCCAGTCGAGGTGCAGCGCGTCATCGCCGACGGAATGGGCGTTTCGCTCGAAACCGTCTACGGGATCGCCTCCTTCTATTCGCAGTTCCAGCTCAACCCGCGCGGCAAGGTCGCCATCAGCGTCTGCCTCGGCACGGCCTGCTACGTCAAGGGCTCTGCCGATCTCATCGACCGCATCACCCAGAAGCTCGGCATCAAAGCGGGGGAGACCTCGCCCGACGGGATGTATTCCCTTGAAGCCACCCGCTGCATCGGCGCCTGCGGCCTCGCGCCCGTCATGACGATCAACGACGACGTCTATGGCCGCCTGAAGAAGGAAGACGTAGACGGCATCCTCGCCAAATACATGGATTGACGCCGCGGCGATGAAAGAACTGTCGCTGAACATTCTCGACATCGCGCAGAACTCCCTGGCGGCCGGCGCGTCGCGCGTCGAGATCGCCCTGCGGGAGGACGCGTCTGGTCGCCTGACCCTCACCATTCGGGACAACGGCCGCGGCATGGACGAGGAGACCGTCCGCCGCGTGACCGATCCCTTTTACACCACCCGCACCACCCGGAAGGTCGGGCTCGGGTTGCCGCTGTTAAAGCTCGCGGCGGAGCAGACCGGCGGCACGATGGAGATCATCTCCTCGCAGACGCCCCCCGCCGGGACGACGGTCACCGCCGTTTTCGACACGGCGCACATCGACTTCACCCCCCTCGGCGACATCGTCTCCACGGTCTGCAACCTCATCCAGGGCAGCCCGTCGGTCGATTTCCTCTTTACGCACGAGACGCCGCGGGGCAGTGTCGAGCTTTCCACCGCCGAAATGCGGGAGATGTTGGGCGACGTTCCACTCGACAGCTACGAGGTGCTCGCCTGGGTGCGGGACTACCTCAACGAACAGTATGCACAATGGTCTTAAATAAACAGAAACCGGAGGATTTGTCCTATGAAAAGTCTTGCAGAACTTGCAGCCATTCGTGAAAAAATGCAGAGCAAAATCGTCCTGCGCGAAAATCAGCAGGGGAAGCGCGTCGTCGTCGGCATGGCGACCTGCGGCATCGCCGCCGGCGCGCGTCCGGTGCTCAACGCCTTTGTCGAGGAGGTCAACAAGGCCGGCCTGCTCGATACGACCGTGACCCAGACCGGGTGCATCGGCATCTGCCAGTATGAGCCGGTGGTCGAGGTCTTCGAGGAAGGCAAGGATAAGGTGACCTACGTCAAGATGACGGCGGAGAAGGCAAAGCGCGTCGTCGAGGAGCACTTAAAGGGCGGCAAGGTCGTCACGGAATACACCATCGGCGCCGGCGCCGCAACCAAATAAGGAGGACAAAACATGATTCGTTCACACGTTTTAATCTGCGGCGGTACCGGCTGTACCTCGTCCGGGAGCCGCGCCGTGCGCGAGGCGATGGAGGCCGAGCTCAAGACCCGCGGGCTGGAGGAGGAGGTCAAGGTCGTCACGACCGGCTGCTTCGGCCTGTGCGCCATGGGCCCGATCATGATCATCTACCCCGAAGGCACGTTTTACAGCATGGTGAAGCCCGAGGACGTGCCCGAGATCGTCGAGGAGCACCTGCTCAAAGGCCGCGTCGTCTCCCGCCTCGTCCACAGCGAGAAGCAGGACGGCGAAGCCAAGCAGATCACCAACCTCAGCGACACG
>CANQSG010000055.1 GCA_947626485.1 uncultured Clostridia bacterium | reverse complement strand
ACACCTGCATGGTCGACATCGCAAAATTCTTCCTCGAATTCACGGTCGACGAATCCTGCGGCAAGTGCACCCCCTGCCGCATCGGCACCAAGCGCCTGCTCGAGATGCTCAACAAGATCACCTCGGGCAACGGCACCCTCGAAGACCTCGACAAGATGGAAGAGCTCTGCAATCACATCAAATCCGCGTCTCTCTGCGGCCTCGGTCAGACCGCGCCCAACCCGGTGCTCTCGACGATGCGCTATTTCCGCGACGAGTACGTCGCCCACGTCGTCGACAAGAAGTGCCCCGCCGGCGTCTGCAAAAGCCTGATGCATTACGAGATCGAAGCTGACAAGTGCAAGGGCTGCACGGCCTGCGCCCGCGTCTGCCCGGTCGGCGCGATCAGCGGCTCGGTCAAGCAACCCCACAGCATTGACCCGAACAAGTGCATCAAGTGCGGCGCCTGCATGGAAAAATGCAAGTTCGGCGCGATCGTGAAGAAATAGAAAGGGAGAATCAGTCAGATGTCTTTGGTTAACGTAAAAATCAACGGGCGGGATTACGCCGTCGAGAGCGGCTCCACGATTCTGGAGGCCTGCAAAGCCGCGTCGATCGACATTCCCACCCTTTGCTACATGAAAAAGATCAACGAGATCGGCGCCTGCCGCATCTGCCTCGTCGAGGTCAAGGGCGCTCGCTCGCTCGTCGCCGCCTGCGTCCAGCCGGTCAGCGAGGGCATGGAGATCTCCACCAATTCGCCCGCCGTGCTCAAAGCCCGCCGCATCAACCTCGAGCTCATCCTGTCCGACCATAAAATGGACTGCCTGAGCTGCCTGCGCAACCAGAACTGCGAGCTGCAAAAGTACGCGAAGGATTTCGGCGTCTACGACCAGTATAAATACGAGGGCGAGCGCAGCAAGTACGAGAAGGACGAAAGCACCCCCTTCTTAGTGCGCGACAACGAGAAGTGCATCCTCTGCCGCCGCTGCGTCGCCGCCTGCCGCTCCAACCAGGGCGTCGCCGTCATCGGCGCGAACGACCGCGGCTTCGATACCCACATCGGCTGCGCGTTTGAGACCCCGCTGAACGACAACCCCTGCATCGCCTGCGGCCAGTGCGTCGTCGCCTGCCCGACCGGCGCCCTGACCGAAAAGGATCAGACCGCCGAGGTCATGCAGGTTTTGAGCGATCCGACCAAGCACCTGCTCGTCTGCACCGCGCCGTCCGTCCGCGCGACGCTCGGCGAATGCTTCGGCAACGCGCCGGGCACCGACGTCGAGGGCAAGATGGTCGCCGCCCTCAAACGCCTCGGCTTCGAGGGCGTCTACGATATGAACTTCGCCGCCGACCTCACCATCATGGAAGAAGCCAACGAGCTCATCGAGCGCATCCAGAACGGCGGCAAGCTGCCGATGATCACCTCCTGCTCGCCCGGCTGGGTCAAGTATTGCGAACATTATCACCCCGATTTCGTCGACCATCTTTCGACCTGCAAATCGCCGCAGCAGATGTTCGGCGCCGTCGCCAAGACCTTCCTCGCGCAGAAGAACGGCTGGGATCCGAAGGACGTCGTCTTCGTCTCGATCATCCCCTGCACCGCGAAGAAGTTCGAAATTCGCCGTCCGCATCAGTCGGCGGCGGGCGAGGGGATCTACGACGTCGATTTCGCCCTGACGACCCGCGAGCTCGGCAAGATGATCCAGCGCGCCGGCATCCAGTTCAACTCCCTGCCGGACGAAAAATTCGACAATCCCTTCTCCATCGGCTCGGGCGCCGGCGCCATCTTCGGCGCGACCGGCGGCGTGATGGAAGCCGCGCTGCGCACGGCTGCCGAAACCATCCTCGGCAAGCCGCTTGAAAAGCTCGATTTCGAGGCCGTCCGCGGCACCGAGGGCATCAAGACCGCCGCCTATCAGCTCGGCGATCTCGAGGTCAAGGTCGCGGTCGCCAGCGGCACCGGCAACGCCGGCAAGCTGCTCGACATGGTGCGCAACGGCGAGCTCGACGTCCAGTTTATCGAGATCATGGCTTGCCCCGGCGGCTGCGTCAACGGCGGCGGCCAGCCCGTCCAGCCGATGCAGCTGCGCAACGACGTCGACCTGCCCGCGATTCGCGCCAAGGTGCTTTACGACGCCGACCGCAACCTGCCTTACCGCAAGTCGCACGAGAACCCCGACATTCAAATGATCTATCGCGAGTTCTTCGGCAAGCCGGGCAGCCACAAGGCGCACGAGGTGCTCCACACCGCCTATATCAAGCGCGGAAAATAAGCGTTTCCCGGGATACCGTCGAAACACAAATTGCAAAACGCTGCGGTGCGGCGCCAAGTCCGGCGCTGTGCCGCAGTTTCGTTTTCGACGACCCGTTTTTCCGCTGAAAATTTCGCTGTTTCGGGGTTGAAAAAATCGAAAAAACAGTGTAAAATAAGAAAGAAATCCGTTCTTCCGGCCGCGCGGAATCTGACAGGAGGCGAGCATCACTTTGGCGTTGTATATTTTGAAACGGCGCGAACCCGTCCATTTCCTGCGGGGCAAAAGCATGCAAAACTTTTCGACGATCAAGGGCTTGAACCAAAAGCGGATCCCCACCGTGGTGTTCGAATCGCTCGACGAAGTGCCGGAGATCTTCGACGACCCCGAGGCCTTCGTTTTGATCAGCGACTCTCTCATTGATATGGACGAGGATTGCCTGCGCCGCTGCCAGGAGCACCGTATTCCCGTCTGCTGCATCACGTCGTCGAATCACCCCCTCGCGACGCGCTATTCCTGCAGCATCATTTCGGACGATAACGCCGCCGCGGCTTCGATGGTCTACGAATATTTTCACGACTACGGCAAGGATCGCGTCGCCTTCTTCGGGTTTTACGCCAACTCTTACAGCGACGTCAACAAGGTCGACAGCTTCTATCGCGTCAACTTCGCCTTTTCCGTCGACGATATTTTTCCCATCAAAACCGGCATCGCCGCCTGCTTCGAGGATTTCTTTGCCCGCCGCGCGGAATACGACGGGGTCTATTTCCCGAACGATTTCGTCGCCCTCGCCTTCCTCGACGCGATGTTCTCGCGCGACCCGGACTATCTGAAAGACCGATTTTTCATCGGCTGGATGTGCACCCAGATGTCGGAGCTCTACCGTTATCCGCTCTCGACCGTCGCCTGCAAAACCTACGCCCAGAAAAACGCGGTCATTCAGGCCTACCGCACCCTCGCGCACGATCGCGACGAGTTTTCGAGCGTGCAGATCTTCCTCAACTGCAACCTCGTCGTCCGGCAATCGACCGGCAACAGGTCGCGCCACCTCGAATATCCGCCGCCGCCGATGCGGGAATGCACGCTGACCCACCCGCCCGTGCCGCATTACGACCACCGCAGCGATCCGGCGCTCAAGGACATCTTCGCCCTCGAGGAGCTCTTTTCCGACGCGAAGGAGCTCGACCGCCTGATTTTTTACCTGCTGCTCAAGGGCTATTCCGCCGCGCAGATCGCCGACCGGCTCTTTCTGTCGCAGCAAACCCTCAACCGCCGCAAAAAAATCTATACGGAAAAGACGGGGCGCGCCGGCTGGCACGCCCTCGCCGACCTGCTGCGGCACTATATCACGCTGCCGAACCTCGAAAATCAGATCCGCCGCTTCGCCGACCCGCAAAGCGAGCCGATCGATTTCACAAAATTCTGAGTTTTTACACGGGATTCCCCCCAAAAAGCGGTTTTCGAAAGAAAGCCGCTTTTTTTCATGCCTTTTTCGGTTGAGCGGTAGGCATTCAGCCAATTATTACCGGGGGGGGGTGACAGAAAACTATGACAAATGTAATAAAAAACTTTGCTTGCGTTTGCGGGCGAGAACGATTATAATTATACTACGGATAGGGCAGAAATGGCGCGAAAAATCCGAAATCTCTTGTTTGCTTTGCCGAAACACGGCGGCAAAGCCCGAGAAACCCCGGTTCGCGCCCCACCGGCGCGGGAGCGGTTCCCGTCCGAGCCCGACGTTTACGCAGAAAGGAAAGGGATCGAAACATGAAAACATCCGCATTTCGACTTTTGGCGCTCCTGCTCGCGGCGCTGCTCTGCTTCTCGATGGTAGGCTGCGGCGGCGGGGAAACCGCCGACAACAGCGAGGAAGCCGGCAGCGGGGACGCGCTCGACGACCTCGGCGGCGACATCGCCTTTGACGGCACCGTCGGCACCGGCAGCGACGGCGGCACGGGCACGGGCACCGGCGCGGGTACGGGCGCCGGCGCAGGCACGGGCGCCGGAACCGGCGCGGGTGCGGGCACCGGCACCGGCGGCGGCACGACCTTCGGCGGCGGCGTCTCGGCGCAGTCGCGTGCCGACGTCTTCAAGAACATCCCGAAAAAGCTGAAGGGCACCACCGTCGCCTTCGCCAACTGGGGCGATGAAGGCGGCGACGAGTACGTCAAGGTCGGCAAGGAATTCACCAAGCAGACCGGCATCAACGTCAAGTGGCAGCACGCCGTGCAGCTCACCTATGAATCCGACATCGCGCAGCAGATCGCCGCGGGGCAGGGACCCGACATCATCATCAACAACGGTTGGATTCCGCAGGTCTACAGCGTCGCGCAGCCGCTGCCCTCGATCTTCAACATCAACGACGGCTTCTGGGATCCCCGTGTGACCGCAGCCACGCGGTTCAACGGCAAGAATTATTTTGTCAACTCCTATTATTCCCCCTGGATCATCCCGCCCATCGTCGTTTACAACAAGCGCATCTATGACGACAACGGCCTGACCTCCCCGGTCGACTACATCGCGCAGAACAACTGGACGTGGGAAACCTTCAAGCAGTGCATGCGCGACGCGAAAAAGATCGGCTATTACGGCGGCGTCTTCGAGCCCTACCACATGGCGGAGACGCTCGGACCGGTCTTCTTTAAGTACGATCCCAACACCAGCCAGGTCAAGCTCGTCGACGATTTCTCCCCCATCGAGAGAGCCCTGCGCTATTACGCCGAATGCCGCGCCGAAGGTCTCTGCGGCAACTACCTCATCGCGCAGTATCCCGCGGGCAACATCGGCATGCTGACGACCGACCCCTACGCCCTCAAGCGCAACGGCTTCTTAAAAGAGATGTCCGCCAGCGATTACGGCGTCGTGCGGATGCCCGACAGCCTCGACGGCAAGCCCTGCAACTATTACAGCACCCCCGTCCGCGCCTACGGCCTCGCGAAGGGCGCCAAGAACCCCGAGGGCGCCTACTACTTCATGCGTTACCTCCTCGACGTCGACAACTGCAACGCCGTCACCAACATCTTCGGCAACAAGGAAATGCAGAAGTTCTATTGTGAGGAAGTTGTGCCCAACTATCAGAAGAAGACCCTCGGCTGCCTGCAGCTGATCTCCGGCCCGCTGGCGCTGCTGAACCTGAACTGGGACCATTCGGAAGAGCTTGTGGAAATCCGCCGCGAGCCGCCCGAGCAGATCGGCGTCGCCTTCCAGGGCAAGATGAACATCTTCCGCAGTGCGGTGGAGGAAGCGAACAAGAGACTCGCGTCCTATAAATAAACGCGAAAAACTTCCGCTTTTCGTTCAAAACAAACGGGCGGCGTCTGCGTCCTTTGCACGCGCAGACGCTGCCCGTGATAAAGAAACTCCACTTTTGCCAAAAGGAATGAAGGTGTAACTGTGCGAAAATTATTATCCTGCTTTCTGGCGTTTGCCCTGCTGCTCTCCACGCTGACCGCGGCGGGTATTCCGACATTCGCCAAAGCGCCGGTCGACGATCTCCAGGTCGACCTGACAAAAAGCGTGCAGCTGAATCCGAGCAACACGGATAAGGGCACCATGACCTACACCCCGAACGTCGCGGGCGACGGGAGCTATGACGTGTCGGTCACGTCCTGGCTGTCCACGTTCTTCTTCCAGACCCCGGGCGGCACCGACCCCTGGCCGGAGGATCATACGTGTTGGTTCGGCAGTCTGATGATCGGTCTGAAAAACACGCAGAACGAATATATCATTCTGAAAGATAACCTCGATTATTCCATCAACGTGACGTATGAGTTGACGGAAATCGGCACGCCGAACGTCGCGTTTTATCCGCAGATCGCGCTGTGCTATAACGCCAGCGTCGGCCACCCGGAAGGGGACAACAACGAGCGTATTCTCGCGGCCGCGCGCCCCACTGCGACCGGCACATATACGCTGTCGGTGCACACCTCCGGCATCGGCAAGGAAGGGTACGCGCTGCGCGTCGCCTTCGGCGGCGTCGGCTCCTTCCGCATTCGCTCCGTCACCGTCAAGGCGGTTTCCAACACGCTCGACCTCTCGCAAACCGAGCAGATCAACGCGGGCAGCAACAACATCACGAGCTTCGATGCGCCGTCCGAACCGAACGGTTCTCCGTTGACGCTCTCCTTTTTGGGCGCCTCAAACGTCGCGCTCAACGACAATCAGCAGAACTGGCTCGGCGCCCTGCTGACGCTGCGCAATTCCGACGGCGAATACCTGATGCTCAAGCCCAACGAGAGTTACACCTTCTCGGTGGATTATGAGGTCATGAACGGCTCCGGCCAAATCGCATTTATCCGCAATTTCAGCTATGCGAGCACGACGGTCAACAACGGCAGCAAGGTGCTCGGCCTCCAGCAGTTTTATCCCGAAAACGCCGGCTCCGTCCGCACCCTGACTGTTTCCTATCAGACCGCGGCAGGGGATGACAATCGCGCGATCCGGCTCGCCTTCGGCTCCTCCGCGACGGTCAAGATCCACGAAATCCGCGTCACGCCGAACCAGAACCACGCCCACCTCGTCACGCTGGTGGACGGCGGCCTTTCCACCACCGATTACATGACCGAGGGCGACGCGATCCCGGCGCCTGCGCGCGCCGAGACGGCGGACGAGACCTTCGCGGGCTGGTATCGCGATTCGGCCTTCACCGGCGAACCGGTCGAGACCGTCACGCAGTCCGAGACCCTCTATGCCAAGTGGCAGGCTTCTTCGATCGGCGACATCCGCGTCACCCAGATCGACCTGTCCGACGAAACGCTGCTGACCGGCTTTGCCAACACGAGCAAAGCCGAGGAAGCCGGGACGACCGCGCCGACTTA
Organism: uncultured Clostridia bacterium; assembly: GCA_947626485.1. Lineage (GTDB taxonomy): Bacteria > Bacillota > Clostridia > Oscillospirales > Acutalibacteraceae > CANQSG01. Next base: position 4,596 of record CANQSG010000055.1, on the reverse strand, counting down.
TGCAAACGGCGCGCTGCAATGGGTCGTCCGGGATTACGAGCGTCAGCTCAACACCTCCACCCCGTCCGCGTCGGTCACTTGGTTCCCGAACCTGACCCTGCTGCAGGGCGGCGAAGCCCACTCCTTTACCGAGGGCGACAAGGTCATTGTCGAGGTCGGCTACCGCGTTACCCGCGTGACCGACACGGCGCACGGCGTGCAGGTCGGCGTCGCCGTCAACTATCGCAATTACGCCGCCAACGCGGTCTTCCCGATCGCCTATCAGGTGAACAACGTGACGACCCCCGCGGGCGAGACGCAGGTGCTCTCCCACGTCTGGACGGTCACGAGTGAAAACACCCCGAAAATCGCCGTTTCGGGCGGCGGCGACATCGAGATCACCTCGATCACGCTTTACGAATGCCCTGCGGCAAAAATCAACGATTACCCCGTCGCGACCTACGTCGATTCGGGTGTGACGACCCATGGCTTTGTCCGCAAGGGCGAGCTGCTTTCTACGCCGTTTAAGGACGGCTTCACCTTCGCCGGCTGGTATTTGAACCAGCAGTATGACGGCGACGCCGTCGAATCCATCGAGGCGGACACCACCGTCTACGCGAAATGGAACGCCGACACCCGCCTCGCTTACACCGAAACCGAAATCGACCTTTCCGACCCGACGCTGCTGGAGGGCTATATGAACACCGGCGCCGCGACGACGTCGGAAATGAAGTCGCCGGTCTATCAGGACGGCGTGCTCAACTGGGTCATCCGCGCCTGGGAGTATCAGCTCGCGAGCACGATTGACACCCCGACCGAGACCTGGCTGCCGAGCCTCACCCTGATCCAGGACGGGGTCGTGCACACCTTTACAAAGGGCAGCCGCGTCATCGTCGAGGTCAATTACCGCGTCACCGAATCGCGCGACGCGCTGCGCGGCGTCCAGATCGGCATCGGCTACAACTTCCGCAACTGGGCGGGCACGCAGATCTTCCCGAAGATCTATCAGCGCAACGACGAGACGACCGCCCCGGGCGAGATCAAGACCCTCTGCCACGTCTGGACGGTCGACGACCAGATCACACCGCGTATCGCCGTTTCCGGCGCCGGCACGATCGAGATCACCGGCATCCGCCTCAAAGAGCTCCCGGCGGAATACATCAGCCGCTACGCCGCCGTGAAAACCTTTAATAACGGCGTCGAATCCAATACCTTTATCGCGAAGGGCAGCCTGCCCGCCGAGCCGGAAGCCGCAGAGGGCTTCACCTTCGGCGGTTGGTACACCGACCCGAACTTCTCCGCCGATTCCAAGGTCGAGGCCGTCGAGGACGACGTGACCCTCTATGCCCGCTGGAACGTCGAGGAGGGGAAGGTCGCCGTCAACATGCACACCGGCATGGGCGACGAAATGCGCATTTTCCCGATCGATTCCGCCATCGACTTCGAGCCCGAGCGCCCCGAATACACCTTCCTCGGCTGGTATCGTTACGACAGCTACATCGGCCACGAGGTCGAGACGGCGGCCGCCGACCTGACCGACCTCTATGCGAAGTGGGAGCTCACCAAGACGCCCGCCCCCATTCAGGTCGACCTCTCGCAGGACACCTATATGCAGACGACCAGCAAGGTCTCTGTCTACGAACGCGAGATCATCGGGTCGCACGCGAAATTCACCATCAACAACTACGAGCGTCAGCTCGACACGACCGACACGACCAACGCCGACAGCTGGTTCCCGAGCTATTATTTCAAGGACAGCGACGGCAACGATGTCACCCTCGAGTTCGGCAAGACCTACACCGTTTCGGTGAAGTATAAGATCCTCGAGGTGATCGCGGGCGACAACGTCGGCCTGCAAATCGGCGTCGGCGCCGACGGCCAGTTCCACTCCCGCACCCGCATCAAGGGCTTTGCACAGCACACGAAGGCCGACAACGGGCAGACCTTCACCTATGAAACGACCTACACCGCCGAGCGCTTCCCGTATGGCGACGTCCATATGCCGAAGCTCCTCTTCTCCGGCCAGGGCTCGCTGGAAGTTATTGAAGTCACGATCCGCACCGTCCAGCCCATCGTGAAGGACACGCAGCTCGGCGTGCAGGATTACGAGGACTATGCCGTCGGCACGGATACCGGCGTCGTCGGCGACCGCTACGGCACCGAGGTCTCGAGCGATTACGACCACTCCGGCCTGCTCGGCAGCAAATCGCTGCGCCTGACGATGCGCACCAACATCCCGCGCATGACCGGCAACACCGTCCTTTCCGTCAAGCAGAGCGGCAAGTCCCAGCCCGTCGTCATCACGAAGGGCGCGGCGTATGAGGTGGAATTCTACCTCTATTCGCCCGACGAAAAGACGAATCTTTTCTGGAGCGTCAACACCGTCGGCGAAGCGAAGTACAACGATATGTACAAGGACCACCAGATCGAAGCCTCCGGCAAGGTCGACCTGGCGGCGGGCAAGTGGCAGAAGGTCACCGCCGTGATCCCGGTCTTAAAGGGCGGCGCGGCGTCGAGCGGCTTCCTCGCCCTCTCGGTCGCCTCCGAAAGCTACGACGGACAGGTCGTCTATATCGACGACGTGAAAGTGACCCAGCTTTGCGACAGCGAGGTCGTGGTTTATGACGCAGGGGAGGGCACCGCGCCCGCGCCCCAGCGCGCCTATGAAGGCGAGCCGCTGCGCAGCTTCGCCGAGCCCACCCGCGAAGGTTACCTCTTCGACGGCTGGTATTACGACGAAGATTGCACCCGCCTTGCGAAGGTCAGCGACCGCTTCGAAGCCGACGGCGAGGCGCTCGTGCTCCATGCGAAGTGGATCCCCGTGCCCGAGGCCGGCACCGACTTCACCGCCGGTTCCTTCGACCCCGACATCTATCCGGGCGGCGTTTCGCCCTATGAGCACCAGTACGAGACGATGGACGAATCCAAACGGTTCGACCTCGACCTCTCGATGACCGGCACCGCCGCCTGGGTCAAGGACGCCGGCATTTACGGCAACGGCGACGGAAGCGCCCTCTACGACGGCGCGCTGACCTTCGAGAACCCCGATTTCAGCTGGTGGTACGACACCAACACCTATCAGGCCGTCCGCCTGCTCAACGCCGACGGCACTCCCTTCGTCGCCGTCAAGGGCGAGCGCTACACGATCAAATTCGATTACGCCTTCTCCGCGAGCAAGGGCATGTCCTATATCACCCCGATCATCTCGGAGAAAACGCCCTATTCCGGCCTCGGCCACAGCACGACGGTGCAGGAGATCTACAACCTCTCGGTGCTCGATACCGAAAGCGACTTCCAGACCTATTCCTGCTCCTTCATCGCCGAGCGCTCCGGCTACGTCTACATGACGATGACCGGCCGCGACGACAGCGGCAACCCGCAGGATCACGTTTACGAACGGGTCAACGTCGACAACGTCGAGATCAAGGTCAACCACGACGTCAGCGCCGTTTCGGTCTACCTCGGCACGAGCCTGATGCGGACGATCTACGGCGTCAAGGGCGAGACCTGCGTCATCCCCCGCGTCGTCCACGGCACGACCAACATCTATGACGGGCTCTATCTCGACGAAGCCTTCACCCAGCCCTTCGACAACAAATTCCCCGCAGAAGACACGAAGGTCTACGCGAAGACCCACGCCGGCGACTACTCGGCGCCGTCCGATTTCTCGAAGCCGATCGTCCTCAATTTTGAACAGTCCGATTACCTGTACGACTATTATCGGCAGGCGAAATTCATCACGAGCTGGTCGCGCTGCACCCAGAACGAATGGCTGTATCGCACCGACTTGCCGGACGTCGCGCTCGACGGCTCGAGCTGCCTGCAGCTCAACAACCTCGGCATCTACTGGAACGAGGCGAAGATCGCCCTCTACGATCCGAACCGGGCCGATCACGTCATGATGCTCGACAAGGGGCAGACCTACCGCTTCACGGTGATGGCGCGCTGCATCGACCCATATGAAGCGCCGGTCAACCTGAACATCAGCCTCGAAAATCCGGCGGCGGAATACCTGCTGGCGGAAAACGGCTTCACCAAGATGACCTATACCCCCGAGGGCGACCGCGACGGCTGGTGCATGTTCGTCTGCGACGTCACCGTGCCCGAAAACTTCGCCTATTATCCGCTGCCGGCGATCCGCCGCGAGCGCAACGACCTGCAATCGCTCTATATCGACTCGGTTCAGGTCGAACAGCTCCACGACTGCACCGTCTCCTTTGAGGAGAACGGCGGCAGCAACGTGGACGACGCGACGGTCACGGTGCACGAGCTCCTGGCAGATCCCGGCTTCCCCTATCGCGAGGGCTACGTCTTCGACGGCTGGTATCGCGACGCCGCGCTCACGACGCTGTGGGATTTCGACAAAGACACCGTCGACAGCGACATGACGCTCTACGCGAAGTGGTCGCCCGAACCCCCCGCGGCTCAAACGCCCGACACCCCGACGACCGACACGCCCGCGGTTGACACCCCCATCGTCGACACCGGCGCGGTCGACGCCCCCGCCACCGAACCCGAAACGACGGTGGACAACGGCGCGCCGCCCAGCCTGCTCGACCCCGACGCCGTAGAACTGACGCCCGACGCGCCCGGCGCGTCGACGAATACCGACGGCGG
>CANQSG010000054.1 GCA_947626485.1 uncultured Clostridia bacterium | reverse complement strand
CGACCAGAAGACGACCTCGAAAAACCCGCGTTCCACCGTCGGCACCGTCACGGAAATCTACGATTATCTCCGGCTGCTCTTCGCCCGCGTCGGCGTGCCGCACTGCCCGGTCTGCGGGCGGGAGATCGCCCAGCAAAGCACCGACCAGATCGTCGACCGGGTGCTGCAGCTGCCCGAGGGCACCCGCGTGCAGGTGCTCGCCCCCGTCGTCCGCGGCCGCAAGGGCGAACACAAAAAGCCGCTCGAGGAGGCGCGCAAGGCGGGCTACGTCCGGGTGCGGATCGACGGCGAGCTCCACGATCTTTCCGAGGATATTTCCCTCGATAAAAAGAAAAAGCACAACATCGAGATCGTCGTCGACCGGCTCGTCGTCCGCCCCGACGTGCGCAGCCGCCTCGCCGACAGCGTCGAGACCGCGTCGGGCCTCGCGGACGGGCTGCTGCTCGTCGACGCCGGCGACCGCACCCTGCGTTTTTCGCAGAATTACGCCTGCGAGGAGCACGGCGTCGGCGTGCCGGAGCTGACCCCGACGATGTTCTCCTTCAACAGCCCCTTCGGCGCCTGCCCGACCTGCACCGGCATCGGCAAATTTATGAAGGTCGACCCCGCCCTCGTCGTCCCGAACCCCGACCGCTCGCTGAACGACAGCGCCATCCGCGCCTCGGGCTGGGGCATGCTCGGCTGGGGCTTTACGAAGCAGACGACCATCGCCTCGATGTATTATCGCGGCATCGCCAAGCACTTCGGCTTCTCGCTCGACACCCCGTTTCGCGACATTCCGAAGGAGGCGCAGGACGTCCTGCTCTACGGCTCGGGCGACCAGAAGCTCGTTTTCGAGCGCGATGCCAACTGGGGCGGCGGGAAGTACGAAGCCACCTTCGAGGGCGTCATTCCGCCGCTATAAAGAGACGACGAGCGACTTCATGCGCACCGAGATCGAGACGAGCATGCGGGAGTGCGACTGCCCCGACTGCCACGGCGAGCGCCTGAAGCCCGAATCCCTCGCCGTCACGGTCGGCGGCAAAAACATCACCTACGTCTGCGGCCTTTCGATCGTCGACGCGATCGCCTTTTTCGAGGGGCTGCAATTCTCCGCCCGCGACGAGCAGATCGCCCGCCCGATCTTGAAGGAGATCCTTTCCCGCCTGCATTTTTTAGAGAGCGTCGGGCTCGATTACCTCTCGCTCGGCCGCGCCTCGGGCACCCTTTCGGGCGGCGAGAGCCAGCGCATCCGCCTCGCGACCCAGATCGGCTCCTCGCTGATGGGGGTGCTGTATATCCTCGACGAGCCCAGCATCGGGCTGCACCAGCGCGACAACGACCGCCTGCTCGCCACCCTGCGCCAGCTGCGCGATCTCGGCAACACCCTGATCGTCGTCGAGCACGATGAGGACACCATCCGCGCCGCCGATTACATCGTTGACATCGGTCCCGGCGCCGGCATCCACGGGGGCGAGGTCGTCTGCGCCGGCAGCCTGAACGACGTCGTCAACTGCCCCGCTTCCATCACCGGCGACTACCTTTCCGGCCGCCGCAAGATCCCGGTGCCCGCCGTCCGCCGCAAGGGCAACGGCTCCTTTTTGACGGTGCGCGGCGCCGCCGAAAACAATCTCAAATCCATCGACGTCTCGATCCCGCTGGGCGCCTTCGTCTGCGTCACCGGCGTTTCGGGCTCGGGCAAATCGAGCCTTGTCAACGAGATCATCTATCAGCGGTTGGCGGTCGCCTGCAACGGCGCGAAGCTCTTTCCCGGCAAGCACCGGGCGATGGAGGGCATCGAGCACCTCGACAAGGTCATCAACATCGACCAGTCGCCCATCGGGCGGACGCCGCGCTCTAACCCGGCGACCTACACCGGCGTTTTCACCGACATCCGCGAGCTTTTCGCCGCAACGAAGGACGCCAAGGCGCGGGGCTACACGGCGGGGCGCTTTTCCTTCAACGTCAAGGGCGGCCGGTGCGAGGCCTGCCAGGGCGACGGGATTTTAAAAATCGAAATGCACTTCCTGCCCGACATCTACGTGCCCTGCGAGGTCTGCGGCGGCAGCCGTTACAACCGCGAGACCCTCGGCGTGCATTATAAGGACAAGAGCATTTTCGACGTGCTCGAAATGACGGTCGAGGAGGGCATGCACTTCTTCGAGAGCCTGCCCAAGATCCACCGGAAGCTAAAGACCCTCTTCGACGTCGGGCTCGGGTATATCAAGATCGGCCAGCCCGCGACGACGCTGTCGGGCGGCGAAGCCCAGCGCGTCAAGCTGGCGGCGGAGCTCTCCCGCCGCGGCACCGGCCGCACCATCTATATCCTCGACGAGCCGACGACCGGGCTGCACACCGCCGACGTCCACAAGCTCATCGACGTGCTCCAGCGGCTGGTCGAGGCGGGCAACACCGTCCTCGTCATCGAGCACAATCTCGACGTCATCAAGACCGCCGACTACATCATCGACCTCGGCCCCGAGGGCGGGTTCCGGGGCGGGGAAGTGGTCTGCACCGGCACGCCGGAGCAGGTCGCGGCGTGTGAAACATCTTATACCGGGCAATTTTTAAAGAAAATGCTCTAAATATTTACACATTATTCACGTTCTGCGCGCCGAAATACGGTACAATAAGAAAAGAGAGGAGCGAGCGCCTGTGTTCGGATACGTCCGCACCTGCAAACCCGAGTTGCGCGTCAAGGAGTTCGAGTTTTACAAAGCGGTCTATTGTACCCTCTGCCGCCAACTCGGCCGCAAGTACGGCATCCTCAGCCGCCTGACCCTCAGCTACGATTTCACCTTCCTCGCGCTGCTGCGCCTGTCCTTCCGCCCGACCTTCGCCGGGCTCGAGCGCCGCGCCTGCGCCTTTTGCCCGGTGAAAAAGTGCAACTATTGCCGCGACCCCGACGGGGATTTCGACTTTCCCGCCGCCGCCGCCATGATTTTGCTGTATTACAAAATCGGGGACAACATCGCCGACGAGAAGGGCTTTAAGCGCCTCGGCTACCGCCTGCTGCGGCTGACCTTCCGCCGGGGACACCGCAAGGCGTCCGCCGCCTATCCCGCCGTGGAATCCGCCGCAAGCGCGTATTTGGCGGCGCAGCAGCAGCTCGAAGCCGACGGCTGCGGCGACCTCGACCGCGCCTGCGAGCCGACGGCGAAGCTGCTCGAGACGCTGCTCGCCTTTTGCAGCGACGACCCCTGCGACCGCCGGGCGCTCGCCCGGCTCGGCTACTGCCTCGGGCGGTTCATTTACCTGCTTGACGCCGCCGCCGACCTGCCCGCCGACCTGCAATCCGGCGGCTACAACGCCCTGCGGCTCTCGCTGCCGGAAAACGTCGACCCCGCCGCCTTCGCGCGCGAGCGCGTGACGCCGCAGCTTTACCTTTGTCTGTCCGAAATGCAGCAGTCCTTCGAGGCGCTCGACATTCAAAAGTGCCGGGACATCCTCGGTAATATTCTCTACCTCGGATTGGAAGAAACCATGAAAAAGGAGTTATCCGCATGAAAGATCCCTATGCCGTGCTCGGTATCGAGCGGGGCGCGACCGATGCGCAGGTCAAGGACGCCTACCGCGAGCTGGCGCGCAAATATCAGCCCGACGGGGGCGCGACCGCGCAGTCGGCGGAGGCGGCGGCAAAGATGGACGAGATCAACGCCGCCTACGATAAGATCATGAACGAACGCCGCCGCCGCGGCACGGTGTACGACGCCTTCGATGACGACACCTCCTCCGCCTTTCAGGACGTCCGCAGCCTGATCCAAGGCGGCCGCCTCGAGGAGGCGCAGGAGCTGCTCGACGGGGTGCCGCCCCAGAACCGCGACGCCGAATGGTACTTCCTGAACGGCACCGTGCTCTACCGCCGCGGCTGGCTCGACGGCGCCTATACCAGCTTTTCCACCGCCTGCCGCATGGCGCCCGACAACCCCGAATACCGCACCGCTTTCCAGAACGTCCAGCGCCAGGCGTCGGGGCAGGGCTACAATCCCTACCGCACGAATCGCAACATGGGCGGCAACTGCTCGGCTTGCGACATGTGCTCCGGCCTCATCTGCGCCGACTGCTGCTGCGAATGTATGGGCGGCGACCTGATCCGCTGCTGCTGAACCCGAAAACCGAGGTGGTTTTATGGCTTCCCCCAAAAGCGGCAAGATCGCCCTCTGCGGCATGCTCTCGGCGGTCGGCGCCGCGCTGATGCTCGCCTCTTACTTTCCCTTTTTGACCTACGCCATTCCCGCGCTTTCCGGCATTTTGCTGATCGCCGCCGTCATCGAGGCCGGGTCGCTCTGGGCGCTCGGCGCCTACGTCGTCACGGCGGTGTTGGTCTTTTTCCTGGCGGAGCCCGAGGCGAAGCTGCTCTATATCGTCTTTTTCGGCTATTATCCCATTCTGAAAGGCCGTCTCGACCGCCTGCGCCCCCGCCCCCTCGGCTATCTCGTCAAATTCCTCGTCTTCAACGCCGCCGTGTTCGCGGCCTGCGGGCTGTCGATCCTCCTTTCGGACGTGACGCCCGCCGATTTCGGCGCCTGGGGCGTCTGGGGCGCCGCCGCGCTGCTGCTGCTCGGCAACGCCGTCTTTCGGGTCTACGACGTCGCCGTCGAGCGGGTCGCGCAGCTCTATATGCTCCGTCTCCACCCCTCGATCTCGCGCCTGTTTCGGCAGGGCGGCCGCCGCGGTTGACCCCGTTTCGGCGAAAAAATCCCGAAAAAACGAAAAAATTTCAAAAAAGCGGTCCGGTTTTTGCGCCGAACCGCTTTACATTTTGATAAAAACGGTGTATAATAGATTGTGCATAATAGTATCTACTACTGCACAGCCGGGCAAATTCCGGCGGCAAAAATCCGAAACGGGGCAGGGAAGCAAGGGGCTATGAAACAGATCGTTGTCGTCGGCGGCGGCCCCGCCGGGCTGATGGCGGCAGGGCAGGCGGCGCAGCGCGGCCTTTCGGTCACCCTGCTCGAAGGTCAGCCCCGCCCGGCGCGCAAGCTGCTGCTGACCGGCAAGGGACGCTGCAACGTCACGAACGCCGCCGACCTTTCCGGCCTGATCGAAAACGTCCCCCGCAACCCGAAATTTCTCTATGCCGCCTTTTCCGCCTTTTCGGCGCAGGATACGATGGCCTTTTTCGAAGCGCGCGGCGTACCGTTGAAGGTCGAGCGGGGCAACCGCGTCTTTCCGCAGTCCGACCGCGCCGCCGACATTGCCGACGCCCTGATCCGCTTTGCAAAACAGGCGGGCGTGACCTTCCGGCAGGAAAAAGCCGCCGCCCTCTGCGTCTCGCAGGGCAAAATTTCCGGTGTGCGCTTGATTTCGGGCGCGATTCTGCCCGCCGACGGCGTGATCCTCGCGACGGGCGGCCGCTCCTACCCCGCGACCGGCTCGACGGGGGACGGCTACCGCATGGCGCGCGAGGTCGGGCACACGCTCACCCCGCAGCGCCCCAGCCTCGTCCCCTTCGAGGTGCGCGAGGCGGATTGCGCGGAGCTGCAGGGGCTGAGCCTGCGCAACGTCGGGCTGCGCATCGCCGAAGCCGGGTGCGAAAAGCCGGTCTGGCAGGCGCAGGGCGAGCTGCTTTTCACCCATTTCGGCCTGTCCGGCCCGCTGATTTTGCGCGCCTCCGCCGACCTGTCCGAGATCGGGCAAAAGGATTTCGTCGCCGCGATCGATTTGAAGCCCGCGCTTTCCCCCGAACAGCTCGACGCGCGGCTGCTGCGCGAGATCGCGTCGTCGCCCAACCGGCAATACGCCAACCTGCTGGCGAGTCTTTTGCCCGCCAAGCTGATCCCCGTCTTCGTCGCGCGCGTCGGCATTCCGCCCGACTGCCGGGCGCATGCGTTGACCCGGGCGCAGCGCAGCGAGACGGCGGGGCTGCTCAAACAGTTGTCGTTTCACCTGACGGGGTATCGGCCGTATGCCGAGGCCGTCGTCACCCGCGGCGGCGTCGCGGTCGGCGAGGTCGAACCGGGCACCATGCGCTCGAAGCGCGTCGCCGGGCTCTCCTTTGCGGGCGAGCTGCTCGACGTGGACGGTTACACCGGCGGGTTCAATCTGCAAATCGCCTTTTCAACGGGGTATCTGGCAGGAAACTGCATCGGGAACGGGGAGGAACTTTCATGAAAGCAATCGCCATTGACGGCCCGGCGGGCGCCGGAAAAAGCACGATTTCAAGGCGGGTCGCCGAAGCGCTCGGCTTTATCTACGTCGACACCGGCGCGCTCTATCGCACCGTCGGCCTGAAGGCGCTGCGCAGCGGCGTCGCGGCGGCGGAATCCCCCGCGCTGCGCCAGATGCTGCGCGCCACGCAGGTCGATATCGTCTATCGCGACGGCGAACAGCGCGTTCTGCTCGACGGGGCGGACGTTTCGGACGAGATCCGCACGCCCGAGGCCTCGCGCATGGCGTCGGCGGTCTCGGCGCTGCCGATGGTGCGCGCCTATCTGCTCGACATGCAGCGCAACCTCGCGAAGACCCACGACGTCGTGATGGACGGGCGGGACATCGGCACCGTCGTCCTGCCGCAGGCGACCGTCAAAATTTTCCTGACGGCGTCGGCGGAGGAGCGGGCGGCGCGCCGCTTCGCCCAGATGCGGGAAGCCGGCACGAACATCACCTATGAAACCGTGCTGCACGATATGAAGGAGCGGGATTACAACGACTCCCACCGCACCGTCGCCCCCATGACGCCCGCCAAGGACGCCCTGATCGCCGACACCACCGGCATCACCCTCGAGGAGTCGGTCGAAAAGATTCTGGAGCTTGTGAGGGAGCGGCTATGAAGCAAAAAAACCCGATGATGCCCTGGTATCGCGTGCTGCGGGTGATCGCCCTGCCCTTTGTGCGGCTGCTCTGCCCGACGAAGATCGTCGGCCGCGAGAATATCCCCGAAGAAGGCAGCGTGATCCTCTGCTGTAACCACACCTCGTTCAGCGACGTCTTCCTGCTCGCGACGACCTGCCGCCGCCAGATCTATTTCATGGCGAAGGAGGAGCTTTACGATCACCGCCTGCTCGGCTGGATCATGACGAAGCTCGGCGCCTTCGCCGTCAGCCGCACGGGCGGCGGCAAGGAAGCGATCCAAACGGGGCAGGACGTGATTCAGCGGGGCGACATCATGGGCATTTTCCCCGAAGGCAAGCGCAATTTCGAGGGGCCGCCCATCCGCGCGAAGCTCGGCGTGGCGTATCTCGCCGCGACGACGGGCGCGCCGGTGCTGCCCGCCTGTATCTACCGCCCCGGCCGTTTCCGCTTCTTCAAGAAATCGACGCTGCGCTTCGGCGCCCCCATCCCGCCCGAGGAGCTGCAGATCGACCCCGAGCATTATCGGCAGGATCTGCGCCGGGTCAGCGAAACGATCATGGGGCAGATCACAAAAATGTGGGAGATGGGCGCGTGAGCATCCGGCTGGCGAAAACGGCGGGCTTCTGCTTCGGCGTCAACCGCGCCGTGCAGATGGTCTGCGACCTGCTCGACGCCGGGGAGCGCGTCTGCACCCTCGGCCCCATCATCCACAACGACCAAATGGTCGCCGAGCTCGCCGCGCGGGGAGTGCGGGTGGTCGACCGCCCCGAGCAGGCGGCAGAGGGCGAGGTGCTCGTCATCCGGTCGCACGGCGTGCCCGCCGCGGTTTATCGGGAAGCGCGAGAACGCGGCATCCGCCTGGCGGACGCGACCTGTCCGTTCGTCGCGAAGATCCACACGATCGTGCGGGAGGCGTCGGCGGCGGGGCGCACGGTTCTCATCGCCGGCGACGAAGCCCACGGCGAGGTCATCGGCATCCGCGGGCACTGCGACGGCGCGTCCTACGTTTTTTCGGACGAGGCCGACCTGCAAAACCTGCTTAAAACCCACCCCGAATGGCGCGAAACACCCTTGACGGCCGTCTCTCAGACGACGCTGCACGCAAAAACATGGGACGCGTGCCAAAAAATTTTAAAAAGGGTATGTACAAACGCCGTAATTTTTGATACAATATGTAATGCAACCGCCTCCCGGCAGGCGGAGGCAGCCGAATTGGCAGCGGACAGTGATACCATGATCGTCGTCGGCGGTCGGCAGAGCTCCAACACCGCGAAGCTCTACCGCGTCTGCGCGGCGCATTGTGGGAACACGGTCTTTGTCGAAACGGCGGCCGAGCTGAACGCGGAAGCCTTTTCCCGTTCACGCCGGGTCGGCGTTGTCGCCGGTGCATCGACGCCGGCGGGAATCATAAAGGAGGTTATTGACACCATGACGGAAATTTTGCAACCGGAAACGGAACAGGGAACGGAGGAAAAGGAAACTGTTCAGAAAAGCTTCGAGGAAATGACGGACGAAGAAGCCCTTGAGGCCTCTTTGAGCAGTCTGAACACCGACCAGAAGGTAGTCGGGACGGTTCTGGCTGTCAGCCCGACGGAGATCCAGGTGGACATCGGCCGCGGTGTGGCGGGCTATGTCACCGCAAGCGAGTATTCTTCCGATCCCGCCGTTGATCTCACCAAAGAGGTGCAGATCGGCGACACCCTCAATCTCATCATCCTGCGCACCAACGATCAGGAAGGAATCGCGATGCTCTCCAAGCGCCGTTATGACGCGATCGCCGGTTGGAACGATATTGTCGCCGCGAAGGATTCCGAAGAGATCCTGACGGGGACTGTGACGGAAATCATCAAGGGCGGCCTCGTCGCGATGGTCAAGGGCATCCGCGTCTTTGTCCCGGCTTCGCAGGCGACCGCTTCGCGCGGCGAACCCCTCGAGCCCCTGAAAGGGCAGGACGTCCGCCTGCGCATCATCGAAATCGGCCGCGGCCGCCGCGCCGTCGGTTCGATCCGCTCGGTCCTGCGCGAGGAGCGCAAGGCAGCCGAGGAAAAATTCTGGGAGACCGCCGGTGTGGGCGATACATACACCGGCGTCGTCAAGTCGATGACGAGCTACGGCGCGTTCGTCGACCTCGGCGGCGTGGACGGCATGATCCACATTTCCGAGCTCTCCTGGCAGCGCATTAAGCACCCGTCCGAGGTCGTCTCGATCGGCGACACCGTCGAGGTCTATATCAAGGGTCTCGACCCCGAGAAGAAAAAGATCTCGCTCGGCTACAAGAAGCCCGAGGACAATCCCTGGACGATCCTCACGACGAAGTACGCCGTCGGCGACGTCGTCCCGGTCAAGATCGTCAGCATGACGGATTACGGCGCCTTCGCCCGCATCCTGCCGGGGGTCGACGGCCTGATCCACATTTCGCAGATCGCCAACAAGCACGTCACCAAGCCGCAGGATGAACTGTCCATCGGCCAGGAGCTCGACGCCAAGATCATCAACATCGACACCGAGAAGAAGCGCGTCAGCCTGTCGGTGCGCGCCCTGCTGCCCGAGGAGGACGAGGTCGCCTATTCGACCGAAACGGCAGCCCCCGCCGAGGAGACTCCCGCCGTGGAAGAAGCCCCGGTCGCGGAAGAATCCGTTGTCGAAGAAGCCGCCCCGGCCGTCGAGGAAGCGCCCGCTGTCGAAGAAGCCCCGGCCGCCGAGGAAGCCCCGGCTGCCGAAGAAACCGCGGAATAATTCCCGCCCCGCATGTCCCGCCGCAGATACGTCGTTTCGTGCCTGCGGCGGTTTTTTGCCATACTGTGCAACAGGAGGAAACAAGTATGCAGGAATCTGCCTTTGAAACGCTCGGCCTGATGATCGACTGCTCCCGCAACGCGGTGATGAAGCCCGAGGCCGTTCGGTTTTTGATCGACCGGATGGAGCAGATGGGCTACAACACCCTGATGCTCTACACCGAGGACACCTACGAGGTCGAAAATCAGCCCTATTTCGGCCACCTGCGCGGCAGGTATTCCGCCGACGAGCTGCGCGCCCTCGACGATTACGCCGCCGCCCACCACGTGACCCTCATCCCCTGCGTCCAGACCCTCGCCCACCTCAACGCCCTGATGCGCTGGCCGCAGTACAGCGAAATTCGGGACTGCGCCGACATTCTCTGCGTCGGGGAGGAGAAGGTCTACGACCTCATCCGCGACCTCTTTTCCACCCTCTCGAAATGCTTCCGCAGCAAGCTGATCCACGTCGGCATGGACGAAGCCGGCATGCTCGGCCGCGGCCGCTATTTCGACCGCAACGGCGCACAGCCCCGCATGGAGATTTTGCTCGCCCACCTGCGCCGCGTCGCGCAGATCGCCGACGAATTCGGCTTTTCGCTGCTGATGTGGCACGATATGTTCTTCAAGATCGCCGACGAGGGCAAGGTCGACTTCGAGGCGCTGCAGATCCCGCGCAACATCCGGCTGGTTTACTGGAATTATTACTGCGGCAGCCAGGGTCCCTACGACGGCGGCATTGAAAAATCGCAGCAGATTCAGCCCGACGTCTGGTTCGCCGGCGGCATCTGGACCTGGACGGGCTTCGCGCCCCACCTGACCCATTCGCTCAACGTCTCCGAGCCCGCCGTGCGCAGCTGCCTCGAGCACGGCGTCAAGCACGTCATCTTCACCCTCTGGGGCGACAACGGCGGCGAGTGCTCCCGCTTCTCGGTGCTGCCCGGCATGTACGCCGCGGCGGAATTCGCCCGGGGCAACTTCGACCGCGCGCAGATCAAGGCGGGCTTCCGCGATCTCTTCGGCGTCGACTGGGACGATTTCGCCCTGCTCGAGCTGCCCGAGACCCGCAACACCGCCATGCGGGTCAACAACCCGGACAAATATATGCTGTATAACGACTGCCTGCTCGGCTGCATGGACGGCAAGGCCTACCCCGGCGACGCCGCAGCCTACGCCCGCTGTGCCGCGCGCCTGCGCGCCGTGCGGGTCGCCGCGCCCTATGCCGTGCTGTTCGAGAGCATGGCGGCGCTCTGCGACGTGCTCGCCGTCAAGTACGACATCGGCGTCCGCACGCGCGAGGCCTACCGGACAAGCAAGGACGCCCTGCGCGCCCTGCTGCCCGATTACGACGAACTGCTCGCGCGGTTACAGGTGTTTTACGACGCCTACGAGCGCCAGTGGATGGCGGAAAACAAGCCGCACGGTTTCGACGTGCAGGATCTGCGGCTCGGCGGCCTGATGCAGCGCGTGCGCCACGCGAAACGCGTCCTCGAGCGATATCTGGCGGACGAGACCGACCGCATCGAGGAGCTCGAAGCCCCGGTGCTCGAGGTCAACGGCCGCGTCGAGGAGCCCGAGATCGAGCCCTTCTCCTATAACGCCTGGTCGTCCACCGCGACCTCCAACTGCATCTGAATTTTCGCGCAAAAAAGGCAGCCGGTACGGAATTTCCGCATCGGCTGCCGTTGTTTTTTATTGGTAGGGAAGGGGATTACGTCTCCCGCGGCGCCGAGAGCGCCCGCATGGCGTTGAGGATGGCGAGCACCGCGACGCCCACGTCGGCAAAAACGGCGGCCCACATCGACGCCAGCCCCAGTGCGCCGAGCACCAGAATCGCCGCCTTGACACTCAGCGCAAAGACGATATTCTGCCGGACGATTGCAAGGGTGCGGCGGGCGATGCGCATCGCGAGGGGGATTTTTTCGGGGTTGTCGTCCATCAGCACGAGGTCGGCTGCCTCGATGGCGGCGTCGGAGCCCACGCCGCCCATGGCGATGCCGAGGTCGGCGCGGGCGAGCACCGGCGCGTCGTTGATGCCGTCGCCGACGAAGGCGAGCGCCCCGTGCGGCGTGCTTTGCAGCAGCGCCTCGACCGCCTCGACCTTGCCCGCCGGCAGCAGACCGGCGTGGATTTCGTCGATGCCGAGCGCGCCGCCCACCGCCCGCGCGGCGGCTTCGGCGTCGCCGGTCAGCAGCACCGTCTTCGTCACGCCCAGCGCT
>CANQSG010000053.1 GCA_947626485.1 uncultured Clostridia bacterium | reverse complement strand
GCGGGTGACGGTCATCCGGGTGCTGGGGCTGCCCATGACGCCGGAGTGCGAGGAGATGTGCCGCAAGGTGCTCGAGATCGGGCTGCCGATCTGCGACCTCTTCAGCGACGAGGCCGACTGCGCCGAGAACGTCGCGCAGGCCGACCTGATCGTCGACGCCGTCTTCGGCACCGGCTTCCACGGCCAACCCGACCCGACGACGGCGACCTTTTTTACCCAGGTCAACCGTGCGCCCGGCTTTGTCGCCGCCATCGACCTGCCGAGCGGCCTCGACTGCGACAGCGGCAGGGCGCAGGGGCTTTGTATCCACGCCGACCTGACGGTCAGCTTTTCCGCCTATAAACCCTGTCATTTTCTCGCCGACGGCATCGACGTCTGCGGCAGGGTCGCGGTCGCCGAGATCGGCATTCCCGCCGACTTGCTGGCATACGACGGCGCGCCGGAGGTTTTCGACGCTGCCGCGGTGCGCGAGAGCCTGCCGCCTCGACGTCGCAGCGCGAACAAAGGCGATTTCGGCAAAGCGCTGCTCGTCTGCGGCTCCTACGGCATGGCGGGCGCGGCGATCCTTGCGGCGCGCGCTTCGCTTCGCTGCGGCGTGGGGCTCGTGCGGCTGGCGCTGCCGCGCTCGATTTATCCGATCGTCGCCGCCGCGGTGCCCGAGGCCGTTTGTCTCCCGTTGCCCGAAACCGACCGAGGCACCTTGTCCGCCGACAGTCTGCCGCAGCTGCTTGACGCTCTGAAATCCGCCGACGCGCTGCTGTTCGGGTCGGGTGTCGGGCGCGGCGGGTCGGTCGAAGCGCTGCTCGAAGCGATCTTACAAAACGCCCGCTGTCCCGTCGTGCTCGACGCGGACGGCATAAACGCCCTGTCGACCCGCATACACTGGATTGAACAGGCAAACGCGCCGCTGCTGCTCACGCCCCACCCGGGCGAGATGGCGCGGCTCTGCGGGACGGATATCCCGACGGTGCAGGCCGACCGGCTGGGTTGTGCGACCCGCTTCGCGCAGACGCACCGCGTGACGCTCGTGCTCAAGGGCGCCGGGACGGTCACGGCGCTGCCGAACGGCAGGGCGATCTTCAACCCGACCGGCAACCCCGGCATGGCGACGGGCGGCAGCGGCGACGCGCTCGCCGGCATGTTAACTTCGCTGCTCGCGCAGGGTCTGCCCGCCGACCGGGCGGCGCCGACGGCGGTCTGGCTCCACGGCGCGGCGGGGGACGCCGCTGCCGCACAGGGCTCGCTGCACGGCCTGACGCCGAGCGATTGCATCGAAGCGCTGCCGCGCCTGTTTAGTTCCTTCGAAAGGTAGTGCGCCTTTTTGCGACTTGCTTCGCGTTTGACGCTCCTGCTCGCCGTTTTTGCGGCGTGTTGTCTTTCCGGCTGTGCAAAACCGGAACCGGCGCCGGTGCAGACGGCGCTGACCCTTGACGCCGCGCTTTGCTGTCGCGGCAGCCGCTACGTCTGCCGGGTGACGGCGGGCGGCGGCGCCTTTTGCGCCACGCTGCGCGAACCGGCGAGCCTCGCGGGGCTGACGGCGCGGTGGGACGGGCAAGACCTGACGCTTTCCTACCTCGGCCTGACCTATCGCCCGACCCTGCCCGACACGCTCTTTGCCGACACGCTGCAGCTGCTGCGCGGCGCGCTTTCTTCGGCGCCGCAGGCGCAGCGGGAGGGCGACCGGCTGACCGGCCGCACCGGCGGCTTTGCCTACACCCTCGAGCTGACGGCCGACGGGCTGCCGACAAAACTCGAAATTCCCGGCGCCGACCTGACGGCGGAATTTTCCGACGTGCAGCCCGCCTGAACGGGACGGAAATGCGCTGCAAACCGGCGCGGATGTCACAAAGAAAGGAAGCAACGGCGGCCATGACCCTCGTGCGGGAACGCAGCTTTTATCGCAGCTTTTTCCGGATGTGCTGCATCCTCGTTCTGCAAAACGTCATCACCCTCAGCGTGAACCTCGCCGACAACCTCATGCTCGGCGCTTACAGCGAAACGGCGCTGGCGGGGGCGGCGGCGGTCAACCAGATCCAGTTCGTCTATCAGCAGCTCCTTGTCTCCTTCGGCGAGGGGCTCGTCATCATCGGCACCCAATATTTCGGCAAACGGCAGACCGCCCCCATCCGCCGCATCGCCTCGATCGCGATGCGCTTCGGACTTTCGACGGCGGTTCTGCTTTTTGTTTTGGTCTCCTGCTTCCCGACGCAGGCGGTCGGGCTTTTTACGGAAGACGTCGCCATCGTCGACGCCGGGGTGTCCTATCTGCGGCTCATCCGCTTCACCTACCCGTTTTTCGCCCTCACGCAGATGCTGCTCGCGACGCTGCGCAGCGTCGGCACGGTGCGCATTGCGCTCGGTCTCTCGGTCAGCACGCTGCTCATCAACGGCGGCATCAATTACGTTTTAATCTACGGCCATTTCGGCGCGCCGGAAATGGGCATCGCGGGCGCGGCGATCGGCACGCTGACGGCGCGGGTCGTCGAGCTCGTCGTGCTGCTGCTCTACCTCTGTCTGCGGGAGAAGAAGTTAGGGCTGCGGCTGCGCGATTTTCTGCACACCGACCGCCTCCTGCTGCGCGACTACGTCCGGGTGACGCTTCCCATCTTCTGCGCCGGGGCGCTCTGGGGCTTCAACGGCGCCGCGCAGAACGCGATCCTCGGCCACCTGTCCTCGACCGCCATCGCCGCCAACAGCGTCGCTTCCACCCTCTTTTTAGTCGTAAAATCCGCCGCGATCGGGGCGTCGTCGAGCGCCTCGTTCCACATCGGCAGGGCCGTCGGCGAGGGCGACCTGCATGCGCTCTTATGCGCAGACGCTCCAGCTGCTTTTCGTCGGCATCGGTCTGGCGGCGGGCGTCGTGCTCTTTCTCCTGCGCATCCCGATTTTGTCGGTCTATAACCTGCGCGACGAGACCAAGACGCTCGCGAACGAGTTCCTGCTGATTTTGTCGGCCATCACCGTCACGATGTCCTACCAGATGCCGACCAACGCCGGCATCATCCGGGCAGGCGGGGATTCGAAATACCTGATGATCCTCGACATCGTCAGCATCTGGTTCGTCTGCATCCCGCTGGCGCTCGTCCTCGCCTTCGTCGTCAAGGCGTCACCCGTCGCCGTCGTCTGGGCGCTCAACGCCGACCAGATCTTCAAATGCGTTCCCGCCTTCTGCAAGGCGAATTTCGGCCACTGGGTCAAAAAGCTCACCCGCGAATGCTGAACCCGCGCGGGCAAAAATATAAAAAAATCAGGCGCACGAGCCGGAAAATGCCGGTTTGTGCGCCCGCTTTTTTTGCGGGTCAGGGCTGCGCGAGGGTGTCGAGCAGCGAAAGGCTGCCGTCCTGCGCGAAATTCGCGATGTTGTAGAGCACCAAAAGGTCGGTGATCTTGTTTTTTTCGAGATAATCGTCGAGCGAGCCGCGGAAATAGCGCAGGTCGATGAGGTGCACGGCGTCGTAATGCGTGGTCAAAAAGGGGACGAAGCAGTTCGCGTAGGAATCCTTGAAGATCAGCAGCCGCCGCCCCGTCCCGGCGTCGGTCTGCAAGACGGCGTCGGAGGCGTTTTCGCCGAGAAAGACGAGGTATTTGTCCTTGTGTTCGAGCTTTTCGCGGTCGTAACAGCCCGCAAAGCGGCGGTCGGGCGAACGATACGTGACGTTCTGCGCCTTGCGCGGCAGATAGAGGGACAGCGTGTCGTAAGCCGCCGCGTCGAAGGGCGCTTTCGAGTAGAGGCTGCCGCGAAAATCCGTCGCGACGGTTTCGACCGTGTAGTCCGAGATGTCCGGCGCGGGCAGCCCCTGCGCGGCGCAAAAGGCGGTATAGCCGAGAAATGCCCCCTGCGCCGTCCAGTGGTGGTCGGTCTTGAAATAAATCGGCTCGTCGGCGTGGGCGCGCAGGGACTCGCGCAGGTCGATTGTGCAATAGCCCTCGAGCGCGTCATAGGCGGCGGCGATGCAGTCGTCCTCGGGCGGGACGGGGGCGCAGGCGGGCAGCCGGTCGCGCAGAACCGAAACGGCGGTCGGCACAAGCAGGAAGGAAAGGCGCTTTGCGTCAAACCTCTCGGACAGCCGGTCGAAACAGCCGCGCACCGCCGCGAGGTTGGCGTCGAAGGTCGCGCGGTCGGACAGGTCGGTGTTTTGCAGATAATAGCCGTCCTTGCCGAGGTAAACGCCGTTTAATTCCCGGTCGCCGAGGGCGCGCTTCGTCCCGTTGAGCAGCGCCATCCAGCGGTCGCGCAGGAAGAACTGATCGCTGACGTATTCGTCGATCGCGCCGGTGAATTCACCCGAGAGCAGCGTCTTGGCCGAGAGCTTTGGGGCGTCGGCGAGGACGCGGTTTTCGGTTTCGGAAAAGGTGCGGTCGGGGGTGAAGAGGTTGACCCCGCAAAGGGAAGCGAGCAGCGTCGCAAAGACGGCGACGGAAATCCATTTCGAACGGTCTTGCATCACGTTCCCCCCTTAAAACCGGAAATACAGGAAGGGGTTGTAGGAATCCCCGACCAGACAGGCGACGCAGAGCAGCAGCAGCGCCGCGAAGGTGACGCTGCAAAGAATCTCGCGCGCGACGGGGCGGCCTTGCAGCGCGCGCAGGACGGCGTTTCCGGCGCGGCGGGGCAGCGAGGTCGAGCCGAGGGCGCAGCAGACGAGCAGCACGGCGTTGGTAGAAAGCAAAAAGACCGACCCGCCGTTCGCAAGCCCGCCCGCGCCGAACAGCGAGGCGAAGCACCGCCCGATTTGCCCGAAATCCTCGAGCGCGAAAAGCACCCAGCCGAAGACGACGAGCAGCAGGGCGTAAGCGTGGCGCAGCAGGGCGGGCAGGCGGTCGAGCGCGCGCAGCAGGAACTGCTTTTCGAGAATGAGCAGCACCCCGAAATACAGCCCCCAGAGCAGGAAATTCCAGCTCGCGCCGTGCCAAAGCCCGGTCAGCGTCCAGACGATCAGCAGGTTGCGGATTTGGCAGGCGCGCCCCCGTCGGTTGCCGCCCAAGGGGATATAGAGGTATTCGCGGAACCAGCCGCTTAAAGAGATGTGCCACCGGCGCCAGAATTCGGTGATGCTCTGCGCGCCGTAGGGGGTGCGGAAGTTTTCGGCGAAGGTGAAGCCGAAGAAGTGCCCGAGGCCGATCGCCATATCGGAATAGCCCGAAAAGTCGAAATAAATCTGAAACGTGAAGGCGAGGATCCCGAGCCAGGCGGTCAGCGCCGGGGTGTCGGCAAAGGCGCCGCTCGCGCTGACCTGCTCCCAGAGCGGGGCGATCTGATTCGCAAGCAGCACCTTTTTCGCAAGCCCGAGGGTGAAGCGGCGGACGCCCAGCGCGAACTGATCGAGGCTCTCGCGGCGGGAAACGAGCTGGTCGGCGATCTCGCTGTACCGCACGATGGGGCCGGCGATGAGCTGCGGAAAGAGGGCGATATAGGTGCCGAAATGAATGAAATTGCGCTGCGCGGCGGCCGTGCCGCGGTAGACGTCGATGACGTAGGAGAGCGCCTGAAAGGTGTAAAACGAGATGCCGATGGGCAGCTGGAGCGAAAGAAAGGTCACGTTGGTCGAAAACAGGGCGTTGAAATTGTCGAGCAGGAAGCCGGTGTACTTGAAAAAGCCGAGCAGACCGAGGTTGCCGACGATCGCCGTCACGAGCGCCGCCTTACCGCTGCCGCCGTTTGCCCGCCGCCGCCCGACCCACAGGCCGCAGAGGTAGTTGAAGGCGACCGAAAAGAGCATCAGCAGGACGTAAACCGGCTCGCCCCAGGCGTAAAAAAACAGGCTCGCGGCAAAGAGCAGGGCGTTGCGCCCCCGCCGCGGGCAGAGGTAATACAGCAGGAGAACCGCCGGCAGATAATAGAGCAAAAAGGGCAGACTGCTGAAAACCATCTCCGGCGCCTCCTTTCTTTTTTTGCAGTAAGACAACGGACTTGTCCGAAAGAAATGTAAAAAAATTCCGACGGTGTTGCGGTCGCCGTCGGAACGGGAAAGGCGGGTCTACTCGGCGGTCTGCGGGACGACGCTCGCGACGACGTGCGCGTCGCAATAGGCGTCGATCGTCGCCTCGGCGGTTTCGACGTCGTCGGTCACGCAGACGATGACCCAGCGACCCCGGCGCACCACGGCGGCGCGCTTGAGCTTGGCGGCCTCGTCGGGGGCGTACCCGGCGTAGAGCTCGGTGCGATCTTGAATATACTGCTCGGCGGCTTTATAGGTCGCCTTGGCCGCCGCCTCGTCGGGAGAGGTCAAAACGGTGAGCTCGTCGGCGGAGGTGCCGGCGGCGTTGTAGATCGTGGCGGTGACGCCCTCGGGCAGCTCGGGGTAGAGCGAGGGGAGCATCTTGCTGTCGATGGCGTCCAGTCCGCTGTCGAATTTTACGTCGGCGAGCACCGCCTGGGTCAGCTCGGCGGGGTCGATTTGAACATCGGCGTCCGTCGCGCCGCAGGCGGCAAGCGAGACCGTCAACAGCAGGACAAGGAGGATAGACAGGCAGGATTTCATAAACAGAGCGCTCCTTCGTGTGGGGTCAGGTCGTGTGCGACCGCAGATAGTCGAGCCATTTAGCACAATAGGTTCTATTCAGATGAATACCGTCTGACGACGCTTCGTCGGGTAATGCACCGTCCTTCGTCATCATAATTTCGGCGACGTTGAGGTATTTAACTTGCTTTTCCTGTGCCATTTGCTGCAGCTTTTCGTTGTATTCTTTGATTCTCGGATTGTTGAAATAGTCGCCTTTTTCAGAACGCTTTTTCGTAACCGGCAGGATCGACTGGACATAAATCGTGGCGTTCGGCTGAATGGCGCGGATACGGTCGATGATTTCCTTGTATCGTTGGAAGAAAACGCCAGAATTCGGCCAGGTCAGTTCGTTGATGCCGAAAGCGATATAGACCTTTTGAAAACTCGGGTCTTTTTGCATTTCCGCCAGCGATGGCGGGTCGGTGCTTTTCGGATTGAGCACGCGGCTGACGTTAAGCCCTTCTGACGAATAATCGCGCACGTTGTCCAACTCGTTATAAATGATTAAGCCTCGCGTGCGGGAATCGCCCATGAAAACAGCGTCGTCAAACATGGAATTGTCGACCGTCGAAGTTGTGACCGGGTTTTGTACGCTCGTATTTGTATTTGTACTTGTATTCGTACCCGTATTTGCACCTGTATTCGGTTGTTCGGGCGTATTCGGGGACGGAGATTCGCTTGTCGACGGTGGCTCGCTCGAAGAGGCGGGCTCGCTTGAGGAGACCGACGACAGGTTCAGGCGGCTCGAGGACGCCGACGCATCGTCCGACGGGGTGCGGAAGAGCTGAAAGAGCACCACGGCGAGCAGCACGCCGACGACCAGCAGGGCGATCACGATGAGGTCGAGGCGAAAGGGACGCGGCTTTTGTGTGCTGTTCGGCATCTGCTTTCCCTCCCGTTCTGTTCCCCGAAAAATATAAAAAAGCGGAATCAAACTTATTATAGCACTTTTTTCCGCAATAGGGAAGATGGAATTTCAAAAAAAGGGAAGAATTTGCATGGAAAAGATGCAAATTCTTCCGGCGGGATTTTGTGCAATTCCGCAGACCGCCCCAAACGGTCAGTTCAGCACGGCGATCCCGAGGTTGAGATAGGCGGCGAAGGCCGTCCAGACGAGGTAGGGGACAAAGAGCCGCGCGGCGAGGCGGTCGAGTCGGCGGAATTCGAGCAGCGTCGCCGCGACGAGGGCGACGAGCGCGAGGATCAGCGCGCAGGACAGCACGAGGGCGTGCAGCCGGAAGAAGACGATCGGCCAGAGCAGGTTGACCGCCAGTTGCCCGTAATAATACCGCAGCGCGGCGCGGCGGTTGGCCTGCCGCGGGTCGGAAATGCGGTAGGCGGCGACGCCCATCAGCAGATAAAGCGCCGTCCAGACGACGGGGAAGAGCCAGCCCGGCGGCGCGAGGGGCGGCAGGCGCAGCGTCTGATAATACCCCGCGCCGCCCGCGAGCAGGATCGCAAGACCGCCGCCCGCGAGCGGCAGGAGCAGACAGGCAAGCAGACGTTTCAAATGAATCGGTTTCATGCGTTTCACCCTTTCTGCCCTTATTGTATTCCGCACCGGGCGAAAAAATACGGGCGGGCAAAAAAATCCGGCGTCTGCGGTTGTCGCAAACGCCGGGAAGAAATCGGGTTCGTTATTCGAGAATGAAAATTTCAACGTCGCGCCGACCGAACTGCACGCAGTCCTGATAGGTCGGGAAGAAGAGGTCGACGTTGTTCGGGCGGGTGCGGGCAAAGCCGCCGGTGTCCGCCGCGACGGCGTAGCCGTAGAGAAAACGGCCGTCCGCGGTGCGAATATACATCTTCGTGCCGTAGGGGATGACCTTCGGGTTCACGGCGATATACCCCGGCTGCGCCTTGACGCCGGTCGAGCAGATGTTGCGCGCGCCGGTGACGTAGGTGTAGGCCGTCGCCTGCGCCGTGATGTGCTTTTTGTAATAGAGCGGGTAGCCGTCGGCGTCGAGCGGGATGGGCGCGTCGGGCTCGAGGGTCGAAACGGTCTGCACGGCGGCGGAGGTCGCCGCCATCGCCTTGTCGGACGAGGTTTGACGGGTGCCGATGATGGTCTTCGCGTCGACGGCGGCGGTCAGCACCGTTTCGGACAGCACCTCGGCCTTCGTGATCTCGCCGTTGACGACCGTCTTGCGGTAGGTGACCGACTTGCTGCCCGCCTTGCCCGCGAGGGTCATGGTCTCGCCCTTGACGTAGCCGTCGGAATAGACCGTTTTCGTCGCGTAGGGAATGGGCTCGGTCACCGTCTCGGTCAGATAATTGATATCGACGACGTCGATATACATGTCCTTCGTCAGCGGTTCGTCGAGCGCGTAGTTGACAAGGTCGTATTCGTCGAGGGTGACGCCCGCCGCGGCGAGCGCGTCGGCGACGGTGCCGGGTTGCAAGGCGACCTTGCGGGATCTGTCCCCGACCGTGACGGTCACGGGGCAGGCGCGGTCGATCGAGATCGCGAGGGTGCCGCCCTGCTCACAAGCGTGCAGGACGTCGTTTTGGTGGTAGGGAATGTTCGCGAGGGTGAGGACGCGCAGCGCGTCGCGCTCGACGGTGCGCAGGGTGCGGGTCGTTTCGCCGTCGGTGATGCGCACGGTGCGCACCATGCCGAAGAGCGGCAGGGCGGCGGCAGCCGTCAGAACGGCGACCAACACAAGGCCGAACAGACGACGGCCGCACAACGTGCGGGCGCGCCGACAGAGGGCTTGCAGGGAATGTCGCATGGTTTCATCTCCTAAAATACGGGACAGAGTCCGGAAGGTTCGGCGTCGTCCCGCGTCGGATCTGCGAGGAAAATTCTTGCTTTTTTGCGTATTATATGCGCCGGGTGGCGCTACGAAGGGCATTATAACCATCGCCTCCGTCCATGTCAAACGACAAAATTTTTGATTTTTTGTGGAAATTCACGGAAATTTGCGAAAAACCCACCGGTTACAAAGCTGTAACTATTTTGAAACCTTTTTGTATTTGGAAAAATATGGAAATTGGCTTGTGGGAACTGACGAAATTGCGACCCCGCGCCCGCCGGGGCGGAAAAATCCGGCTTTTTCGTTAGGTTGCGCCGTTTTTTCCGGAATTATACAACCGATTTTCCGCCCGGATTTTTCCGGAAATTTTCGCCGGGGGACTTGACAGCGCCGGACAGG
The DNA here is from genome assembly GCA_947626485.1 of uncultured Clostridia bacterium. Taxonomy (GTDB): domain Bacteria; phylum Bacillota; class Clostridia; order Oscillospirales; family Acutalibacteraceae; genus CANQSG01. Next base: position 2,321 of record CANQSG010000053.1, on the reverse strand, counting down.
TTCTGTAACATAGAATGCAAGAGCCGGCGAAAATATGCCGGGTCCTTCGGCGCGGCGCGCCGTACCATTTTATTTTATTCGGAGGCGGTAACCATGCAAGCACAACCCATGGAAGAAAAGGTCGCGCGCACGCTGCGGGCGCTGCGGCGCAACCGGATGGCGGCGGACTACGTCGCGACGACGGCCGAGATCGTCCCCCTGCTCGAGCGACTGCTGCCTGCCGGGGCGAAATGCGCCCTCGGCGGGTCGGAAAGCCTGAGGGAGGCGGGGGTGCTCGAGCTGCTGCACAGCGGGAAATACGAGCTCATCGACCGCTACGAGCCGGGTCTGACGCCCGAGCAGACGGAGGAGCGGGTGCGCGCCGGGCTGACGGCAGACGTCTTCCTCTGCTCGTCGAACGCCGTGACCGAGCGCGGCGAGCTCGTCAACGTCGACGGGCGCTCGAACCGCTGCGCCGCCCTGCTCTACGGGCCGAAGCGGGTTTTCCTTGTCGTCGGCGTCAATAAGATCGTGCCCGACGTCGCCGCCGGTCTCGAGCGGGTCAAGACGATCGCCGCGCCCCGCAACGCCGAGCGGCTCGGCTGCGCGACGGGCTGCCGCGCGACGGGCAAATGCGTGAGCGACGAGCCCTTCGCCGGCTGCGCGAGCGAGGGGCGCATCTGTTCGAACTACGTCATTTCGGCGATGCAGCGCACGCAAGACCGCATTTACGTCATTCTCTGCGGCGAACCCCTCGGCTATTGACAAAATCCGCGGCATGAATCGCCGCGCGCCCGGCATATACTTCCGGTAGAAGAGACTGGGGGAATGCCGAATGAAGCGATGGATCGCGTTTTGCCTGCTTGTTTCGCTCTGCGCGGGGGTCTGCCTGCCGGTGACGGCCGACGACGGCAAGACCGTTTCGACCGAATACGCCGCCGCCGACCTGACGACGCCGCTCGAGGACAGCGCGCCCGCCGCAGCCGGAACGCGGCTTGAGATCGCGGCGAAATCGGCGGTGCTCATGGAGCCCGTCACGGGGCGGATTTTGTACGAAGACAATCCGGACGAACGCCTCGCCCCGGCGTCGATCACAAAGATTATGTCGCTGCTGCTCGTCGTCGAGGCCATCGAGGCGGGCAAGATCAGCCTCGACACCCCCGTCACCGCCAGCGAGCACGCCTGCAGCATGGGCGGCTCGCAGATTTGGCTCGAACCGGGCGAGACCATGACGGTCGACGAACTGTTGAAGGCCGCCGTGATCGCCTCGGCGAACGACGCGACCGTCGCGCTGGGCGAGGCCGTCGCCGGCAGCGAGGAGAGCTTTGTGCAGCGCATGAACGAGCGGGCGAAGGCGCTCGGCATGGATCGCACGACCTTCTGCAACTGCACCGGGCTCGACGCCGAGGGGCACCTGACGACGGCGCACGACGTCGCCGTGATGGCGTGTCAGCTCATCCGCCACGACCTGATCCGCAACTATTCGACGGTCTGGATGGATACGCTGCGGGACGGCAAATCCGAACTCGTCAACACAAATAAGCTGGTGCGGTTTTACCCCGGCACAACGGGACTGAAAACCGGCACGACCGGCACGGCGGGGCACTGCCTCGCGGCGACGGCGGAGCGCGACGGGCTGGGGCTTTGCGCCGTCATTCTCGGCGGCGCGACGAGCAACGACCGCTTCAACGGCGCGAAAAAGCTGCTCGATTACGGCTTCGCCAACTGGGCGTTCGCCACCGTCGAAGCCGACCTTTCGGCAGCACCGCCCGTGCCGGTGCGCCGGGGTGTGAGCAAATCCGTCGCCCCGGCGGCGGGCGAAGCGTTGCAGGTGCTCGTGCCCAAGGGGCGGGCGGGCGACGTGACCCGGCAGGTCGAGCTGGTCGAAGGGCTCGACGCGCCCGTCCTCCCGGGACAGTCGCTCGGCCGCGTGCGGGTCGCTCTCGACGGCGCCGAGCTCGGCTCCATTCCGCTGTACGCCGCCGAAGGCGTCGAAGCCCTCGGCTTCCTCGTCGCCCTGCGGTGGTTGTTTTCCGGTCTGTTTCACCTGTAAAATCCCCTCGCATTTCCTGCCCCTTATATAATAATGTATAGGAACAAAAAAATCCCGCCTGCAAGGGCGGGGTTTTTGTCTGCGCAAAGGGCGGGTTTCAGTTTTTCAGGCTCTGAATGGGGGCGGGGATCTGCCCGCCGCGGGAGATGAATTTCAGCGGCGACGAGCGGTTGACCTCCATCACCGGGCCGCCGCCGAGCAGGCCGCCGAAGGAGAGCTCCTCGCCCGCCGCGCGGCCGATGGCGGGGATGACGCGCACCGCCGTCGTCTTGGCGTTGATCATGCCGAT
>CANQSG010000052.1 GCA_947626485.1 uncultured Clostridia bacterium | reverse complement strand
GGTGACACCCTCGAAGCCAATGCCCAGATCCGGCACCGGTTCGACCGCCAAAATGCGGAATTCCCCGTCCATGCAGATCAGCAGAACCTTCTCGACCCGCAGCCCTTGGAAACGCTCCACGAGGAAATTCCCGATTTCGCGCGGGGTGCGCAGTCGGGTGCCCTTCTTCAGCCGTTCGTCGGCGCAATAGCGGGCGATGGGCATGATCATTTGCAGCAGGCAGGCGCTGACTTCACTGATGCCGGGCACCTGCAACAGCTCGTCATACGAAGCCTCGAGCACGTTTGCGACGGTTTCGAAGCGATCGAGCAGCTCATAGGCGATCTTCTTCGTGTCGGCGACGCGGATCGAATAATACAGCAGCATTTCGAGGATTTCTTCCGGCGGCGTGGCCTCGTTGAAGCTGTGCTCCAAAAAATCCTGCCGCATCCGCTCCCGGTGCCCCGCATGCGGATTATATTTCGTCGCCATAAAGCACCCTCCCGGCAACGCACTCGGCGCGCAAAATAAGAGCCGCCGCGCGAATGCTTGCATTTCTTATTTTCTATTGTACTGCATTTTTCTGTGGTTGCAAGAGGGCTTTAGGTTAAATTTTGGATTTTTGGAATTATTTTGGCGGATTATAAAATATTTGATTTTATGCTTGCCACATTATCAATTATTTGCCACTTAAAACACGTCTTTTTTCACAGGGAATGACTTGATTATTGATGTGTCGCCCTGCGGCAAAGCGTCAGATGATCTTGCGGCAGCCGTCGAGTTGGATGTTCTGCCCGGAAAGATACGCGGTTTCTTCCCCTGCCAAAAAGCAGATCAGATTGGCGTTTTCGCTGTCGGTGCCGGTCCTGCCCATATAGCAAAGCGACGACGGCGTGCTGGCGTGCGGGTCGGGATCGCCGGAATCGGTGACGGTCCCCGGGGAAACGCTGTTGACCGTGACGCCGTATGCGGCGGTTTCCTTCGCCAGCGCCTTTGTCAGCGCGATCACCGCGGCTTTTGTGGCAGAATAGGCGGCCATTTGCGGTTTGCCGTACACGCCGGCGACCGACGCCACATTGACGATCCTGCCCCAGCGCGAGGCGATCATCTGCGGCAAAACCGAACGGGAAAAGTAGACCGTCCCCATCAGGTTGACGTTCAGGAAGGTCTGCCACAAATCGATCGGGGTGTCGATAAACAGCCTATCCCCCCGCCAAAGCGCCGCGTTGTTGACCAGAATGTCGATTTTGCCGAACCGCGCCAGCGCCGTTTTCACCGTGCAATCGACCTGTTGGGCGTTGCTGACGTCGCAGGTAAGCGCCAAAACCTCGGGGGTGAAGGCGGCGACCTCCTCTTTTGCTGCCGCGAGCTTTTCCTCGTCGATGTCCGCCAAAACCACGGCGGCGCCCTTTTGCGCAAACCGCAGTGCCGTCGCCCTGCCAATCCCCACCGCTGCGCCGGTAATCAAGACCGTTTTCCCGGAAAATTCCATTTTCATTCGCCCCTTCTTCCGTAAATCTTGCCCACAGTATAGCACAAACCCGAAAAAAGTAAATGCCCAAATCGTTTTTTCTTTAACGAAACCGATAGAACGCGATTTTCCCGCTCCGTCCCTTGACAAACGGCGCGGGGGCTGGTAAAGTGGTAGGAGAACGAATTATCATTTCGCCCGTTTTGCGGGCGGCACGGGAGAGACGTAGCATGTTGAAATCGGAAACTATGAACCGGGCGGCGGACGATCGGGCGGGCGGGTGCGCTTTGTTTTCCCGCACGGCGGGGGACGAGCTGGTGCGGGCGCTGACGGGTGCGCGGGGGGCGGCACCGGGCGCGGCGCTCGGCGCGCTGGCGAACTTCGCGCAGGAGGAGGGGCTTTCGGGCAACCTCTGGCAGGGCTATCTCGCGGCGCTGCTGGCGGCAGACGAAAACGCCTATTCGCTCGCCGCGGAGCGGGCGCCGGCGCCGACCGGCAGTCTGCGGACGCTGGCGCTGCGCGACGCCGCGTGGCTGCGGACGCTCTTTTCGTACCAATTCCCGAACCTGTCGCAGGCGGATCGCGCGCTGCTGCTCGCCTACGAGGGCGGGCGCGAGGCGGACGCGGACGTTCCGAACCCGCGGCGCGAAAAGCTACTTTCCCTGCGCGATGCGCTCGCGGGCGCGGGGAGTGACGGCGCCTTTCTCGACGCGCTGGCGGCCTTTTACGGCAGCGCGGGCGTCGGGCAATTTGCGCTGTTTGACGCCTTCCGCTTCACCCCGGACGGCTTGGAGCCCATTCGGCAGACCCGCCGGGTGCGCTTCGACGACCTCGTCGGATACGAGACGCAAAAGCGGCTGCTGATCGAGAACACCGAGCGGTTTTTGGCGGGCGAGCCCGCGAATCACGTCCTGCTCTACGGCGACGGCGGCACCGGCAAATCGACGAGTATTCAGGCGCTGCTCACGCGCTACGCCTCGCGCGGGCTGCGCATGGTCGAGGTCGGCCGCAACCAGTACGACAACATCGAGTACGCGCGGCGGTGCATCGCGGGGCGGAATTATCGCTTTATCCTCGTGCTCGACGACCTCTCCTTCGAGGAGCAGGAGACGGGCTACAAGTCGCTCAAGAGCTTTTTTGAGGGTGGGATCGAGCCCCAGCCCGAAAACCTGCTGATCTACGCGACCTCGAACCGGCGGCACTTGGTGCACGAGAGCTGGAACGACCGGGACGATTACGACACCGACCTGCACCGTTCCGAGACGACCGAGGAAAAGCTGTCGCTGGCGTCCCGCTTCGGGCTTTCGATCCTCTACCTCACGCCGAGCCAGCAGGAATTTCTCGACATCGTCACGGCGCTCGCCGCCCGCGCCGGAATCGCCCTGCCGCAAGAAGAACTCCGCGCCCGCGCGATCGCGTGGAAAATGCACCACGCCGGCAGCGTGACGCCGAGGACGGCGCAGCAGTTTATCGCGTCGCTGCCGAGAGGGTGAAGGGCAATCTTTTGCAAGATTGCAAGTGAAGAACTAAGAGTGAAGAGTGAAGAACTTCGGTGTCCGCTTCGCGGACGAAATAGAATTCCGGCAAGGCACGCCTTGCCGGTTTTTTATCGTCGCCGCAGGCGACTCCGCCACTCTTCACTCTTCGTTCTTAGTTCTTCACTCAAAAAAATCCCTTTCGTTCGCCGAAAGGGATTTTTTCATGCCGCTGCGTTGGCGTTGATTTGGGTGATGGTGGCGAAGATGCCTTTCCAGAGTTTGTCGGGGAAAATCTCGGTCAGGCTGCCGCGGTCGGTGAAGGGGGGCTCTTGGAGGACGGAGAGGTCTTTCATCATGCCGTTATGGACGATGTATTCGACGATCTGGTTGACGAAATAGATCTGGCGGCTGTCGAGGCTGACGTCGTCGAGGTAGGCGGCGAAGGCGGCCTTCGCGGCGTTCATGTCGAGCCCGACGATCTCCCGCACGAGCTCGCCGAGCGGCTTCTGACCGTATTCGGCTTCGTAATCCGCCTTGGTTCCGACCTCGCTCCAGAGGATTTTCTCCAGCGCCTCGACGTCGGCGCGGGTGAGGGGCTCGTTGCTTTTCAGCTTCGCGATGGCGGCGTTGTCCTGGTGCTGGCGGATGTAAAATTCCGCCTTCGCGCGGTAGTTTTTCAGGTCGTCGTTCTCGAGCTCCGACGCGCGGTATTCCATCGACAAAATCTCGTCGTCGAAATCGGTGTCGTAGGTGTGCCGCTCGTTCGGTATGTACTTCATCAGGTCGCGCAGGCACTTGCGGATGTGCTCGAATTCCGGCAGGCCGGCGTCGTCGAGGTAATCCGTGTGCAGCAGCTTTTCGATCAGCTCCGCCTGCGCGCGCACCTCTGGGATGTTGCCGACCAGCCCGGCGACGGCCTCGACCCGCCTGCGCAGGTCGGCGCGGTGGCGGCCGAAGGGCTTGCCCGCCGAAAACGCGAGCTCGATGCCGTAGAGCAGGGCGTCGAACCGCACCGCCTTCGCGTCGTCGGCGTCGGGCAGGATCAGCGGGGCGAGCTCCTGCTCGATTTGCAGCGTGTTTTCATAGGTCAGCGTCCGGTAGTTTTCGGCGTCCGCATAGAGGTCGACGAATTTCAAATGCTGCCGCACGGCGAAATTCTCGCGGTTTAACTCCCGCACCTTGCGCACCATGTCGTCGACGAGCTGGGCGCGGAAGGCGATGAGCTCGTCGGTCTGGTAGGCGAGGTCTTGCAGCTGAAAGGCGAGCTCGGATTTCAGGTGGAAGATCGCGCCTTGCAGCGCGAGGCCGCCGGCGACGGGGCGGGCGGAACGCATGCGGAAAAATTCAAAATTGCCGCAAAAATCGAAGATGTAAAACTGTTCCTTATCCGCGCCGTCGAGCAGGCCGGGGCAAAGGCGGGTGCCTCTGCCGATCATCTGCCAGAATTTCGCCTTGCTCATCACCTTTTTGAAGAACACGAGGTTGAGTACCTCGGGCACATCGATGCCGGTGTCGAGCATGTCGACCGAGATCGCGAGCTGCGGCAGCTTGTTCGGGTCGGAAAATTCGTCGATGGCGCTCTGCACGTAGGTCATATAGTTGTCAATGACCTTCGCGAAGCCGGGCAGGTGGGGATATTCGCGGTTGAAAATCTCAAAAATCCGCTCGGCGTGAGTGTGGCTTTTCGCGAAGAGGATCGTCTTGCCGAGCTTCTCGCCGTAGTCGATTTTCAGCCCGTTTTCCATGACGATGTGCAGCACCTGCCGGATCGTGTCCTCGTTGAAGATCCACTCGTTGAGCGCCGAGGCGGCGATGCTTTCGGGCAGCGCGCCGTCCTGCGCGAAGGTCGCCTCGTACCGCTCGCGGTCGGCCTCGGACAGCTCGTCGTAGACGATGCCCTGCTCGATGAATTTGAGCCGGGTCTCGACCGAGATAAAGTCGACGAGATAGCCGTCTTTCACCGCCTGCGCGAGCTCATAGCCGTAGGTCGGGACGCCGTTTTCGAGCTCGAAGACGGCATAGGTGTTCTTGTCGATCTCATCCTTCGGCGTCGCGGTCAGGCCGACGAGCGGCGCGTCGAAATAGCCGAAAATGTCGCGGTATTTGTTGTAGATCGAGCGGTGCGCCTCGTCGCAGATGACGAGGTCGAAATGCCCGACGGTGTAGCGCTTGCCGCCGCCGTCCTTTTCGGTGTCGATGACGTTCATCATGGTCTGATAGGTCGAAAAGACGCAGTGCGCGGCGGCGTTGCCCTTTTCCTCGCAGAGGTTCGTCACCGAAAGGTCGGGCATCCGGTCGACAAAGCTGCGCTTCGCCTGCGTGACGAGGGAATTGCGGTCGGCGAGGAAGAGGATATTCTTCACCCAGCCGTGCCGCAGCAGAATGTCGCACAGGGCGATGACGGTGCGGGTCTTGCCCGACCCGGTCGCCATCACGAGCAGCGCCTTGCGGCGATTTTGCCCGTCGAAGGCGTCGCAGACCGCCTTGATCGCCGCCTCCTGATAATACCGCCCGGCGATGGTTTTGTCGACCGCGATGCGGGCGAGCGGGGTGCGCATCGTTTGCAGGTTGAAGAGCTTTTCGAGGTCGCGCTTCGAATAGACCGACGCGACCCTGCGCTCGGGATAGCGGTTGTCGATCAGCCGGGTCTCGAAGCCGTTCGTCAGAAAGACGACCGGGCGGCGGCCGTGCTGCCGTTCGAGCAGGTCGGCGTAGAGCTTCGCCTGCTGCCGCCCCTTCGCGACGTCGACGCAGGTGCGCTTCGCCTCGATCACCGCGAGCGCCCGCCCGTCGTCGCCGTAGAGCACGTAATCCGCGAAGCCGACTTCGGACGCGTTTGGCATGCCGGGCAGCTCGACCTCGTTCTGCCAGTCCCTGCCCTCGACCCAGCCGGCGTCCTGCAGCATGAAGTCGATATACAGCTTGCGGGTCTTGTATTCCGAAAGCTCGAGCGGCTTCGGGGTGTAGGTTTCGCCCCGTTCGGCGCGGCGGGCGGACAGCTCGGCCTTCATCGCCCGGTTTTCCTCGATCAGCGCGGCGAGGTCGATCTCGGCGTCGGGCACGAAGGAAAGGGCTTCCTCGGGCGTCAGCTCGAGCAGCGCGCGGTCGAATTTGCTCTCGTGATAGTCCTTGCCGTAGCAATAGGCGACGAAATCGAGAAAGAGGTAGAGATTTTCGAGGCAGAGCTCCGCCTGCGCCTCGGTGATCTTTTTGCCGCCGTGCGCCGCGGCGTTGCCGACCTTGCGGATGAAATCCATGCGCTGCCAGATGTTGTCGTCGACAATGGCGCGGAAGGCGCCGTCGTTCATCAGGCAGACGAGGGTATCCTGATAGGGCGTCACGAGGTCGGCGTCGACCGAATACATCCATTTCACGGCGAACTCCATCGCCCGGCGGCAGGACAGCACGCAGGAATCGACGTCGATATGCAGCAAATGCTCCGCCTTCGCCGCCACCTCCGCAAAGGAAGCAAACCGCGCGTCGGCCTGCAAAAAGTCAAAGTTCGTCATAGTGTTGTTGCCTCCTATGCGGAAACCTTTTATGTTATGTCAGAAAATTGTTTTTACTATCTTATCTGTCCCTATTATCAGCTCTTCAACCTCATCCGTAGTTGGTTCACGATCTTTATTATGATCGCAATAATTGCGAATGTCCGCCAGCCTTTGTATATGACGCCATTCTATCGTACCATAAACACTATCTTTCAGTTTTTCATTAAAATCAGAAATATGTGGCTCCTTCTTTGTTATTACAATATTATGATTTTTACATACTTCAGCGAGATGCTTTTCAATTACAACACCACAAATCGAGCCTGCCGGCCGAAGAAAGCCGTTTTTTAGTAAATGTGTGGCAGAATCAAGCTCTGAATCGAAAATATCGGCTTGTAAAATACCTCGAATGTTAAAAACATAACTCTCTAAATTATCGACGCACGCTTGAAGTATACTTACTTGCCTATAAATGCTGGTAGATGCAGTCCAAGGGCCATAACTTCCCATATACTCTTCCGTTCCCTTTATTGCGTCTTCAATGCAATAATTGCTTTCATTTATTTCTTTACGCTTCGGATTGGAATATAAAGTTATGAAATCATTATATCTGTCTGGGGCTAATTGTTTAATTATTGGCAGACACTTTGTATACCAGATTTCGTATTTTCCGGGAAAATTTGAAAAATCCTTACACCCTTTTTTGTTGTCATCATAAGATAAAGCATCAGATAAAGCAGAACCTTTTTGTATTAAATCAGTTATTTCTCGTTTGAATTTACTCAAATCGGTCAATGCGATCACCTTCCTATCACATTCTGGAATTCATTAGTCCTGCGGTCTTATATTCTATATACTCCTGAACGAATTTCTTCTTGTCTTCGGGCTCTAATGCTTGAAAGCATTTTTCTGCTTCTAAAATGGCTTTCACAGCTTTTCCATATTTATCTTTAGGTTCAATATCCGGTTTAATTTCAAAGTTTTTCATGTTAACACCTCCTTTACCCGAAATATTCCTGCATCAAGCTGTCGAAGAGAAGCTGGGTATTGTTGATGGATTGCTGCATGGCGGATTTTATTTTTTCGGTTTGAATAACGTAAGTGGCAAATTTATTTTGGAGGGCAATCGGAGGGACGGCCACTTGATAATTTTTTAGGAAGGAAGCAGGCACTCTGCGCTGGCCTGCACTTCCGGTCATTTTTTCCGCTGCCTCTTTGCGAAATTTCGGCATTACGGTAAGCATATAAATCCAGACTGAATTTGTTATGCCGTCAATCGGACGGAGCACATGAAATTCCGTCGACCCAAATCCGATACCATTACAAAGACCTTTTGCAACGGCGCCTTTTCCGTTTTCCATACATGGCGTAATTTTAGCGAACAGCACGTCATTCTCTTCAAAATATGTAAGCCCTGCTTTGACGTCATTATATTTTTTTACTTCAGTTGTGTCTATCTCGCCGTGTTCTGATACGGCGGGCATCGGAACAACAGATACATCGAGATCGCTTAGCAGCTGTGAATCTTGTCCTCTTTTCGGATTTATAAGACACGCGGTGCCTAACGCACGTAGTCCCCAGCCATGATTATCTACTCCTGGCTCCCCAAACATCTCAACGAACCGCGTTTTGACGAACTCGTCCGTCTTTGCAATCCGCTGGTTGATGCAAGAGATGATAGACTGTGTTTTATCGAGAACGGAAAGTATTTTTTCCTGCGTTTCAACCGGCGGAATAGTCACCTCAAAGTCACGAAGTATAGATAGGTTGATATTGTTTTGCGCAACGCCCCGACCCGTCATATCAACATATCTTTTTTTAGATTTTAAGAAGTAGTAGAGATAATCCGTTTTTATAATATCCGGGTCTTTTGCCGTGATACCGACGATGGCTTGATTTGTGCAAGCGTCAATGTTGAGAATACCAACCTCGCCTAAAGTGGCGAAAATCGTGTATAAAATCGTCCCTTTTTTAAGAAGTTTTGCTGCCGAATTATCAAGTCCCGATTTCGTAATGCTTTCACTTGCACTATCAATATATTTACTTTTTATATCACTTATTTTTACCCATGGTATCGTTCCTCCGTCCCAAAACTCCGGCCTTGAGCGGGATGGCGTACCACCGGAAACAATGTTGCAAATATCTCCGAGTTTTGCTTTTATCATCTGAATTGCTCCCCAGCTTTTTTCTGCGATTTTACGCTTTCAGCATTTCTTTCAACTCCGCCAGCTCCTGCGTGACCTCGGCGTCCAGGCGGTCGAGCTCCGCCAGAATTTCCCCGGTCGGCGGGTATTCTACGGGGGTGTAGGCGGCGGTTTTGTATTTGTTGATCGACAGGTCGTAGTCGTTGGCGGCGATCTCTTCCTTGGGGACGAAGAAGGATTTTTGGTCGCGCGGCCGGTCGGGCTCGTCCTCTCTTGCGCGGAAGCGGGCGAGCAGGTCGGGGATGTCGTTTTGCTCGACGGGGGCGCGCTTGTCGTCGAGCGAGAAGCCGTCCGCCTGCATATCGTAAAACCAGACCTGATCGGTGCCGCCGTGCCCGGTTTTCGTAAAGAGCAGCACCGCCGTCGAGACCCCGGCGTAGGGCTTGAAAACGCCCGAGGGCATCGAGATCACGGCCTCGAGCCGGTTGTCCTCGATGAGCGCCCGGCGGATGGCCTTGTGGGCGTTCGAGGCGCCGAAGAGCACCCCGTCGGGCACGATGCAGGCGCACCGCCCGCCGACGCGCAGCATCCGCAGGAAGAGGGCGAGAAAAAGCAGCTCGGTCTTTTTCGTCTTGCAGACCTTTAACAGGTCGGGCGAGACGGTCTCGGCGTCGAGGCTGCCCTTGAAGGGCGGGTTGGCGAGGATCAGCGAGAAGCGGCTGCGGTCGGGGTTCTGCTCCGAAAGGCTGTCGCGGTATTCGATCACGGGGCGGTCGACGCCGTGGGTCATCATGTTCATCGCCCCGATGCGCAGCATCGTCCGATCCATGTCGTAGCCGTGGAACATCCCGCTGCGATAGTGCTCGTTATTCTTGCGGTCGAAGAAAATTTCCTCCCGCCGCCGCTCCTTCAAATATTCCCCGGCGGCGACGAGAAAGCCCGAGGTGCCGCAGGCGGGGTCGGCGATCACGTCGTCGGGCTTCGGGTCGGTCAGCTCGACCATCATGCGGATGATGTGGCGCGGGGTGCGGAACTGGCCGTTGACGCCCGCCGTCGCGATCTTGGCGAGCAGGTATTCGTAAACGTCGCCCCGCACGTCGGACGACTGCGCCTCGCTCATCAGGCGATAAATCCCGTCGAGCGCGTCGACGACCTTCGAGAGCATCAGCGGCGTCGGCAGCTTGAAGATCGCGTCGCCCATGTATTTGGAATAGGCGCTGTTTTTGTCGTCGTGCAGGTTTTTGATAAAGGGGAAGACCCACTCCTGCACCGTCGTATACATCCGCGCGGCGGGGAAATCGTGAAAGACGCTCCATTTCAGCTGTTCGCCCTCGATCGCCCGGTCGCCGACCGCGACTTCCCCCGCGAAAATGCTCGCATAGGGCAGGCCGAGCATGGCGCTCTCCTTCGCGCGGCGGTTGTCGCTGTCGTCGAGGTCGCGGATGAACATCAGGTAGGTGATCTGCTCGATGACGTCGAGCGGATTCGTCAATCCCCCCGTCCAGAACATCTCCCAAAGCCCGTCGATCCTGTTTTTCAATTCCCCGGTAATCATGCTGCTTGCTCCTTGTTTTCAGATATACTATTTCATGTTAATAGTACCACATCCGACGCCGCGATGTCAAGCGGAAACGAGGCGGGGTGTAATCCTTTGCGGCGTCCGGCGCGGCACAGATTTTGCCGCGGTTGAAACGGCGACGCGGGTGCGAAGATTGCGGAGTGCCGGGGCGCGCAGAGCGGCAGCAGCTTTTGTTCCGCTGTTTTTTATGGTTCGACTTGACAAGCGGAATACTTCGTGTTATGATGTATGTCGTGAGGGGAGGTATTGTGTGGACGCGCAGATGAAACGGGGGCTGCTGGACGTTTGCGTGCTGGCTGCCATCAAACGGAAGGATTCTTACGGGTATCAGATCACCAAGGACATGAAGCCGTATCTGACGCTGCCGGAATCGACGCTCTATACCGTTTTGAAGCGGTTGGAGGCGGGCGGCATGCTGACCGTCCGCACGACAGAGCACGGCGGCAGGCTTCGGAAGTATTACCACATCACACAGGCCGGTCGCCGCCGCATCGAGGATTTCAAGGCGGAATGGGCGGAGATCGCCGCCATTTACCGGTTCGTAACGAGGGAGGATGAGGAAGCATGACAAAAGCGGAATTTCTCGCCCGGCTGCAAAGCGGGCTTGCCGGCCTGCCGCCGAGCGAGGTCGAGGATCGGCTGGCGTTTTACGGCGAATTGATCGACGACCGCATGGAGGAGGGGCTTTCACAGGCCGAGGCCGTCCGCGCGGTCGGGTCGGTCGAGCAGATCGTCGCCCAGATTTTGGCGGAAGCGGCGCCGGAAGCGCCCCTGCCGACGGTTCCGGCGGGCAGGCCGAGTGGCGCGAGCCGGGTGCAGAAAATCGTGTTCTGGCTCTGCGCGCCGGTCTGGTTCCCACTGCTGCTCGCCGCGGGGATCGTCCTGCTCTCGCTCTGGATCGTCCTCTGGGCGCTGGTCGCCTCGCTCTGGATTATTGAGGGCTCGTTCTGGGTCGCGGCGGTCGGCGGCGTCGGCTCGCTGATCGTCTTCGGCGCGCGGGGGTACGTCCTTACCGGGCTCGCCTTTCTCGCCGCCGGAATTTGCTGCGCGGGGCTGTCGGTCTTTCTGTTTTTCGGCTGCCGCGCGGCGACAAAAGGGGCGCTGTGGCTGACAAAACGGTCGGTTTCGTGGGGCAAACGCGGAAAAAAGGAGGCGCAGCTATGACGCGGACGACAAAGATTTGGCTGCTCGCCGCCGCCGGGGCGATTTTGCTTTCCGGTCTGCTGTTCGCGGGCGTGATGACGGCCTGCGGCTGGGATTTTCGGCGGCTGTGCACGGTCAATTTCGAGACCAACACCCATGCCGTCACCGACGCGTTTCGCGAGATCGACGTCCGCGTCGACACCGCCGCCGTCGAATTCCTGCCCGCCGCCGACGGGGCCTGCCGGGTCGTCTGCTTCGAGGACGAAAAGGCGCGGCACACCGTGCGCGTCGAGGACGGGAAGCTGACCGTCGAGGTGAACAACGCCCGCCGCTGGTGGGAGCATTTCAACTTCACGCTCACCACGCCGAAGCTGACGGTTTATCTGCCGAAAGAGGCTTACGGCGCGCTGAACGTCGAGACCGACGTCGGCGCCGTCTCGCTGCCGCAGGGCATTTCCTTCGCCTCGCTGCAAATGCACAGCGACACCGGCGCCCTGACCGGGACGACGGCGATCTCCGGGCGGCTCGAGGTCAGGGTAGGCACCGGCGCGATCCGGCTGACGGGGCTGACGGCGGGCGAGCTGTCGGTGCAGACCGACACGGGCGACGTCCTGCTCGAAAACGCGAAGATCAGCGGCACGGCGCGGGTGCAGACCGACGTGGGCGACATCCGGCTGCGGGGATGCACCTGCACCGACCTCGTCGCGCAGAGCGACGAGGTCGGAGCAGG
>CANQSG010000051.1 GCA_947626485.1 uncultured Clostridia bacterium | reverse complement strand
GCGCCGAGCACCGATTCGAGCGCGTTGTTATAGGCAAGCTGCGCGTCGGCAGACGTCCACCATTTCAAAAACGCCCAGGCTTCCTCTTTGTGCGCCGATTTTTGCAGGATGCCGCAGCCGGTCCCCATGCCGCAGGTCGTGCGGTCGAGCTTGCCGTCGGCGCCCTTTGTCCCGGGCAGCGGCGCGATGCTCCAGCGGCCGCGGATCTCCGGCGCCGCCGATTGCAGGACGGTGTACTGCGTATAGAGGTCGACGCCCAAGGGGCAGAGCCCGACGCGGAAGCGGTTATAAAAGCTCTGGGTCGTCGGGATTTTGTATTCCGTGTACATGTCCGTCCAGCGCGTAAAGGTCGCGATGGCGTCGGACGAGTCGAGCAGGCAGGCGTCCTTCTGCGCGTTGTAGATCGGGACTTTGTCCTGCATCAGCAGCGTGCCGTAAATGCCGCAGGCGCCCAGACCCGCGTTGTTCGTCAGCGCCGAGACGGGCAGGTAACTCTGCATATTGTTGCGCTGCAGCACCGCCGTCACGTTGAGAAATTCCTCCCAGGTGTTCGGGACGGTCAGCCCCAGCGAATCGAGGATATCGGAGCGGTAAAACAAGATATAAAACGACTGCGTGTCGGGCAGGGCATAGAGCCCGTCGCGGTAATAATAGGGCTGCTCGGCGCCGGGCTGGAAGCGGGTGAGAATTTCCTCCCAGTCGGGAAATTGCTTCAAATCATACAGCGCGCCGCGCATGGCGTAGTTGAGCGGGTCGGTGCGGGGCATCGAGAGGGCGAGGTCGGGCTGGTCGCCCGAGAGCAGGCCGTTGATGAGGGTTGCGGTGGTGATCTCGAGCTTCACGCCGACGGTTTTGCCAAGGGTCTGCTGCGCATACGGCAGGAAGGATTCCTGGATCAGGTTGTTGAGCACCTGCGTCTGGTCGCGGCCCCAGTTGACCCAGATTTTGAGGGTCGCGTCGGTGTCCGAGCCGCCCATGCTGTTGTAATCCGCGCTGAACGAAGCGGCAAAGCGGCGCAGCGTGAACCAGACCGAGCCGAAAAAGCCGGTTTTCGGCAGGTCGAGCCGGTCGGGATCGCCGACGAGTTGGATTTCGTCGACGGCGAGGGGCATATTCTTCATTTCATAGAGCCAGGAGCTGAGATTCGTGTACTGCGTGTAGTAATCCTTGACGTAGTCCTGCGCTTCGTAGGGGTGTTTGCACATCGCGTCGAGCACCCGCGCCATGTTGTTGAGCGCGCCGACGTACTGCCCCGTGCGCTTGCTCGAAAGCTGCGCGGAGCGCTCGACGAGGGCGCGCAGCCGCTCGCTGTCGGAGGAGAGGGTGTCGTTGAAGCCGGGGATCTGATTGAAGAGGTCGTAATCGCGGTTGTAGTCGGGGGTCTCGCCCGTGATCATGACGATATCGAGATAGAGGTCGCCGATGTCGTTGACGATCTCCTTGAGTTCGGTGTAAAACGCCGCCGTCTCGCCCAGCGTGACCGAGAGCGAGAGGGTGTGCTGTCCGGCGGTCAGGTGAAAATAATAGGGCTCGTCGCCGTCGCCGAGCACCGCCTTTTTCCAGGCGGTCGAATAGAAGAATTTCAGGTTGGCGGCTTCGACGAAGGGGACTTCCCCGTCGATCTTCAACCGGCGGTAGGAATAGCCGTTGATGAGCTGGTCTTGTTTCAGGCGCAGGCCGATCGTATACAGTCCGTCCTGCGCGACGTCAAGCTGCCAGGTCAATTCCTCGCCGGGGCTGTTCCAGTCGCCGCCGCCGATGTAATTGACCCGCAGATACCGCGCGTCGTGCGGGGTGAGGTTGGGGGAATCGGTGTCGGCGTGGCCGGGCAGCGAGCGGTCGGTTTTCAGCACCGCCGCCTCGCCCTGCAGCCGGATCGGCGCGGCGTCGCTCGGTTGCAGCCCCTGCGCGGCGTAGGCCTGCCGGCATTCTTCATAGGTCGGCGGGTCGGACGCGGGGAGCAGTTCGAGCTCGGACAGCTCGAGCGTCGCGTCGGCAAAGCGCAGCGAGAGGGTGTGTGCGCCCGCCGAAAGGTAGAACAGATAGGGGTCGTCGCGCTCGCCGGTGCTGTCGACGGCATAGCGGGGCAGCAGCCCGTCGACCACGCCCGCCGCCGCGACGTATTCGTTGCCGTCGGCGCCGGTGCGGATGCCGCCGCCGTCGTCCCAAAACTGCGTCAAAAGCAGGTCGCGCGCCTCGGCAAAGGGATAGGCGCCGTCCAGCAGCACGCCGTATTTCAAATTTCGCGCGCCGTCAAACCGGCAGGTCAGCCGCAACTGATACCGCCCCGCCGCCGCGATCTCGACCGTATAATCGACGTTTCCGCTGCCCGTAAACCGCACGGCGCCGTCGGTCGATGCGGACGCCTGCAAGCCGGAAAGCGCGGCGTAATCTTTCGCGGCAAGCGCGACGTTCCCCTGCCCGTTTGCCGCGGGCTGCGCGGCGAGATAGGCTGCAAAATCCGGTCCCGCGGTCGCGGCGGCCGTCGTTTTTGCCGCCGGCGCGGTCGAGCTCGAATCGGCGTTCTGCGCGCGGCAGGGCGTCGCGTTTGCGCAGGGCAGCAAAAGCAGCGCGAGCGCGAGCGCCGCGCTTTGGATCACACCCGATTTCATGACCTTCCCCCGTTCCGGCAGTTACCGCGCGTCCGGCGCTGTGCCGGTACGTTTTGTCTTGTTTGTCTCATGCGTTTCGTTCTTCTCGTCTTTCTCGTTTTTCGCGTTTTTCTTGTTGGCGACGTCGTTGAGGTACTGCCGCAGCGCGAGATACGTCCCGGCGCTCCAGCCCATGACCTCCGACGGGCCGTATTCGTTTGTGGTGTTGGTGTCGCCGGTGCAGACGTTGTATTTTTCATACAGCCGTCCGGTGCGCTCGTAATTCCGCTCGACGGTGGCGACGTATTTTTCGGCGATGCGGCGGGCGTCCTCGGTGAACCCGTAGCGGTCGAGGCCCATCACGACGATGTAATGCAGCGGCGCCCAGCCGTTGGGGTACGCCCACTGGCACTGCGACCCGTCGCCGTTCGGCTCGCAGGCGACGACGCCGAATTCCCGCTCGATCCGCGGCAGGGCGTCGCGCATTTTGCGCGCCTGCTCGTTGTTGGCGGCGCGGGTAAAGAGCGGATAATACCCCGCGCAGGAGAGCACGTCGGAATGCCGCCCGAGCACGTAATTATAATCGCTGAAGATCGCGCCGTTCCAGAAATAGCGTACGATGCGCTGCTGGCGCTCGTATTTGCGGGTCTGCCACATTTCGTCCTCGCCGTTTTTGAGCTGAATGGCGAAATAGTGCATATTGTCCTCGAGGCGGAAGAGCAGCGAATTCAAGTCGACCATCGCATACTGCGAATCCTCGAAGTTGTTGCGGGTGGTGGTGTTCCAGCCGCTTTCGGCCTGCGCGCCCATGACGGCGACCTTCTCCGCCATGGCGAGGTCCTGCCGCGTGGAATGGGTCTGGCGGTCGAACATCGCGGCAAGGTGGCGATAGGAGCCGTCGCTCTCGTCGACCTCCATGGCGTAGCGGTTGAGGCCGCGCACCGGCGTCGCGCGCCGGGTCTGCCACCAGTTGTATTCGCGTTTTAAGACGTCGTACGCCGTTTGAAGCCATTCGCGGTCGTGGGTGATCTCGTAAATATCGCTCACCATCAGCGACAAAAAGGGCGGCTGAGAGCAATAAAGATACCGCCGCGCGTTGCCGTTGGGCATGAAGCCGAAGCGGTCGACCAGCGAAAAGATGTTCATGACGTTGTATTCCGCCTGCACGAGCAGCCCGTCGAGGATGAGACCCTTGTTCGTGAAATAGGTGTCCCAGTAATACATTTCGCGCAGGTTCATGCCGGTCGAGGGCACGCTGAAGGGATAGGGCAGGCCGAGAATGCCGCCCCCGTCCTGCGTCTGGCGGGCGATACAGCGCCCCCAGTTCTCGCGGATGTAGTCCCGGATCTTGACCCGCTTTTTGTCGAATTTCGGCATCCGGTCGTACTTCCCCGCCGGTTTGACGTTGGAATAAAGCCGGCGGTAAACCGAGGGCGAAACGTTCATTTCCTTGCGGAAGACGTTGCTGAAATAATGCTGGTCGGAAAAATTGAGGGAGGCCGCGATCTCGGAGATCGGCTCGGTGCCGTTCGTCAGCAGGTCGGCAGCCTCCTTGATGCGGCGCCGGATCAGGTACTTATAGGGCGTGACGCCGTAGGCCTTGCGAAAGACGCCGATGACGTAGGGCACCGAAATGTGCAGCTGCTCGGCGATGTTTTCGAGCCGGAAGCTGTTGTTGAAGACGTTTTCGTGGATGATGTCCCGAATTTTCACCGCCGAGGCGTTCTGGTTGCCGGTGTAATCCCGCAGGTAGGCGTCGAGCACGAGGTCGTGCAGCAGCTGGCAGACCTGCCGGAAAAAGGCGGCGTTGCCCTGCTCGGCGCGCCCGAGCTCGAGCAGGCGGCGAAAGGCGTCGCCCTTGCTTTCGTGGACGATCAGAAGGCCCTTGTTGAGCCCGTAGGAGAGCAGCAGACTGCGCAGCAGCGAGCCGCAGCAGGTGAAATACCGGCGAATCAGCGGCTGCTCGGCGGCGAGGGTGTATTCCGTGTTGTTCTCGATGAAATAGAGGTCGCCCTCGCGCAGGCGGTGGACGCTGCCGCCGCAGGACAGCTCGGCGGCGCCGCTTTCGACGAACTCCACGGCCTGGAACGAGGTCGTGGTTTTCGTGACGGCGGCGCCCATGCGAAGCCGGCAGGAGCCGCATTCGAGCAGCCGCAGCGGCAGATCGTCGCTTTCGGCCTCAAATACCACCCGATCGAGGATCTGCTCCTGCTGGTTTTCGCACCAATCGCGGTAGGTTTCCGCTTTCATCTGTCGTGTGCCGCCCCTCACCATAGATTTCGCCGCACCCGAGCCGCCGAAACGCGGCGGTCAAACAGAGGATTTCGCATGTCAGTTTGCATCGAACAGCTGTCCCTGCCCCGGAATTTGATAGAGCCGCACATAATCGGCCTCCATCACGTTCGGGAAGGGGGTGCCGTCGTTCCGGTCGACGGCGGGGATGTCGACGATGTGGTTGAGCTTCAGGTCGATCGGCATGTGATAGAAGGAATCGTACCGGTCGTCGTAGATGATCGAGGTCTCAAAATAGGGGAAGCCGTCGAAGGTAGCGACGACGTGCTGCGCATCCCACACCATGCCGATGGTGTGCCAGGCGTCGTGCAGAATGCCCTCCTCCAGGCGGAAGGCGTTGTTGCCGCCCTCCACGGCCTGAATCGAGATGTGATCCTGTACGCGCTGTCCGCTGAAGGGGTCGATGTTCCACCACCAGATGTGCCGCCCGAAAAAGACGCTGCTGTTGTTCCCGGCGAATTGCTCGAAGATATCGTACTCCATGCCGCCGTGGTTGCCCCAGAAGGCGGGGAAGCAGCCGTTGCCCTGGGGCAGGTGCAGCCGCACCTCGGCGTAACCGTAAAGATAATACATCTTCGTCGAAATGTGCGACGCGGTGTAATGGGATTCGCCTTCTGCGTCGATCTCACGCTGCACCGTCTGGGTGAGCAGGCCGTTCGCGACCCGGGTGTTTTCGGGGCGGGCGGTGTACTGAATGCCCTCGTTGGTGTCCTCGCGGATGATCCATTTCCCGGTGTCGACCGCCGTGCCGCCGAACTCGTCGTTCCAGACGAGGCGATAGCGGCCGGGCGTCGAAGAAGTGCTGCCGCTGTATTTGAAATACGCGGAGAAGACGATATCGTGCCCGGCGTTCTGCCGCAGATAATTCGTCAACCAAATCACACCCGACGCCAGCGCGGCGTCGCTGCCGCCGTTGAGGACGAGCTTGCCGCCCTGCACCGTGATCTCAAAGGCGTTCGGGTCGGAAAGGGTCTTGCTCTGCGGCCGGTCGGTCGCCCCGACGAGGATTTCGTGCGCGGCAGAGGCGGCGCGGTCGTCGGTGACTTCATAGGTCTGAGCGGTCAGCACGCTGAGCTGTTCGAGCATCGCGTCGAGCTCGCCGGTGTAGATCCAGGACGCGGCGCGCGGCACGATGACGCGGTAATCGTCGATCGAATTGCCGCCGACAGTGACCTTCACGGCCTTGTGCTGATAGGTATAGGAATAGTTCTTCGGCAGGCGATCGAGGCCGTTCTTGACGAAGTGGTCGAGGAAGTAGGTGATCGCGGCCTGCAGCCCGATGGCGTCGACGGCAGCGAGGTAGACCTGCTTGCCCGAGACCGCGACGGTGTAGTTATACTTTTTCGTGCGGCCGGTGGCGGTGATCGCGTCGGTCAGCTTTTTCGAGACCGGGCGATTCGTCTTGCCGACGACGACCTCGTACCCGTCCGCGAAGGGGCGGGCGACGTCGTTGCCGTATTCGATCGACGGGTAGTATTTCTGCATCGTCTGGTAAAATTCGTTGATGGCCTGCATTTCGTCCGCGTTCACATCATCGCTGCGGATGATCGTGAAATCGTGGTTGTAGAGGTCGAGCTCCGACCCCTCCTTGACGACGGTCTGCACGATGGGCGCCGAGGCGCCCGCGTTACCCGTTTCGGCGGTTTGCCCGTCGTCGGAGGTCGTGTCGTCCGGCAGGGATTCCGTGATGGTCTGCGAGCCGGACGAGGTGTCCGGCGCGCTCGAATCCGTCGGGGTCGGCGTCTCGTCGCCGCAGGCGCAGGCGAGGCAGAGGAGCGCCGCCAGCAGCGCGCAAAGCAATCGTTTTGTCATGTCAGCCTGCCTCCTTTTCCCGTTTTTTCCGCAGTTTTCGGAAAAGTCCCGTTTTCCAGGCGACGATCGCGCCCGCGCCGAGCAGCAGCACGACGCCGAGGCAGATCAGCAGAATGACCCACCAGGGGAATCCACCCGCCGCCGCACTCGTCGGTTTTTTCTTCTTACGCACCGTCGTCACGACCTTTTTGCGGACGGTCGTGCTCTCTTCCTCGTCGCCCTCGACGACGGCGGTGTTGTCGCCCGGTTCAAACTCCGTCGGCGCGTCGTTGAATTCCGGAGTATCTTCCGGCGGGGGGAAGGCCTCGTCGTCGGCGGTGACGACGCTGCCTGCCGGGAAGGCGGGCTGGTAGCCCTCGAGATAGACCCGCACGTCGTCGAGGTAAACGTCGCTGCGCGACGGCGTGCCGATCGCGAGGAAGACGTCGATTAACGTGATCTGATAGACGATCTGGTGCCACTTCCCGTCGGCGATCGACGAGAGCTTGATGACGTTGCGGGCGTCGAGGTCGGTCGCCCAGGGGTACATGTTCGACTTCGTGTTGATGATTTGCAGATAGCCGTCCGCATCGCCCGGGTCGGCGACCCGCACCTGCATCGAGACGTAATAGGTCTGCATGCTTTCGAGCATATCGCCGTAATCGGTCATCAGGCTGAAGCGCTTGGGACGCGCCGCGTCGCCGATGCGGTGCATGGCGTAGCTGCCCTCGTAGACCTGCGAACTGCCGGCGCGCGCCTCGACGAGCTCATAGTCGCGGTCGACCGCCGGGGCGGTGGAATAATAGTCCTCGAAGCCCTGCGCAAAGCTGCTGCGCACCCACTTCGCGAAGAGGTAGAGCGGCTTTTCGGGCAGGGTGCCCGTCGGGGTGTAGCGCGTGTCGGGGTCGAAGGCGTCGTCGGTGTACCAGCCGCTGAAGGAGTAGCCCTCGCGCTCCGGCGCGGTCAGCTGCACCGTGCTGCCCGCGCGCCCCTGCACCACCTGATCGGCGCCGCCGGTGAAGTTGGCGTCGCAGAAAATGTAGCTGTTCGCGGGGTCGATCTTCGTGATGGTGATGTCGTCGAGATAGACCGTCCTCGCGTTCTTCGTGCCCCACGCGGTGATCGACAGGGCGTTGTTCGCGGCGGTGCAGTCGGCGGTGAAGATGGTCGTGCACTTGCGCCACTGGTCGAAGGGAGAATTCCAGTAGACCGCGGCGGAGGGGCCGATGTTGACCTGCGGGTCGGCGTAATCGCCCCAGAGCGTGTGGCTCTGCTGCTTCCAGGAGGTCGTGCGGCTGTCAGGGCTCGAGGTCACGAAATTCATCTCGACGATATCGAGATAGGTCTGCGATTTCGCGTACATATAATAGCTGATGGCGTAGGTCGCGCCCGGCTCGACGCGGAAGGTGTCGGTCCCGTCGTAGAGGAAGGCCTGCCCGCCGTACCAGCCGCCGTTGGAGACGAGCTTCAGGGAATAGTCCCCGCTGTGCGCCTGCTCGGTGGAGAGGGCGACGGTGCCCGTGGCGTCGGCGCGCAGACCGCCGTCGCTGAAATCGTTATACCGGGCGTAATCCTCGAAGGTGATGACGGTTTCGGGCGCGGTGGGGTCTAACTTCCAGCGCGCGAAGAGGCGCAGATTGCGCTCCGGATAGACCGTCAGGTCGCAAAGGCTGCTGCGGGCGGCGTCATAGCACCAGCCCTCGAAGGGGGCGCTGCCCTGCGGCTCGCAGGTCGGCAACCGCATCGGCTCGCCCGCCTTGCCCCAGAGAATGCGGCAGCTGTCCTGCGTCTCGTCGGTCACGAGGGTGACGGCGTAGTTCAAAGTCGGCAGCTCGCGGACGCAGAGGTCGTCGATGTAGACGTCGCCGCAGGCCTCCGTCCCGTTCGCGCCGAGGAAGGCGCCGAGCACCAGCTCGCTCGACTGCGCGCGTTCGGGGTCGCTATGCAGGTCGACGGTGAAGGCGATGGCGGCCTGCGTCCAGACGTCGGTCGACCGCCGGACGGTGATCTGGTCGTTTTTCGCGAGGTCGACGTCGGGCTTCGTCATCTGGACGAGATCCTCCGCCGCGACGCGGCCGTTGGAGCGGTAAAGGTCAAAGCGGAAAGCGCCGAACGCGTCGCCGATGCGCGAAGCGCGATACCAGAAGGTGACGATATAGGTCGCGCCGTCGACGAGGCGATAGGGGTTGCCGTCGTTGTCGAGAATGCGCCGATACTGCGTGTTCGCGCCGGTCTTGCCCTCGGCGTGGAAGTGCAGCGCCCGGCTGCCGGTGCGCGCGACGTCAGCGACCTGCAAATTCTCGCTGCCGTCGTAGCCGGTCTCGAAGCTCAGCTCCGCCGTGGAGCCTTCGCGCAGCGCTTCCCACCGCGCGTAGACCCGGACTTCGTCGGTCGCAAAGGCGACTTCGGAAACCTTCGTCTGATAGGTCGGCTCGCGGTACCACCCGGCGAAGACGTAGCCGTCGCGTGTGAGCGTCGGCAGCTCGCAGACCTCGCCCACCGAGCCGAAGACGGTTTCGACGCCGTCCTCCTCATCGACGCCGCAGAGCAGCAGCGGGCGCTGGGTCGCGTTGAGCTGCGTGACGGTCAGGTCGTCGATGTAAACGCGGCAGCCGACGCCGGTGTTATCGTAAACGCCGAGCGCGAGGTAGGCCTGCGCGGGGTCGAGCGCGGGGTCGATCCGCACGAGAGCGGCGTACTGCTTCCAGCCGTGGGTCGATTCGGTGAAGATCTGCTGATTCCCCGCCTGCGCCGAGGTCAGCAGCGCCACGTTGTTCCAGTTCATCTCGTCCTCGGGCGACGCACAGGAGGTCGCGTAGAAGTCGAGCTTTGCGTACATCTGACTGCCGCGCGGGGTGGCCTGCGCGTAGTAGGTGATGAGGTATTCGGCGCCGGGGGTCACCGCGATGCGCCGCCCGTCGGTCGTCAGCAGCGAACGGTAGGCCGTCTGGTCGAGGCTCGTGCGGTCGAGCTCGGCGGACAGCGCCGTTTTGCCGGAATGCACCGGGTCTGCCGTCGCGGCAAGGGAGCCGGTTTTTTCGGCGGTGCGGTAGCCCGCCTCAAAATCGACCGTCTGCGTTGTGACGGCCTGGATTTTTAAGTAGCGGGCGTAGAGCGAGAGATCGGTTTGCGGAAACGCGCCGGTCACGGCGAAGGGCTGTGTGCAAGCCTCGTCGAGATACCAGCCGTCGAAGGCCTTGCCCTGCGTCGGCAGCGCGCGGGCGTCGAGCATTTCGGCGGTCAGCGGGCTCTGCCCCGGCGTGCCGTGCAGAACCTCGGTCGTCTCGTGGGCGTCGGGGCTGTGGAGCACGATGGCGGTCTCGGCGACCGGGACGCGGGTCACGGTGATCGCGTCGACGGCGCAATCCTTCGCGTCGGTTCCCGTAAAGCCGAGCGCGAGGGTGTCGGCGCCGTCGGCCAGGTCGTTTGAGCAAACGCAGGCGACCTGCTTGCGCCAGCCCTTCGCGTCAGAGGAAAGCGAGAGTGTGCCCTCGAGCGGGGCGCGAACGG
This sequence comes from uncultured Clostridia bacterium, assembly GCA_947626485.1. Lineage (GTDB taxonomy): Bacteria > Bacillota > Clostridia > Oscillospirales > Acutalibacteraceae > CANQSG01. Next base: position 1,958 of record CANQSG010000051.1, on the reverse strand, counting down.
CGGCATCGTCCTTCGAGACGGCGTAAAATTCGAGCTGCGGCGCGGTTTTTTCGGCCTTTGCGTAGAGCTCGACATAGTAACGATAACCGGTTTCGACCGGAATTGTCCTGCCGTCGTCGGTCAGCAGGGGCAGCAGGTGGCTGCCCGGCGCGTCGCTGCGCAGGGTGAGCGCCTTGCCGCTCGTGCCGAACCCGGCGCGGTCGGAAAAGACGAAGCCGTCGGCGGAATAATCGACCGCGGCATAAGAGGCGGCGTTTTCAAAGTTCACGCAGGCCTGATCGGTCGGGACAACGTTGCGCTCCGGCTGCGCCGCCGTCTCGACGTCGCTGCCGAGCCACTCCCCGAGCGGGGAGAGCAGCACGACGGCGGCGGTCAGCAGCGCGCAGACCGCACAGCGGGATCCTTTTTTCTTCATAGAATCTGTACCCTTTCCGCCGCAGCGCGCGCCCCGTCCGAAACGCGGGGACGGGGTCGTGCTGCGGGCAGCACGCTCAGCGCAGCTTGGCGAGCGTATCGTTTGCGGTTTTGGCGGCGTCCTGCACCTGATTGCGGATGGTGGCGACGCCCGTCTGCACCTGCGAAGGATCCTTCTTGCAGGCGTTCAGCATGAGGTTCTGGAAATAATAGAACTGGGCGCCCTCGCGCATCAGGTTGCCCGGGCCGTTTTCGACCATGATGTTGTCGAAGGGCTGCGAGTTGAGCTCGAAATAGAACTTTTCGGCCTCCTCGTTGAGGAAGGCGCTGTGGTAAGAGCCGTTTTTCTTATAGCTCTCGGGGTCGAGGTAGTATTGCAGGAAGTAGCCGGCGGCCTTCGGGTTCTTGGCGTTTTTGCAGAGGCCGTAGGCCAGCAGGAAGGAGCCGTTGGGGTATTTGGCGTCGCTCGCCTTCATCTTCGGATAGTGCGCGAAGCCGAGGTCGTCGGGATCCATCACGCCCCAGTAGCCCGTCTTTTTCAGGCCGTAGGTGCCCTGCATATAGAGCCCGCAGCGGCCGGCGCGGAAGGCGTCGGGCGGATCCTGGTCGATGATGCCGGCCTTGAGCGCCCGCAGATAGAACTGCCACGCCGCGGCGAAGTTGGGATTGTCGACGTTGGAGGTGAACTTTCCGGCGTTGATGTCGTATTTCAAGAAGCCGCCGCCGACGCTGTTGGCGAGCAGGTTCGGGTTGATAAAGCCGCCGATGTAGCCCGCCGCCTTGACGTCGCTCAGGCACTTATAAAAGGTGTCCCACGTCCAGTTGTTGGCCTTTTCGTATTCAGTCGGGGTCGTGATGCCGCTGTTGGCGAAGATCTTCTTGTTGTAATACACGAGATCCTTTTCCTGCCAGAGGCTGCCGACGGTGTTGACGAGGTAATGCTTGCCGTTCACCGTGCCGTATTTGATGACGGTCTGATCCCAGATCGGGTCGTTGACGTTGATCCCGGCGTTTTCGACCGGCGCGGCGATCGAAAACAGGTGCGGCCATTCCTCGTTGTCCTGATAGACGTCGGGCGCCTGCCCGGAGGTGACCATCGCCGCCAGCTTCGTCAGATAGGTATGCTGCGGGACGGTGACGAGCTGAACTTTAATACCGGTTTCCTTCTCGAAGCCCGCGATGACGGGGCCTGCCTCGGTCTTGGTGTCGTCGATCCAGGTCGCGTATTTCACCGTCGTGCCGCGCAGCTCTTTGGGCACCGTGAGGGTGCCGCCGCTGCCGCCGGTGCTGCCGCCGGTGCTTCCCGTGCCGCCGCTCGCGGTTCCCGTTCCGCCGCCGCCCGTGCGGCTCGCGGTTTCGCCGCCGCCGCCCGGGACGTCCTCGACGACCTCGTATTCCGAAACGACGACCTCGTATTCGTCTTCTTCCTCGGTTTGCGCCGTGTTGCCGCCGCAGCCCGTCATCGAGACGAGCAGCGCCGCCGCCAGCGCGATGGGGGTGAATCGTTTGAAAAATTGCATATGCTCTGACCTCCGTGTCGCGTT
>CANQSG010000050.1 GCA_947626485.1 uncultured Clostridia bacterium | reverse complement strand
CCGGCGCTGATCCTCGGCTTTTTTGACCGCGGCGCGAACCCCCGCTCCCTTCCTCCGCCCCCGGCGGCGGTCGCGGGCGTTCCACTCTTCACTCTTCACTCTTAGTTCTTCACTAAATTCGTCCCCCGCCCTCCGCTCCCCGCAGAGGGCGGCATTTTTGCATATTTTTTACCTCAACGGACATACTGGACAAAAAAGGGGTGCGGCGAATGAAGCGCGGGAAAAAGACGTTGCCGGCGGCTGCCGGCGGACTGGCGGTCGGGCTGCTCAACGGGCTGTTCGGGTCGGGCGGGGGACTGCTCGCCGTCGGGCTGCTCAAAAAGCTGGGGCTCGACCAAAAGCGGGCGCACTGCAACGCCGTGGCGGTGATCCTGCCGCTCTCGGCGGTCAGCGCCGCGCTCTATCTCGCGGCGGGGCAGATGCGGCTTGCCGACGCGCTGCCGTATCTGCCGGGCGGCGTCGCCGGGTCGCTCGTCGGCGCCCGGCTGCTCAAACGGCTGCCGGCGAAATTATTGCGCCGCATCTTCGGCGTGTTTTTGCTCTGGGCGGGGGTGCGGCTGTGGACGCGATGACGCTTTCCTCGGTCGCGGCGGGCTTTGCCGCGGGGCTGCTCGGCGGCATGGGGCTCGGCGGCGGCGCGGTGCTGCTGCTGTATCTCACCCTTTTCGCCGGATTCGAGCAGCTCGCCGCGCAGGGGATCAACCTGCTCTTTTTCCTGCCCATCGGCGTCGCGGCGGTCGCGGTCTACGCGAAGCGGGGCGAGATCGCATGGAAAACGGTCGGGCTGCTCTCGCTCACCGGCGCCGCCGGTTCGCTGCTCGGCGCCGCGCTGGTCGACCGGCTGGGCGGGCGGCTGACGACCCGGCTCTTCGCCGTGCTGCTTTTCTGCTACGGCCTGCACGAAATTTTCGCCCGCGGCAAAAAACAGGGCTTGCATCCCGGGGGCGAACATGGTATACTGAAGTCGAATAAATGTTCGACGGAGGCAGACCGCGATGGAAAGAATACCGCTGACTGAAAAACAAAGCGCCGTTTACCGCTTTCTGGCGCAGCGCCAGAGCGGGGGACTGCCGCCGACCGTGCGGGAGATCTGCCGGGCGACGGGCATCAAATCGACTTCCTCGGTGCACGGGATTTTGACGGCGCTCGAGCAAAACGGCTATATCCTGCGCGACGCGCACCATTCCCGCGCCATCCGCATCGCCGAGACGGCCGAAACGGTGCAGGTGCCGGTGCTCGGCCGGGTCACGGCGGGGCAGCCGATTTTGGCGATCGAGGAGATCGAGGACTACATTCCCTATCCCGCCCGCGCGGCGGAGGGGCTGTTCGCCCTGCGCGTCGTCGGGCTGAGCATGCGCGACGCCGGAATCCTCGACGGCGACGTCGTCGTGGCGGACAGGACGCTGCCCGGCCGCGAGGGCGACATCGTCATCGGCATGGACGGCGACGAGGCGACGGTCAAGCGCCTGCATTTCGAGGCCGACGGCACCGTCGTTTTCCTGCCCGAAAACCCGGATTTTTCGCCGATCTATCCGGCGCAGCCCTCCGTCCTCGGCAGGGTCGTCGGCTGTCTGCGCCGCTATTGAGGAAAAACGCATGGAAAAATACGTCGAATTGTTCACCGACGGCGCCTGCTCGGGCAATCCCGGTCCGGGCGGCTGGGGCGCCGTTTTGCGCTACGGCGGGCACGAAAAGGAGCTGAGCGGCGCGCAGGCCGAGACGACCAACAACCGCATGGAGCTGACCGCCGCGATCGAGGGGCTCGCCGCCCTGAAGGAGCCCTGCATCGTCCGGCTCTGCACCGATTCAAAGTATCTTGCCGACGGCATCTCGAAGGGCTGGGCGGTCGGCTGGCGGCGCAACGGCTGGAAAAAAGCCGACAAGAAGCCGGCGCTCAACGCCGACCTCTGGGAGCGGCTGCTCGACCTGCTCGACCGCCACACCGTCGATATCGTCTGGGTCAAGGGTCACGCCGGGCACCCCGAAAACGAGCGGTGCGACCGGCTCGCCGTGGCGGCCTACCGCGCGCTGCAGGGCTGACGGCGGCGCGGCAAATTTCGGAACCGAAAGGGGAGAGGCGCAAAAAATTTCACAGGCAATCGGGTCAGTTCGCAAAATCCTGACCGGAGCCGGCACGGGCTCCAAATCAAAACTACGGAGGTCTTTTTACATGCAACGCAACAACAAACAGCTTTCCTTTTTCCTCGCGACCGGGGCGCTCATCGCCGCGGTCTACGCCGCCTTTACTTACCTCGCCGGGCTGCTCGGGCTTGCCTACGGCCCCATCCAGTTCCGTCTGAGCGAGGCGCTGACGGTGCTCGCCGCCGTGACGCCCGCGGCGATCCCCGGGCTGACCGTCGGCTGCTTTCTCGGCAATCTCGGCAGCCCCTACGGCATCGTCGACGTCCTCTGCGGCACGCTCGCGACCTTGCTCGCCGCCCTGCTTTCCTATGCGGTGCGCCGCGTCCGCTGGAAGGGGCTGCCGCTGCTCGCGCCCGCCGCGCCGGTGCTCTGCAACGCGCTCGTCGTCGGGTGCGAGGTCGCCTGCCTTTCGGCGGAGGGCTTTTCGGTCGCCGGCTTCGCCCTCGCCGCCTTTCAGGTCGGGCTCGGCGAGCTCGTCGTCTGTTACGGGCTGGGGCTGCCGTTCTGCGCCCTGCTGACGCATACGCGGCTCGACCGGCTGTTAAACGGAAAGATGGCATAAAAATGTGCGGGCGGAGAGCCCGCGCCGTGAAAGACCCGCCTTTCCCGGCGGGTTTTTTGCCGCAAAACGCCCCGCTTGCGGCGGGCGGCGGGAAAATTTCGGAAATTTTTTCGAAAAAAAGCTGTTTTCTCTCTTTACTTCTCGCGCCGCAAGTGGTAGAATATTTTATGTATGAAAAGACGTTGGCGTCTTTGCATGAAAGAAGGAGGAAAAATCCGATGGCAAGAAAAACCAAAACGATGGATGGTAACTCGGCAGCCGCACACGTTTCGTATGCGTTTACCGACGTTGCCGCGATTTATCCGATCACGCCTTCCTCAAACATGGCGGAAGAAACCGACAAAATGGCGACCGCCGGCGTGAAAAACCTGTTCGGGCAGACCGTGAAGGTCACCGAGATGCAGTCCGAGGCGGGCGCTGCCGGCGCGGTGCACGGTTCGCTGACCGCCGGCGCGCTGACGACGACCTACACGGCGTCGCAGGGTCTGCTGCTCATGATCCCGAACATGTACAAGATCGCGGGCGAGCTGCTGCCCGGCGTGATCAACGTCTCGGCGCGCGCGCTGGCGAGCCATGCGCTCTCGATCTTCGGCGACCATTCCGACGTGTACGCCTGCCGCCAGACCGGCTTCGCGATGCTCTGCTCCAACAACCCGCAGGAGGTCATGGATCTCGGCGCCGTCGCCCACCTGTCGGCGATCAAAGGCCGCGTGCCCTTCCTGCACTTCTTCGACGGCTTCCGCACCTCGCACGAGATCCAGAAGATCGAGTGCTGGGATTATAAAGACCTCGACGAGATGCTCGATAAGGACGCGCTCGAAGCCTTCCGCCGCCGCTCGCTGAACCCGACGCATCCGGTGCAGCGCGGCACGGCGCAGAACCCCGACATCTTCTTCCAGGCGCGCGAGGCCTCGAACCCCTATTACGACAATATCCCCGCCGTCGTCGAGGATTACATGAAGCAGGTCAACGCGAAGATCGGCTCGAAGTACAAGCTCTTCAACTACTACGGCGCGCGCGACGCAGAACACGTCATCATCGCGATGGGCTCGGTCTGCAACACCATTGAAGAGACCGTCGATTACCTCAACGCGAACGGCGGCAAGGTCGGCGTCGTGAAGGTGCACCTCTATCGCCCCTTCTCGGTCAAGCACCTGCTCTCCGCCATTCCGAGCACCGTCAAGGCCATTTCGGTCCTCGACCGCACCAAGGAGCCCGGCTCTATCGGCGAGCCGCTCTACCTCGACGTTGTGCTGGCGCTGCGCGATTCCAAATTCGCCGACGTGCCGGTCTACGGCGGCCGCTACGGTCTCGGCTCGAAGGACACCACCCCGGCGCAGATCATCGCCGTTTACCGCAACATGGAGAAGCGCGCCCCGAAGAAACGCTTCACCATCGGCATCGAGGACGACGTCACCAACCTGAGCCTCAAAGTCCGCGAGAATCCCGACACCACCCCCGCCGGCACGACCTCCTGCAAGTTCTGGGGTCTGGGCGCGGACGGCACCGTCGGCGCGAACAAGAACTCGATCAAGATCATCGGCGACAACACGAACATGTACGCCCAGGGTTACTTTGACTACGATTCGAAGAAATCCGGCGGCATCACGATCTCCCACCTGCGCTTCGGCAAGAAGAAGATCACCTCGACCTACCTCATCAACAAGGCCGACTTCGTCGCCTGCCACAACCCGTCCTACGTCACGAAGTACGACATGGTCGAAGACCTGAAAAAGGGCGGCACCTTCCTGCTCAACTGCAGCTGGGACGACGCCGCGCTCGAGCAGCACCTGCCCGCCAAGATGAAGCGCTTCATCGCGAAGAACGACATCCAGTTCTACACGATCGACGCGACCCACATCGCCAAAGAGCTGGGTCTCGGCGGCCGCGTCAACACGATTTTGCAGGCCGCGTTCTTCAAGCTCTCGAAGATCATCCCCGCCGACCGCGCCGTCGTCCTGATGAAGGAAGCCGCCAAGAAGTCCTACGGCAAGAAGGGCGACAAGGTCGTTCAGATGAACTATGACGCCATCGACCGCGGCATTTCCGGCGCAAAGAAGGTGTGCGTCCCCGCCGCCTGGGCAAACGCGACGGACGACGCGGTGCAGACCGCGCTGACCGGCGGCCGCGAGGAGATCCGCCCCTACATCGACAATATCCTGAGCGCCGTCAACCGCCAGCAGGGCAACACGCTGCCCGTTTCGACCTTCGTCGATTACGCCGACGGCACCGTGCCGCTCGGCTCGGCCGCCTATGAGAAGCGCGGCGTCGCCGTCGACGTGCCGGAGTGGAACCCCGAAAACTGCATCCAGTGTAACTTCTGCTCCTATGTCTGCCCCCACGCCGTCATTCGCCCCGTCGCCCTGACCGCCGACGAGAAGGCCAAGGCGCCCGCCCAGACCAAGACCATCCCGCTGACGGGCGTCGCCGGTCTGGAATTCGCCATGACCGTCACGGTGCTTGACTGCACCGGCTGCGGCTCCTGCGTCAACGTCTGCCCCGGCAAGAAGGGCGCCAAGGCGCTCACCATGAAGCCGCTCGACACCCAGCTCGAGCAGCAGGAGGTCTACGCCTACGGTCAGAAGCTGCCGAAGAAGGACGAGGTCGCCGAGAAATTCAAGCCGACCACCGTCAAGGGCAGCCAGTTCTGCCAGCCGCTGCTCGAATTCTCGGGCGCCTGCGCCGGCTGCGGCGAGACCCCGTACGCCAAGCTCGCGACCCAGCTCTTCGGCGACAAAATGTATATCGCCAACGCCACCGGCTGCTCCTCCATTTGGGGCGGCTCCTCCCCCTCGACGCCGTACACCGTCAACGCCGCGGGACACGGCCCGGCGTGGCACAACTCCCTGTTTGAGGACAACGCCGAGTTCGGTTACGGCATGTTCCTCGCCAACCGCGCCATCCGCAACCGCCTGGCGGACGACGCCCGCAAGTGCGTCGAGCTCGCCTGCTGCGACGAGATGAAGAACGCCGCGCAGGCCTGGCTCGATACGATGGACGACCGCGCCGCCAACGGCCCCGCCAGCGAAGCCTTTATCGCCGTGCTGAAAAAGGCGGCCGCAAAGGCAAAGCCCGAAATTAAGCCCTTCGTCGACGATCTGCTCAAAGACGCCGACTATCTCGCCAAGAAGTCCTTCTGGATCTTCGGCGGCGACGGCTGGGCGTATGACATCGGCTTCGGCGGCCTCGACCATGTGATCGCTTCTGGCGAGGACGTCAACATCCTCGTCTTCGATACCGAGGTCTATTCCAACACCGGCGGCCAGTCCTCGAAGGCCACCCCGACGGGCGCCATCGCGCAGTTTGCCTCTGCCGGTAAAGAGGTCAAGAAGAAGGACCTCGCCGCCATCGCGATGAGCTACGGCTACGTTTACGTCGCGCAGGTCTCGCAGGGCGCCGACAACAACCAGTGCGTCAAGGCCTTCGTCGAGGCCGAAAGCTATCACGGCCCCTCGATCATCATCGCCTACGCCCCCTGCATCAACCACGGCATCAAGGGCGGCATGAGCATCGCCCAGACCGAGGAGAAGAAGGCCGTCGCGGCGGGTTACTGGAACCTCTTCCGGTACGATCCGCGCAACGTCGGCACCGAGAAGGGCGCCTTCACGCTCGACAGCAAGGCTCCGACCGAGGATTATCAGGAATTCATCCTCAACGAGGTTCGGTATTCTTCGCTGATGCGCGCCAACCCCGACCGCGCCGAAAAGCTCTTCGCCAAGGCCGAGGACAACGCGAAAGACAAGCGCGCCTACCTCGAAAAGCTCCAGACGCTGTACAGCAAATAAGAGCCCCACAGCCCAAAGAGGGTCGGATTTTCCGACCCTCTTGTTTTAAAAAAGCCGCAACACGCGCGGCAAAACAACGGAGGGAATTAAGATGCAAACGGAATCTTCTGTGCAGCCGGTTTACGTTACGGTCGGGCAGGCGTCCCCCGGGGAATTGCTCGCCGGCAAGCGCGTCGTCGTGACGGGCGGCGGCAGCGGCATCGGCAAGGAGATCGCCCGCGCCGCCGCAAAGCAGGGCGCGGCGGTGCTCATCACCGGCAGAAACGGCGAAAAGCTCGAAAAAGCCGCCGCCGAGCTGAACGAACAAAAGCAATCCGTGTCCTGCCTTGCCTGGGACATCTGCGATTTTGCCGATATGCCGGGCGTGCTGCAAAAAGCCGAAGCGCTGCTCGGCGGCGAGATCGACTGCTGGGTCAACAACGCCGGCATCTACCCGGGCGGCTATTCTTTCCGGAACACGACCGAGGCGGTCTGGGACAGGGTGTTCGATATCAACCTGAAGGCCACCTGCTTCGTCTCCAACGCCGTCGCAAATTATTTGATCGAAAAGGGAAACGGCGGCAGCCTCCTGTTCATCTCGTCCGAGACCGGCTCCTGCGCCTACACGAACCCTTACGGCATGTCCAAAGCCGCGCTGAACAGCTATATCAAGGGGCTCGCCTACGACCTGACCCGCTACGGCATTCGCAGCAACGGCGTCGCGCCGGGCATCACGGTTTCGGATATCAACCCGCGCGACACCGCCGGCGATCTGCACGCCGAGCCGATCATCGGCCGCATGCTGCTGCCCGAGGAGATCGCGCAAACGGCGATCTTCCTGCTCAGCGACCTCTCCAAATGTATCAACGGCGAGATCATCCTCTGCAACGGCGGCAACTGCATCCCCGTCGAATATTTCCGCTGACCCCGGCAACCGCCCGCTTTGGGGAACGGCGCGTCTTGACATTCCCGGGGCGGTGGGGTACAATGGATTGCAGAAGCTGCGCGAAGGAGGGACGGGGTTGGAATCGCCTGCCTGCTGTTTTACTGGGTATCGACCCGGGAAATTTCCCTTTCCCTGCCGGCCGGGGAATCCGGACTACAACCGGTTTGAAAACCGGCTGTACGACGCGATTTTGTCCCTGGTGCAGGCGGGCTATCGCACGTTTTACGACGGGCTCGCCGCCGGGTTCGACCTCATCGCCGCCGAGCTGGTGCTCTCGGTGCGCGCCCTCGACCCCGCGACGCCGGTGCGGCTCGTCGGCGTTGTGCCCTACGACGGGCAGGAGTCCGACTGGTCGTCCGACTGGAAGGCGCGTTACGGCGCGGTCGTGCGGCAGGCGGACGAGGTGACCGTCCTTTCGCCGACCTATTTCCGGGGCTGCTATCAGGTGCGCAACCGGTATCTCGTCGACCACAGCTCGCTCGTGCTGGCCTATTACGACGGGCGGCCGGGCGGCACCCGCAGCACCCTCGAATACGCCCGCAGGCAGGGCATTTCGGTCTGCAATTTTATCCCGGACGACGCCGCCGGCGTCGGCATTTTCCCGCTCTATCTCGCAAACGCGCAGGAAAGTTTTCTCTGACGTTTTTCCTTTTTCTTTTGCACGGCGCTGCGGCGCCGTTTTTATTTTTCGAGGGTGCAGCCGGGGTAATACCAGCTTAAAATCTCGAGGAAATCGCTGCCCTGCAGCGCCATGTAATTCGCGCCGTACTGGCTCATGCCGACGCCGTGGCCGTTGCCCCGCGTCGTAAAGGTGAAGCCGCCGTCGGTAAGACGCAGGTCGAAGTTCGCCGACCGCAGGCCGAAGGCGTCCCGCAGCTGCGCGCCGGTCAGCGCCTGCCCGCCGACCGGGCAGGTCAGCACCGTGCCGGAATCGCTGCATTTCATTTCGCCGACCCAGCCCGCCGCATCGCCCGAGAGGGCGCAGAGGTCTTTTAGAGCTTCGCGAAACTCGTCGGCGGAGACCTTCACCTCGCCACCGGCTGTAAATAGGGGAAATTCGTGCCCCAGACGTTGGCGGCGGATTCGGTTTTCCCGCCCGAGACCGCGTGATACGCCGCGAAGATCGGCGAGCCCTGCCAGGTCAGCAGATAGCCCGCGACGGCCTCGACCGCCGCTTGGATTTTCTCGTGGTTCGCCTGATACTGCTCGCCCCATTTTTCCCGCAGCGCCGCGTCGGTTAAATAGGCCTGGTCGCGCTGCGATTCGGTCGTCAGGTCGTAATCCTGCGTCGCCTTGCCGCAAAGGCGCAGCGCCCGCTTGCGGCAGGCGAAGGTGTAGGCGGCGACGGCCTGCGCCTTGAGGGCTTCCGGCTCGTAAGCGGCGGGCATCTCGGCGGCGACAACGCCGACGACGTAAGCGACGGCGTCGACCCGCTGCGTTTTCTGCGTCGCGGGGTCGTAAAGCAGGAAATGGTCGGCCTTTTCGTTCGTCAGCGCCTCGTCCGGCTCCGCCGCGCCGGAGCTGCCGGAATCGCCGTCCGGCGGCAGCGTTTCGCCCGGGATCGCCAGCAGCGGGAAAAGCACCATGGCGGCGAGCAGCACAACGGACAGCAGCAGATACATTCCTTTCATGTTAGAACCTCCTGTTCGGCGGCGCAAAATCGGGCGAACGGATTGCCTTGACTTTTCCCCCGCCAGCAGTTACAATAGAATCCGGGCAGTGCGCGCCTGAAAACGCGGCGACGCCTTGTCCCGCTTTTACATTATGCGCCGCACCGGCGTTTCATGACGATCGGGAGAAAAAACGATGAAGCAAAAACGCGTGTTATTGGTATATGGGGTCAGCCTCGCGACCGCGCTGGCGGTTCGGACGATCCAGCTGTTTTATGTGGTCGAGCCGGAAACCGGCTTTTTCCGCCGGGAATATCAGACGGTCGGCAACTGGATGACGGCCTTTTTGATCCTCGCCCTGCTCGTGACGGCGGCAATGGCATGCTTTTCCCCGCCGCCGCAGCGGCAGCCCGGCGCGCCCGGACGGGTGGCGGCCGTCGCCGCGATGGCGACCGGCCTTGCGCTGGTTTACGAGACGCTCTGGAACGATTTCGTCCCCCTGATGCCGACCTGGGTGCTGACGGTCGAGCTGATCTTCGCCCTGCTCGGCGCGTTTGCGCTGTTCTGGTACGGGCTGACCGCCTTTGTCGAGCTGCGGTTTTCGCCCGTCGCGCTGCTGCTCCCGGTGGTGCACGCCTTCGTCCGGCTCGCCGTCGCCTTCGCGAATTACACCTCGCTCTCCAACATTTCCGATAATTTGTACGACACCGCCATGATGTGCGCCGCGCTGCTCTTTTTCCTCTGGCTCGCGAAGGAGGAGGCGGGCGTCGACCCCGCGCGCACGAGCTTCCGGCTGCTGCCCGTCAGCCTGCTGACCTCGCAGCTCTGCTTCTTGTGCGCCGTCCCGCCCGCCGTGGTGACGCTGCTGCGGGGCGCCCCCCTGCGCCACGGCACGACGACCGGCTTCGCCGCCGACCTCGCCCTCGGGCTCTTCGCCCTGCTCTACGGCATCACGACCCGCCGCCCGAAGCCCGTAACGGAGCCGGAGCCGGAATCGGAACCGAAAAGCGAATCAGAAAGCTAAAATTAAACTTTTTTAGTGCGGTGCGAAGCACCGCACTTTGTTTTTCCGGCGACATGCGCGGCGGAAAAACACCTTATAAAGCGAAAAAAGCCGCCGAACAGGCGGTTTTTTTCAAGACGCAGGGGTGGCGTTTGGCGGGGATGGAGTGCAGTCCGAAAATCTTTGATTTTCGGCGAACGGAATCCCCGTCCAAAAAAGCTAAGCGCAGCGCTTAGCAGATTTTAAGTTGTAAATCCTGCGGCGGGGCGGGGCGGGCTTCCGATTTGCGGATGCGGACGGTGTATTCGATGTAATCCGGCGTCTCGTTCTTGTGGGTCTTGGCCTCGAGCCCGGCGTTGACGAGGGTGTCGACCATGCGGGAAAGGCTGTTGGCGAAAAACCGCACGTCGCCGATGGCGGCCTTGCGCACCGGGCGCTCGGGCGGCGGTTGCTTCGGGGCGAGCAGGTCGGCGATCATCGCCTCGGTCTCGCTGCGGGTCAGCTGTTTTGCGATGATGACGTCGAGCGCGTCGTCCCGCTGTTCGGGCGGCAGACGCAGCAGCGCCCGCGCGTGCCGCTCGGTCAGGCGGGCAGCGGTGATCCTGCCGCGCTGCTCGGGGGTCAGGCGCAGCAGCCGCAGCTTGTTCGAAAGGGTCGACTGCGCGATGCCGAGCCGCTCGGCGGCCTCCGCCTGCGTCATGCCCTGGAATTGCAGCAGTCGGCGCAGTCCCTCGGCTTCCTCGAAGAGGTCGAGGTCGCTGCGCTGTAAATTTTCGAGCAGGGCGTAGAGCGCCGCCGTCTTTTCGTCGACCCGGCGCACGAGACACGGCACCCGCTGCAGCCCCGCCATCGCCGCCGCCCGCAGCCGCCGCTCGCCCGCGATGAGCTCAAAGCCGCCGTCCCCGATCGGCCGCACCGTCAGCGGCTGCAAAATGCCGTTCTGCCGGATGCTGTCGGCGAGCAGGGAAAGCTCGTATTCGTCAAAATCGACGCGCGGTTGGTTCGGGTTGGGGACGATGTCGCGCACGGGCAGCAGCACCACCCGCTTTTCTCCGGCGGCGTCCCTTCCAAATCCCAGCAAGCCTGTCCACCTCGTTTCGAGCCGTTTTTGCCTGCTTACAGGATACCATATCCCGCCGAGAATTTCCATCTTTTTCCATTTTCCTTTTTCGACGGCAAGCGTAAAAAAACAACCGCTTACAGCGGCTGCTTTGCGATTTTCACGGCGGGGCGGGGGAATTTTGTCGGAGTTTGCGACCGTTTTTCGCAGCAGACGAAGCAGCGCTCGTCCCCGCCGGGCAGACGGTCGTCGAAGCAGACGGGTTCTCCGCCCCCGAGCAGCCGCGCCGCCGAAAGGCAAGTTTCGGCCTCCGCCCGGGCGCCGGGGCCTTTTAAGGCGAAAAAGCGGCCGCCGACCCGGACAAAGGGCAGGCAGTATTCGCAAAGCGTCGGCAGCTTTGCGACGGCGCGGGCGGTCGCCCGGTCGAAGCGCTCGCGAAAGGCGGGGTCGCGTCCGGCGTCCTCGGCGCGCGCGTGCACCGTTTCGGCCGCGAGCCCGAGCGCGTCGACCGTTTCCCGCAGAAACCGTACCCGCTTTTGCAGGCTGTCGAGCAGCGTCAGCCGCAGGTCGGGGCGGGCGATGAGCAGGACAAGCCCCGGAAATCCCGCGCCGGTCCCGACGTCGATGACCGAGGCGCCGGCGGGCGGTTCGTCGTGCCGCAGCAGCAGCAGGCAGTCGAGAAAATGCTTTTCGACGACCTCCTGCGGGTCGGTGATGGCGGTCAAATTGACCCGCGCGTTCCATTCGAGCAACAGGTTGCCGTAGGTTTGCAGCCGTTCTCGCGCGGTCGCGTCGAGGGTCAGGCCGAAGGCGGAAAGCGGCGCGTCGAGCTTTTCGAGCGGAAAGGAGATCATGCGCCGCCCGCCTCCTTTCTGCGGCGTTCGAGCCAGATGAGCAGCACCGAAATATCGGCGGGGCTGACGCCCGAAATGCGGGAGGCCTGCCCGATGTTGGCGGGGCGAATGCGCTCGAGCTTTTCGCGGGCTTCGAGCCGCAGGCCGGGGACGTCGGCATAGCAAAGGTTCTCGGGCAGCACTTGCACCTCGAGCCGCCGCATTTCGCGCACCTGCGCCTCCTGCCGGGCGA
>CANQSG010000049.1 GCA_947626485.1 uncultured Clostridia bacterium | reverse complement strand
GCCGTCATACGAGCCGCTCGGCGAATCGACCTCGACCCCGCCGCCCGCCGAAGGGTCGGGCGGGGAGCCGGCGCCGTAGCCGTAATCCTGTCCGGCGCCGCCGGTGGAGGGCGCGGGACGTCCGACGAAGACGTTTTCGTCGCCGGTGTATTCCTCTTCCTCGACGGGCAGCGAGCCCGCCGGCCGGCGTTCGAGCTCGCTCTCGACGTAAATCACGTCGGGCGCCGAGGCGGTCGCATCCGACGCGGCGGCGTCACCCGGTTCGGACGAATCCGTCGCCGACTCGACGGTGCCGGTCGTCTCGGTGACGTCGGTCGTGCTTTCGGTCACGGAGGCGTCGGGCTGCGACGCGGGTTCGGCGCAGCCGGTCAACGCCAGGCACAGCAGCAGTGCCGCGGCGAGCAGGGTCGCTTTCATGTGACGCATCTCCCTTCTATTGCGGGTCTTCACGCTTCCAGCCCCCACTTATAGGATTTATCGTAGCCGTCGACGCCGCCGGTCTGCGCCGCCTTGAGCAGGCCGTAAACGCTCACGGTGGTGACGTCGGTGTAGATCACGATGTCGTCGCCGCCGTCCGTCGGCCGGAGCACGACGTAGGCGCGGCTGCTGACGTTGAAGTTGATGTAGGCTTTTTCGATGTTCTTGAGGTAGGCCGTGAAATATTTCCGGCCGCTGCCTGCGGGGTCGGTGCGGTCGCTCGTGACGGTCGTGCGCTTGATGTTGCGGTTCGTCTCGACCGCCGCGAGGGTCAGCGCGTCGTTGACGTCGCCGGGCAGCAGCGTCGTCAGCGCCGTGAGCATCCCGACCTCCTGCACGGTGTACTGCATGCCGCGCAGGGTCACGCCGTTCATCGTGTCCTTGCGCAGATAATACTGGAAGCGGATGGCCTGCCGGTCGCCGCCCGCCTGTTCGAAGGCGGCGTCGTTGAGCATTTGCAGGTCGCCGCTCGAAAGGCCGATGGCTTCGGCGGTCGCCGCGTCGTCGATGCGGATGATCTGAATGTCGTCAAAATAGACCGTCGTGCCCGCGCCGGGGTTCGTCCATTGCAGGACGAGGCCGCCGTTTGCGAGGCTGTCGTCCCACGCCGGGGTCGTCACGGTGACGGACGCCGCAACCCATTTGTCGCGGGTTTCGCCGAAGGTCAGGGTCGCGAGCGCGCCCTTCTGCGCCGTCGGCACGCCGCTGACGTCGAGCTTGTTCGTGTAACCGGTTTGCAGCGTCGCGCTGCCCGCCGGGGTCACGCCCGCCGGCACGTAATACCAGTACCGCACGACGTACTGCCGGGACGCGGCATAGGCGAATTTCGGCGCGTAGCCGTTCGCGACGCGGTCGGCGAGGACAAAGGAGGCGTCCGCCCCGTCGCTCTCTAACTTCACCGCGTAGCTGCCGCCGTGGCGCTGCGCGTCGGTGACGGAGACGTTGTCGGTTTTCAGCGTCTCGCTGCCCGCCGTCCAGCCGTACCCGGCGCCGGCTTCGTAGTCGATCCGCCAGCTCGTCTTGTTGAACTTCGCGTAGAGGGTTTGCAGCTCCGAAGAATAGGTCATGCCGTCCGCGGGCTGGGTGCCCTGCGGGTCGAGGAACCAGCCGATGAAATCGTCGGTCGAATCGGTGGGCGGGGTCAGGTCGACCGCGTCGCCCTGTCGCCCGACCTTATAGCTGTAATTCGAGCCGTCGCCCCTGTCGACCCGCACGACGCCGAATTCCTTCTTGTCGGATTCGATGATCGTGACGTCGTCGAGGTAGAAAATCGCCTCGTCGTCGGCGTAGCCGTTGATGTAGAGGCCGAGCAGCTCATTGTTCCAGCCGTCGTGGCCGGTCATGTCGAGCAGGGTGTGCACATACGTCCATTCGTCGGGGTTGGCGGTCAGGCCGTTCGCGTTGGCAGCCCAGGAGGTGCCGTGCGACGGGGAGATCGTGAACCGGTCGATGACCTTGTTCGCCTTGACGTAGAAGCTGATGAAATAATAGTGGTGCGCCTGCATCTTGATCGGCGTGCCGTTCTGATCGTTCAGCTGGATGTGCGAGGTGACGGTGCCGTTGTCCACGCTGTTTTTATACGGTCCCGCGAGCTTCGCCGCCTGCCGCCCGGTGTGGACAAACTGCGGGTCGGTCGTGACGTGGCGGCGGTCGGTGTCGTTATAGAGGGCTTCGTCCTCGAAGTCGACCGTGTAGATGTTGGGGTGCACCGCGTCGAGATAGCTCTGCCAACCGGCGTAAACCATCTGCGCCGTCTTGGCGGTCTGGGTCACGCCGTCTGCCGACTGGGTCAGCAGGACGTCCTTATACCAGCCGAGGAAGGCGTCGCCCGGCTTGTTCGGCTGCGTGAAGGAGGGCTTCGTCCCCGCCGCGCCGACCGAGATCTGCACGTCCTCGCCGTTCTGCGGGTCGGCGGCGACAACGCCGGCGGTCAGGTCGGTGATGACCTGCACGGTGACATCGTCGATGTAAAATTCGGTGTCCTCGGGAAATTCGCCGTTCGGAGACTGGACGTAGAGGCCGGTCGGCTTGCCGTCCCAAGCGGCGTTCGCGGTCTGCATGTCGAGGATCATCTGCAAATAGACCCATTCGTCGGGGCCCGCCGCGTCGACCCAGGAATTCTTCGCCCACGCGTTATCGTGCGACGCGGAGACGACGACCCTGCCGGTCGGCTTGCTCGCCTTGAGGTAGAAGCCGAAATAGAGCAGGGTGTCCTTTTGCAAGTTGATGTGCGCGCCCGCCTCGTCCATCAGGTAAACGAAGCTGTCGGCGGTGCCGTAGTTGACCTCGAAGTGCTCCGTGAGCTTGGCGGCCTGCTTGCCCGAGCGGACGAACTTCGGGTCGGTCGTGACGTGGAAATTGTCGGTGTTGTTGTAAACGGCGGTGTTTTCGAAGTCGACTTTATAAGTGCGGTCGCCCGTCGGCTGCGCCTTGCCGTCGCTCGCGTAACCGGCGTAAAGCGTCTGCGTTCCGTCCGTATAAGTCACGTCCTCGGCGGGGGTGGTAAGAGACGCGTCGGTGTACCACTGCGCGAAGGCGTCGCCGTCCTTCTGCGGGGTCGGCAGGTCGGCCTCACCGCTGCCGGTGCGGCCGGCGCGCAGGGTGACGTCCTTTTCGTTGCGGCCGTCGAAGCGCAGCACGCCGTAGCTGCTTTCGGCGACCTCGAGCACCGTCACGTTGTCGATGTAGATGTCGGGCGCGGGCTTGCCGCCGTAATTGTCGCCGTTGAAATAGAGGCCGATGATCTCGTTGAGGGCGAGATTGTCGCGCTTATTCAGCCGCAGCTCGACGTAATCCCAGCCGCCCGTCGGGGTCAGGCTGACGGCGCCCGCCCAGCCGGTGTTGTGGGACGCGGCGATCTTGATCTGCCCGGCGGAGGGGTCGGCCTTCAGATAGAAGCCGATGTAGTAATAGTAACCGAGCTTCCAGACGAGCTGCGCGCCGGACTGCTCGAAGAGATAGACCATGTTCGTGGGCTTGCCGGTGTTGCCGGAGGTGTCGTAAGTACCCGACAGCTTGGCGGCGTGCCCCGCCATGACGTTGGCGGCCTCGTCGGTGACGTGGCGGTAATCGCCGTTGTTATACGCCGCGCCCTCGAAGTCGATCGTGTAGGCGTTATAGTGGAAGGCGTCCTTATAGCTCTTCCAGCCGCCGTAAACGATCTGCGGCGCCGTCGTGTATTTCAGGCCGCTCGCCGACAGCGACAGCGGGACGTCGCGGTACCAGCCGAGGAATTCGTCGCCCGCTTTCGACAGGTTGTCGAGGGCGATGGCGTCGTTCACTTTTCCGGTGTAGATCTGCACGTCGCCGCCGTCGCGGGGGTCGGCAGCCACGAGGCCGACGGTGTTTTTGGTGACGTCGCCCGCCGTTTCAAACTCGAAAACGGTGGCGTCGTCGATGTAGAAATCGGTCGTGTCGTCATAGTATTCGTTGATGTAGAGGGCGACCTGATTGCCGTTGCTGACGGACGAGACGGGCGCCAGCACATAACGCCATTCGTCGGGAAGCGCCAGCTCCATGTTGCCGTTGCCCGCCCACTGCGCGTAGGTCGGGGAGCTGCTCCAGGCGATCGAAACGGAAAACTTGCTCGCCCGCTTGCTCGCCTTGACGTAAAAGCCGACATAATAGAAATGGTTGGCTTTCATCGTGATCTTCGCGCCCTTGTCGTCGTAGAGGTAGATCAAGGAGCTGTCAGACCCGTGATCCTTATTCCCGGCGTAAGAGCCCGTGAGCTTGGCGGCCTGTTTCCCGCTGCGGACAAACTGCGCGTCCTGCGTGACGACGTGCCGCGCAGAGCCGTCGTAGACGCTCTCCTCGAAGCCCGCCTTGTAGGCCGTGTAGGTCGGCGCCGCGGCCGACGCCGCGATGCCGGGCACGAGGCAGGAGACCGCCACCAAAGCGACAGCCAGGAGATAGCCCGTCAACCGACAGGCAAGCCGATGTTTCTGTACCATAACCGTGTCCTCCTAAAAAGTTCTTTGTCCGGGCAGTACGTTGAAGCCCGCTTTGTACTGCCCTTGTTGTGCAAAACAGCAAATACTTTTCCACGCTGTTTTTTCGCTCCCTTATTGTATCATTCTTTTTTCGAACTCTCTACATAAAAAATTATACAAAATGTGAGGAATATTAAACTATCGGGCGCTTTTTGCAAGACAGCGGTTTTAATTCTGCTTCCCACGCGCGCAATTTTCTCCTAAAAATTGCCGGAAATGGAAGGTTTTACCTGCCCTTGCGCGCAAAAAAGCGCCTTTCCGAGCGGAAAAGCGCTTGGCGGTGAAAAATTTTCGACGTGCGCGGTGCAAGACGCCGCGCGGGGTGCGGGAAACGGGTTACATCCGGTCGGGCGCGTCGATTTTCAGCATGGATAAGACGTTGCGCAGCACCGTCGCCGTCGCGCGGCAGAGCTGTAACCGCGCCTGCATTAAAGGCTCGTCCTCCCCCTTGGCGCGGCAGGCATTGTAAAATTTGTGGTACAGCGTCGCGAGGTCGGTGACGTAACGGGTCATGCGGGTGGGGTCGTAGGCCTGCGCCGCCGCGACGATCTCGTCGGTCAGGGCGGACAGGTGGCGGATGAGCGCCTGCTCCTCCGGCGCGGTCAGGGCGGCGAGCTCGGCGGCCGTGCAGGCGCGCGCCGCGATGCCCTCGTCGGCGAGGTTGCGCAGGATGCTGCAAATGCGGGCGTGGGCATATTGCACGTAATAGACCGGGTTCTGGTTCGACTGCTCCACCGCGAGGTCGAGGTCGAAATCGAAGTGGCTGTTGGCTTCACGCAGGTTGAAGAAGAAGCGGGCGGCGTCGATGGGCACCTCGTCGAGCAGGGTCACGAGGGTGATGGCCTTGCCGGAGCGCTTCGAGGCCTTGATGACCTCGCCGTCCCGCACGAGCCGCACCATCTGCATCATCACGGCGTCGAGCCGGGACGCGTCGACCCCCAGCGCCGTGAGCGCCGCCTTCAGGCGGGGGACGTAGCCGTGGTGGTCGGCGCCGAGCACGTCGACGGCGCGGTCGAAGCCGCGGGTGACGAGCTTGTTGTAATGGTAGGCGATGTCGGGCACGACGTAGGTCGGGATGCCGTTCGAGCGGACGAGGACAAAATCCTTGTCGCAGCCGAAATCGGTCGCCTTGAACCAGGTCGCGCCGTCCTGCTCGTAGGTGTGGCCGGCGGCTTTGAGCAGCGAAACGATGCGGTCGACCTCGCCGCTCTGGTGCAGGCTGCTCTCGCGGAACCAGGTGTTGTAGGTGATGCGGTATTTTTCGAGGTCCTGCCGCAGCCCCTCGATGTTTTTCGGCAGCGCGAAGTCGACGAGCGCCCGGCGGCGTTCGGCGGAATCAGCGTCGACGTAGCGGTCGCCGTACAAGGCGATAAAGGCGTTGGCGTGGTCGATGATGTCCTGCCCGTGGTAGGAATCCTCCGGCATTTCGACGCCGTCGCAAAAGGCCTGCAAATAGCGCAGCTCGAGCGAAAGACCGAATTTTTCGATCTGATTGCCGGCGTCGTTGATATAGAATTCCCGTTCGACGTCGTAGCCCGCCCAGTCGAGCACCGCCGCGATGCCGTCTCCCAGCGCGCCGCCCCGGGCGTTGCCGATGTGCATGGGGCCGGTCGGGTTGGCGGAGACGAATTCGACGAGCACCCGCTTGCCCGCGCCGAAGTCGCTGCGGCCGTAACGGTCGGCGAGGCGGTCGATATCCAGCAGGATGTCGGCGGCGTAATCGGACGAAAGAAACAGGTTCAAAAAGCCGGGGCCGGCGATCTCCCAGCGGGCGATGTAGGTGCCGGAGAGGTCGGCGTGACGCATCAGGGTCTCGGCGATCTTGCGGGGGGCGCAGCGCAGCGGCTTTGCCCAAGCGAGCGCCGCGTTGGCGGCAAAATCCCCGTGCGCGCGGTCGGCGGGCACCTCGAGGGTGAAATCGGGCAGGTCGCAGGCGGCAAATTCGCCCGCCCGCATCGCCGCGTCGGCGGCGGCGCGAATGCAGTTTTTGATTTGCGTTTTGGCAAGGCCAACGATAGCAGACATGTGTTTTATACCTCTTTTATCGAAATTTCAAGCTCGTTGCGGCTGACGAGACCGGCGTTGGCGTCGAGGGTGTAGCGCAGATAAAGCCGCCCGTCCGAGGCGAGGGCGTTCTGCACCGATTCGCCGAAAATGCCGATCGTGAAGTCGCCGTAAGGCGTGTTGTAAAAGCTGCTGTGCCGCACGCCCTTTTCGATCACGAGGCGGGTGCTCTGCCCGCCGGTGCGCTGCAGGACGACCTGTTCGCCCCGAATTTTGAGCATGGTCTGCACGGGGTGCGCCGCGTCGGACAGCATACCGCCCTCCTCATACCGCAGGACGGTCGTGCCGTCGCGCATGAAGCAGCGGCCGACCGTTGTGAATTCCATGCGGTCGCGGTCATGCGAGCCGCCGGCGATCTGCGTGGTTTTGATGCGAATTAAAACGTTTTTCATAAGCGATCCAGATCCACCAATTCAATTTCCGCCGCGTCGACCGGCGCGCCGAGCAGACGCGACGCGAGCTCCGAAAAGGAGGCGACGCGGTCGCTGACGCAAAGGCGGCACCGCCCCGGGGTCTCCTGCGGGTTTTCGAGGGAACGCGACCGCAAAACCGCCTCCACCGCCACGGCCGCCTCCGCGCCGACGTTGACGAGCCGGACGCCGTCGCCGAGCCCGTCGCGCAGGACGTCGGCGAGGATCGGGTAATGGGTGCAGCCGAGGATGACGGTGTCGACTTCCGCCGCGTGCAGCGGGGCGAGATACCGCCGGGCGATCTCCCGCACGACGGGGTCGAACCGATCGGTCACCCCCGCCTCGACGAGCGGGACAAAGAGCGGGCAGGCGTTGGCGGTGACCTGTGCGGTCGGGCGCTGCGCCAAAATCTGCCGTTCGTAGGCGCGCGAAGCGACGGTTGCCGCCGTGCCGAGGACGCCGATCTTGCCGCTGCGCGTTTCCCGCAGCGCGGCGACGGCGCCGCCCGAGACCATCTCGACAAAGGGCACCGGCAGGCGGTCGCCCGTTTCGGGCGCGATGGAGCTCACGGTCCCGCAGGCGGCGACGACCAGCTTGACGCCGCAGCGCATCAGAAAGGCGGCGTCCTCCGCCGCGTATTTCGCGATGGTTTCCCGGCTGCGGTTGCCGTAGGGCACCCGGCCGGTATCGCCGAAGTAGACAAAATTCTCGTGGGGCAGCCGCCGGATGAGCTCATTTACCACCGTCAGCCCGCCCAGCCCGGAATCGAATACGCCGATCGGCCGCGCGTCCGCCAAACCGTTTTCCTCCTCAAACGCGCCCCGCAGGGCGCAAGCGTGCGTTTTCGCCGCCGGAAAAATTGCCCGACGGCGCTTCATTCGATTATTTTACCATACTTTGCGCGGCATTTCAACGCCTTGTCGCCCGGAATTTTACTTTTTTCGCCCGGCGGACGGATTTTCTGCCGGCGGGCTCGACGGCGAAGGCGCGGGTGACGCGCACGACGACGCCGGACAGGGCGAGCAGGCCGACGAGATTCGGCAGCGCCATCAGCCCGTTGAAGAGGTCGCAGACCGCCCAGACGAGGTCGAGCCGCGCGACGCAGCCGACGGCGGTCAGAACGACGCAAACGCCCCGGTAGATCCCCTGCCCCCTGCCGCCGCTGAGGTAGGAAAGCGCCTGCGCGCCGTAAAACGACCAGCCGAGGATCGTCGAAAAGGCAAACAGCAGCACCGAAACGGACAGCAGCCGCGCCGCCGTTTCGCCGAAGCGCTGCCGAAACGCGCAGGCGACGAGCGCCGCGCCCTGCGGCCGGGTGATGAAAATCGCCGTCAGAACGGGGTTGCCGTCTGCGTCGCGCAGTCGCCGCCCGGCGGGGTCGGTCGCCGGGACGCCGCGCAATTCCAGCACGTTCGTGTAAGAATCGGGCGCGGCGAGCGAGGGGTCGAGTCGGGTCGGCAGGCGGCGGGACTTGCCGTAGCAGACGGCGTCGTAGGCCGCCGCGAAGGTCGGCGGGGGCGCGGCTTGCACCTCGGCGGCGAACAGCGGCAGAATCTGCCCCGCCGCGTCGGGCGAGGCGGCGAGGTACTGCGGCGCGTCGGTCAGGTGCAGGAGCGCCTGCGGCAGCGGGACGGTCGGCACCGTGCAGGAGAGCAGCACAAAGGCGGTCAGCGAGCAGCTCAAAAAGGTGTCGAAGCAGACCGAGAAAATGCCCCACGCCCCGGCGACGGCGGGGTTTTTCACGTTCGAGGCGGCGTGCGCCAGCGGCGTCGACCCCAGCCCCGCCTCGTTGCTGAAAACGCCGCGTTGCAGCCCGACGGTCACGGTGCGGCGCAGCAGACTCCCCGCCGCCCCGCCCGCCGCCGCGCGAAAGCGAAACGCCGAGGAAACAATGCCGCCGAACACGGCGGGCAGCCGCTGTCGATTGGCGAACAGCAGGAGCAGCGACCCGCCGACGTAGCACGCCGCCATGAAAGGCACCAGCATTTCGGTCACGCGGCCGATGCGTTTTCCCCCGCCGACGAGCACGAGAAAGCAGACCGCCGCGAGCAGGACGGCCGTCAGCGCGGGGCGCAGTCCCCAGGCGTTTTCGAGCGCGCCGGCGATCGTGTTGGCCTGCGCCAAATTGCCGATGCCGAAGGAGGCGAGCAGGCAAAACAACGCGAAACACACCGCCAGCGGCCGGGCAAGCCGCCCGAGAACCGGGCGGGAACGCAGGCCGTCCTCGAGATAATACATCGCGCCGCCCGTCCACCGTCCCGCCGCGTCCTTGCGCCGGAAGACGACGCCGAGCAGGTTTTCGGCGTAATTCGTCATCATGCCGAAAAAAGCGGCGACCCACATCCAGAAGACGGCGCCCGCCCCGCCGACTGCCAGCGCCGCCGCGACCCCGGCGATGTTGCCGGTGCCGAGCGTGGCGGCAAGCGCCGTCGCGACCGACTGAAACTGCGAGAACGTCCCGCCGTCGCTCGAGCGGGCGGTTTTGCGGTCACATAACAGCGCGCCGAGCGTCACCGAGAGCCAGCGCCGCGCCCTGCGGCAAGGAAAAAAGCCGGTGCGCACCGACAGAAAAATGCCGGTGCCCACCAGCAGCAAAAGCATGGGCACGCCCCAAACGATTTGATTCAGCCACGCGCAGGCCGCCGAAATTCCCCTTGCGAGCGCGCCCATTCGCATCCCCGTTTCTTCAGAGTTTTCGGGGGCAAAGCTCGTTGAGACAGCAGCGTTCGCAGTGCGCCGTCCGGGCGGTGCAGACCGCGCGTCCGTGCAGCACGGCGCGGTGGCAAAACGCGTTGGATTCCGCCGGCGGCAGGCATTTTTGCATCGCGAGCTCGACCTTATACGGGTCGCGCGTCTGCACAAAGCCCATCCGGTTCGCCAGGCGGATAAGGTGGGTGTCGGTGACGACGGCGGGCAGGCCGAAAACGTCGCCCCGCACGAGGTTGGCGGTCTTGCGGCCGACGCCCGGCAGCCGCAGCAGGTCGTCCATCTCCCGCGGCACCGCGCCGCCGAACTCATCGACGAGCATTTTGCCGATGCCGATCAGATCCTTCGCCTTGGTCTTGTAAAGCCCGCAGGTGCGGATGAGCGCCTCGACCTGCTCGAGCGGCGCCGCGGCAAAGGCGGCGGCGTCGGGCAGCGCCGCAAAGAGCGCCGGCGTCACGAGGTTGACGCGCGCGTCGGTACACTGCGCCGACAGCCGCACCGAGACGAGCAGTTGGAACGCGTCGGCGTATTGCAGGGAGCAGATCGCGTCGGGATATTCGATTTTCAGCTTCTCAACGGCTAATGCCGCCCGTTCTATCTTATTCACGGCGGCGTCAGTTTATGTCGAGCTTCATATCGCCCGCTTTGATGAGGCCGACGCGGCGCATCCCCTCGGACAAAACGAGCGAGAGCAGGGCGGGCAGCAGGAAGTGCATCAACACGATCTCAAGCAGCGCAAGCCAGATCGGCGTCCCGCCGCCGACCATCGTCTGATAGCCCATGATGGGGCCGACGAGCCCGGCGGTGCCCATGCCGGAGCCGACCGCGTTGTTCGTCATGTGCAGCAGGGCGGTCGAGATGGGGCCCAAAATCGCGCTCGAAAAGATGGCGGGCAGCCAGATGATCGGCTTGCGGACGATGTTCGGCATCTGGAGCATGCTGGTGCCGACGCCCTGCGCGATCAGCCCGCCGACCCGGTTTTCGCGGTAGCTCGCGACGGCGAAGCCGACCATGTTGGCACAGCAGCCCACCGCCGCCGCGCCCGCCGCGATGCCCGAAAGGCCGAGCGAGACGCCGATGGCGGCCGAGCTGATGGGCAGCGTCAGGAAGATGCCCATGAGCACCGAGATGACGATGCCCATTAAGATCGGCTGCTGCACCGTCGCCCAGTTGATGATCGAGCCGAGCCAGTTCATAAAGCCCGAGATCGGCGGGCCGAGCAGCAGGCCGACGACCGAACCGGCGGCAATGGAAACGAGCGGCGTGACGAGGATATCGACGCCGGTCTTGCCCGAGACGAGGTGCCCGAGCTCGATGCCGACGTAGGCGGCGACAAAGGCGCCGAGCGGCTCGCCGGGGCCCGAGAGCTTGACCGCGCCGCTTTGCAGCAGCGCGCCGGACAGAATAACGCTCGCGTAGGCGCCGACCATGCCGGAGGTCGCGGCGGAAAGCGTCACGAGCGGGGATTCGCGAAATTTCGCGGCGACGCCGCAGCCGATGCCCGCGCCGGTCAGAATTTTGGCGACGCCGCCGATGGTGTAGAGATAATCCCCCACCGGCCCCGCGATCAGGGCGGCGATCTGCTGGAGGATCGTGCCGATGATGAGGGTGGAGAACAGGCCGAGCGCCATGCCGCTCAACCCGTCGATAAACAGGCGGTTCAGGTATTTTTTCATTTCGGTTCCCTCCCGAAGCCCCGGATTTTCTTTTTATTATAGTCCTTTCTTGCGACCCGCGTCAATACGAAAGGCGGGATTTTTTCCGCCCGCCGAAAATTTGAGCAGTTTTCGCCAAATTCCCGCGCCGTGCAGACGCGAAACCGTTGCTTTTTTCGCCGCAAAGTCGGCTTTTTCGCGAAATTTCCGCCGCGGCGATCTGACGCCTTGCAAAAGCGGCCGGGCTGTGTTATACTGGGAAAGCAACAAAGAGCGATGGAGGAATTTTTTTGACAAGAATTTACATAGTGCGGCATTGTCAGGCGATCGGCAACGTCAAGCATTGGTTTCAGGGCATCATCGACAGCGAGATCACCGATTGCGGCGCAAAGCAGCTCGACTGTCTCGCGGCGCGTTTTGCGACGATCCCGTTCGACGCGATCTATTCGAGCCCGCTGCAGCGCGCCCGACTGACGGCCGAGGCCGTCGACCGCACCCTGCGGCTGCCGATCCAAATCGACGACGAGCTGCGGGAGATCAACGGCGGCATCCTCGAGGGGCTGCCCTACGCCGAAATTTACCGCCGTTATCCCGAGGTCGAGCGAACCTGGAACGATGAGCCCTACCGCTTCGACCCGCCCGGCGGCGAATCCATGCGAAAGGTCTACGACCGCGCCGGGCGTCTGCTCGACCGGGTGCTGCGCGCCAACCCCGGCAAGACCGTCGTCCTCTGCTCCCACGGCACCCTGATCCGCAACCTGTTCTGCCGCGTCATGGAGCTCCCCCTCGAACGCATCAACGAGATCCCGTTCAGCAACAACACCGCCGTCTCGCTGCTGGAATTCGACGAAAGCGGCCGCTGCAACATCGTTTTCCGCAACGACGATTC
>CANQSG010000048.1 GCA_947626485.1 uncultured Clostridia bacterium | reverse complement strand
CGGCGGGTACGTCTACCTCCCCGCCGGCACCTATAAGCTCGCCGCCGTGCGCATGAAGAACAACGTCTGCCTGTACTGCGACCGCACCTGGGACCCCGACAACATGGACAGCCGGGGCAGCACGGTGCTCGTCCCGCGCGACGCGTCGGTGACCTGCGTCGTGAGTTTGCAGGACATCGGCGACTCGGGCAACCCCTATCTGCTCAACGTCTGCATCGACGGGCAGAATCTCGGCAAGTCGCTGGCGGGGATCGCCTCGCCGGGCATGGCGGGCGTGAAGGGCACCAACCCCCACATTGAAAACGTGCGGGTGCTCAACTGCACCGGCGTCGGGATCGACATCTCCTTCCACGCGGTCGCCCGGGTGAACGGCTGCACCGTGACGGGCTGCGGCACCGGGTTGAAGGTCGTCGGCTGGGATCAGTTCATCTCCGACAACGTCTTCGCCGGCAACAAGGGCGACGGCGCCTATATTTCGGGCGGCACCGCCATGGGCTTCCACTATAACCGCGTCGCCTGGAACGACGGCTGCGGCGTCCGGTTCGACGGCTTCGGCCGGGTGACGCTGACGGGCAACACCTTCGATTCCAACGCCCAACCCGGCGTCTATTTCAGCGGCTCCTCCAACATGACGCTGCACGAAAACCTCTTTATCCGCAACGGCTGGGCGCCCGGCTCCCGCCAGAACGGCGACAGCCAGATCTCGATCAACGCCTCGAGCGGCATCAACGTCACCGACAACGACATTCAGGCGGCGACCGATTCGCTGACGAGCGTCAAAGCCCCTTCCTACGGCATCATCGGCGACCGGATGACGAACTGCGTCATTCAGGGCAACCGCTTTAAAAACGGCGGCACGAAGGGCAAATTGCAGACCAACGACGGCACCAACACGGATTGCGCGATCTCGGTGTGATCCCGTGTGACATAGAGCGAGCAACAGAAAGGAGCAGATCCATGAAAAGGCAAATTTTGAAGGTGGGCGCGCTGCTTGCCGCCGCGACGCTGGCGTTCGCGGGCTGCGGCTCGTCCGGCGACGGGGGCGGCGGTAAGACCCCGGCGGGCGGCGACGTCTCGCTGGACTTCAACGGCGAGGAGATCGTCTTCGCCTACCCGTGGGGGCTCGAATCCCCCGACGCGAGCCCCAGCGCGAAAAAGCACTATGATTACGTGCAGGAGCTCAACAAGAAGTACAACGTCGTCATCAAAGAGGAAAGCATCAACGGCTCGTACTACAACACCAACATGGTCACGACAATCCTCGCGCAAAAGCCGATGGGGCACGTCATGATCGGCTACCCCGACTACATCACGGATTATTACAAGGCCGGGGTCTGCGCGGTGCTCAACGACGCCATGACCCAGACCGGCATCGACTTCAAGGACGGCGCCATCTACAATCAGAACGTCACGAAATTCCTCAACTTCGACGGCAAGCAGATCGGATTCAGCAACAGCGTCGAGGTGCTCAAAGACCTCTGGTTCGTCAACATGCGCATGATGAAGGAGGCGAGCATCGACATCTACGACATCGTCGATAAGGGCGAATGGACGTGGGACAAAGCCGAGGAGCTCGGCCGCCGCCTGACGAAGGACACCAACAACGACGGCACGCCCGACGTCTACGGCATCGGCACCAGCACGACGCTCGGCCTCTGCGAGGCGCTGGCGGTCTCCAACAACGCGACCTTCTGCAAGGTCGACGCCAACAACAAGCCGGTGCTCAACTGGACGGACGCCCCCGTTCTCGACGCGATCAACCGCGTTTATAAATGGTGCACGACCGACCGCATCTGCAAGCCCGCCCTCTCCAACACGGCGTGGACGCAGATGGCGACCGACTTTATCAACGGTTCTTACGCCATGATCCACGGCCCGATCGACTACCTCTCGAGCTTCGAGGACGCCGCCATGAAGGACGACTTCGGCGTGATCCCCGTCCCGAAGGGGCCGAAGCAGGATTCCGACTGGTACACCGCGAAGGGCGAGATCGCGTACTATCACTTCATCCCCGTCACCTATCAGGACCGCGCCGCGGAGTTGATCCAGCTCTATCAGGAGCTCTCGATCAACCCCGAAGGGCTCACCAAAGCCGAGGTCTGGCAGGATCAGTACCTCGACCGGGTGCGGGACGACAAATCCATGGAATACCTGATGAAGCTGGGCTTCGGCGGCTATCAGCGGCTTGACCTGACCGGCGTGCTCTGCCCGACGTGGGGCGACCCCTCCCTCGCGACGGTCTTCGAGCACCTGGCGCAGAACAGCACCTCGCCGGGCTCCGCGATTCAGGAATACTCCAGCAAATTCCAGGCGGAAATGGACGATCGCTGGGAAGGCATCACCCTGACGGGCGTCCAATAAGCCGGGTTGCAATCCAGAAAGGAGCGAAATTATGAGACAAAAAACCACAGGCAAATGCCGCAAGGCGATCCCGGGGCTTCTGCTGGCGCTCGCGCTGGTGCTGCTGACCGCGGTGCCCGCCTTCGCGGAAACGGTGCGATCCGAGACCTTTGAGGATTACACCTCGACGGACGACCTCTCCCTCTACTGCGTGGGCTACGGCGACCAGATCGAAAACTACTCGCTGAGCAAAAGCGGCGGTGCGAGCGGGTCGAAGGCGCTGCGGCTCGACATCACCTATGACGAAAGCAAGGTCAAGGATCGCTGGGGCACGCTGCGCATGATGTACCCCGATATGGCGGGCGCCGAGACCGACACGGGCTTCCGCTTCTGGGCGAAGTCGAGCGTGCCGAACATGGTGATCGAGCTCAACCTGTTCTACAACAACCAGACCTGGAAGATGGGCACCACCGTCGACCTCACCACGACCGGGAAGTATTACGACCTGAAATGGTCGGATCTGAAGCTGACCTACGGCACCTGCACCTATCCGGGGCGCGAGACCGACCCGACCCTCATTAACGAGTGGCAGTTCACCATCAACAAGAAGGATTCCGGCATCAACGGCGCCGTCGTTTACCTCGACGACGTGATGTATACCGACGCTTCCACCCCGGCGGCGCCCTCCGGCGGCACGACGACCAACCCCGGCACCACGACGAAGCCGGGCACGACGACCAACCCCGGCACGACGCAAAATCCGGGCACAACGACCCAGAACCCGGGCGCGACGACCCAGACCCCCACGCCGGGCGCCACCGTTTCCGAAACCGCAAGCGAGCTGACGAGCGGCGAGGAGACCGTCTCCGACACCGGCAGCGAGGGCACCGACAGCGCGCTTGACGCCTCCGACGTCGACGTCTCCTCCGACGAATCCGACGCAGCCGAGGCGGACGACAACGGCTCCGGCGGGCTTGGCGCCGGGGCGATCGCCGGCATCGTGGTCGGCGCCGTGGTCGTATTAGGCGGCGCCGGTGCGGCGGTCTGGTATTTCCTGCTGCGCAAGAAGGGAATCCCGACGGACGGCCCCGACGCCTGACGCGCCGCGGCTTCCGCCGTTCCGAAAATCGAAAAGAAAGGACAATGCATCATGTTAAAACGCACACTCAGCATTTTGACCGCGCTCGCGCTGCTGCTTAGCGCGATGTCCCTGACCCTGATCTCCGGCTTCGCGGCAGAGCCGGGCTACACGATCGACGATTTCGACAGCTACGCCGACGACGACGCGCTGCACGCCGCATGGAAGGGCAGCACGGACAAAACCTCGTTGAATTCCGAACAGGCGGAATCCGGCAAATCGATGAAGGTCGCATTTGCCGGCTGGACGGATTTCAAAATGGGCGAAGAAAACAACAAAGCCAACTTTGAAATGCCCGCCGACGCCAACGGCATCACGATGTGGATTTACGCTTCGGATGACATTTCGAGCGCGAGCGGTCTGCAATTCCGTGTGGTTCCGTCCGACTGGCAGACCAAGAATTTCCCGCTGAGCCTCAACCCGGGCGTCAATCAGGTGACGATCCCCTTCGGCGAGAATACCGACAGCCTCCGCACCGCCGGTATCATGGAATTCATCATCGAATCGAGCGGCACCTTTACCCTCTACATCGACAGCATCGCTTTTGCGAAGCTCGAAGAAGAGCCCGACCTCTATCTGATCGACGGCTTTGACGGCTACGCCGACGACGCGGCCTTGCAGGTAAAATGGCAGGATAATTCCGGCGGCGTGACCGCGACGCTGAACACCGACGCCGCCAACGCCAAGAGCGGAAAGTCGATGCAGATGGACGGAACCGAGTCAAGCTGGGGCGGCAGATACACCCGCGACAACCTGACCCCGCAGGCAGATGCGGCGGGCATCGGCCTCTGGGTGAAGAGCCCGCGCGCCGGCGCGACGCTGCGCGTGGAAGTGCAGTATAACTGGGATAATGATGCTAAATATGCCGCCACCGTCACGCTGCAGGAAGGCGTCAACGAGGTCAAGCTCCCCTGGGCGTCGTTTGACGGACAGGGCGACGTCGCCACGATCAACCAGATGCAGATCGACCCCTCCAAAGACGTGCTTTATATCGACAACATCCACTATCTCACCCCCGACGAGGCGACAGCGCCCGCCGAGCCGCAGGAGCCCACCTTCCCGGAGGATCCGAGCGTGCTCGACGACTTCGAAGGCTATCCCGACGACCTCTCGCTGACCTGGAACAAGACCTGGGAAAACAACAGCGGCGGCACCTGTGAAGCGACCCTTTCGCTCGACGCGGAAGCGGGCAACTCGAGCAGCGGCAAAGCGCTCAAGATCGACACCACCGATGGCGGCTGGATGACGATCACCCGCAACAACGTCACCGTCCCGGTCGAGGCGACCTGCATGACCTTCTGGGCGAAGGCAAGCGCTCCCGCCGGCCTGACGATCGAATTCCGCCTCAACGGCAACAGCTATAAATACGAGCTCGGCGATCCGATCGCCATCGGCACCGAGGGCGCGGTTTACACCGTCTGGTTCGAAGACCTGGCCTATCAGCTCGGCTCGGGCGACGACAAAGGCTGGTATTACGGCGACAAGGAAAGCTGCCTTGTCAACGCGATCAACTTCGGCCGCGAATGGTATGACGCCGTCACCTTCTGGATCGACGACATCGCCTTCGGCACCGGCGAAAAGCCGGAGGATCCCGACGATCCCGCCGCGCTGCTCGCGCAGGAGATCGCCGACCGGCTCCCCGCCTACGACGACCTGACCCTGCTCGACCTCGAGACGATCGAAGACCTCTATGCAAAGTACAACGAGCTGAGCAGCTCGAAAAAGCAGGAGGTTTCTAACCGGCAGGATCTGCTCGACGCCCGCGAGCTGGCGGAGGGCTGGACTCAAATCATGGGCGACGCGCGCGAGGACGTGCTGGCGGTCGCGAAGGCCGTCGCCGCCCTGTCCGCCGACGCCGACAAGGCGACCGTGAACGAGCTTTACGCCGCTTACAGCGCCCTGACCGACGAGCAGAAAGCCCTGATTCCGGGCGCCGACGCCCTTGTCGCCGCCTACAACGCCGCGAACGGCTCCGGCTCCGGCTCCGGCGACGGCGAGACGACCGGCTCCGAGACCGAAGCGGGCGACACGCTGCCCTCGAACGGCGAGAGCGCCGGCCTGCCGATCGCGATGCTGACCCTGCTTGTCAGCGCCGCCGCGCTGCTCGTCTGCGCCAAAAAGCGCCTGAACGGCTAACCGGCACGCAAGGCTCACATTTGCCTCCTTCGCGCCCTGCAACTCCGCTTTTTCCCCGCAGGGCGCGCCCTTTCCGCGATTCCTCGCCTTCGGTCGGGTCGATCCGATTCGGCCGGAGGCGGATTTTCTGCGACAAACCGGGCGGCGGACGCCGTCCGCCCACTCCGCCGGCGGACGCCGGATGAAAGAAGGGCAGAGATCGAATGCGCTCCATCCTTTCCAAATTGATATGCGCCGCGCTCGCGGGTCTGCTGCTCGCAGGCGGGCTCGTCCCCCTGCGCGCCGCCGCCGACGAAGCGCCAACCGCTGCGTCCGACGACCTGCTGAGCGTCAGTGACGCCCCCGATTACGCCGATTATCTCGCGGCGCACGCCGACAGTCCGCTGCCGACGCAGTCCGTCGTTCTGACGACCGACGCGATTTCCGACGCCGCGGACAGCGAGGTGCTGCCCGATTATCTCGGCTACGGGAAGCCGTCGGTGCGCACCGAGGAGGGCGGCTTTGTCGAGTTCCGCTTTTCCGTTCCCGCGGCGGGACGCTACACCGTCACGGCCGATTTCTGCCTGCCCGCCGGGCGCCACACGGCGGCGGAGCGCACCCTGTGGGTCAACGGGGAGCTCCCCTTTGCCGAGGCCGCCGCGCTCGTCTTTAAACGCCGCTGGGTCAACAGCACCCCGATCCGGCAGGACACCGGCGACAACGACATCCGCCCGGTGCAGACCGAGGCGGAGGGCTGGCAGCACCGCGCGCTGCGCGACGCCATGGGCTATTACACCGAACCGCTGACCTTCTATTTTGCGCAGGGGGAGAACACCCTGCGGTTTGTCGCCGACCGCGAGCCGCTCGTCCTCGGGCAGCTGACCCTTTCGCCGCCCGCCGCCCTGCCGGACTACGCGACGCTGCGCGCGCAGCAGGAGGCGGCAGGACAGACCGCCGTTCCGGACGTCGAGCCCATCGTGTTGCAGGGCGAAAACGCCGACGTAAAATCCGACCAGACCCTCGCCCCCATGACCGACCGCTCCTCTCCCGCGACCGAGCCGAGCAGCCCCTCGAAAATTCGGCTGAACATCATCGGCGGGGAGAGCTTTTCCCAGCCGGGGCAGTTTGTCAGCTGGAGCTTTACCGTCGAGCAGGCGGGGCGTTACGCCGTCGCCCTCAAATGGCGGCAGAATATCCAGCGCGGCCTGACCTCGGTGCGCCGGGTGTATCTCGACGGGGAAGTGCCCTGCGCCGAGCTCGACGCCGTCGAATTCCCCTACGGCGGGAAGTGGCGCTATACGCTGCTCGGCGACGAGGCGCAGCCCTATGAATTCTGGCTCGAGCCCGGCAGCCACACGATCACCCTCGAGGTCAGCCTCGGCGAGATGGGCGACGTGGCGCGCCGCGCGCAGAACATTCTGACCGAGCTCAACCGCATTTACCGCCGGATCTTGATGATTACCGGCACGAGCCCCGACGCCAACCGCGACTATCATTTCGAAGATCTGATCGCCGACGACGTCTCTTCGCTCGGCGCGCAGGCCGAGGCGCTCGAAGCGCTCTGCGATTCGGTGGAGGCCATCACCGGCTCGCGCGGCGCCAACGTCGCGTCGGTCGAGACCCTCGCCCGCCAGTGCGCGAGCTTCAACAAAAAACCCGCCCGCATCGCCAAGGGCTTTTCGGCCTTTAAAACCAACCTCGGCGCGCTCGGCACCTGGATCATGAACATCTCCTCCCAGCCGCTCGAGGTCGATTCGCTGCGCATCCAACCCGCCGCCGCCGCGCTCCCCAAGGCCGACGCCGGCTTCCTGCGCTCGATGCTGCACGAGGCGCAGATGTTTTTCTACTCCTTCGTGGAGGATTACAATTTGGTCGCCGACACCACCGCGGTGGACAACTACCGCAACGAGACCCCGCTGCGCATCTGGATCACCAACGGACGCGATCAGGCGCAGATCATCAAGGGCATCCTCGACGACACCTTTACGCCCCGCACCGGCATTCGGACGAAGATCGAGCTGGTGCAGGAGGCCGCCATGCTCTCCGCCACCGTCGCGGGCATGGGACCCGACGTCGTGCTGAGCACGGGGGACAGCACCCCGGTCAATTATGCGCTGCGCGGCGCGGTCGCCGATCTGACGCAGTTTGACGGCTTCGATTCGGTCGTCTCCCGTTTTTACGAGGACGCGATCACCCCCTATCGCTATGCCGGCGGCGTCTACGCGCTGCCGGTGACCCGCACCTTCCCGGTGCTCTTTTACCGCAAGGACGTCCTTTCCGATCTCGGCCTGTCCATTCCCGAGACCTGGGACGACGTCATCAACATGGTCTCGACGCTGGCGCAGAACAGCATGACCTTCACTCTCCCCGTCTCGACCGCCACGGCGCCCGGCGCGGGCACCGGCTCTTATTACATGTTCCTGTTCCAGCACGGCGGCCAAATTTACCGCGACGACGGGATGGCCTGCGACCTCGATTCCGACATCGCCGCCGCGGCCTTTAAGGAATGGACGAATTATTACATCAATTATGAATTTCCGCTGAGTTACGATTTCGTCAACCGCTTCCGGCTCGGGGAAACGCCCATCGGCATCGCCGACCTGAGCGTTTACAACAACCTGATGGTCTCGGCGCCCGAGATCAAGGGGCTGTGGGGCTTTACGACGGTGCCCGGCACCCGGCAGGCGGACGGCACGATCAACCGCGCGGTCGCCTCCTCCGGCACGGCCTGCATGCTTTTCAATTCCTGCCAGCAGAAGGAGCTCGCCTGGGAGGTGCTCGACTGGTGGACGTCCGCCGAGACGCAGACCCGCTTCGGCTCCGAGATGGAAAGCCTGCTCGGCGCCTCCGCCCGGTACGCGACCGCCAACCGCGAGGCCTTCTCGCAGCTCGCCTGGAGCGTCAAGGAGCTCGCGACGATCGAGGCGCAGCGCGCCTTCGCACAGGGCGTGCCCGAGGTGCCCGGCGGCTACTTCACCTCCCGCCATCTCGACAACGCCTTCCGCCGCGTCACCTATTACTGGGAGGACCCCAAGGACACCCTGACGGATTACGTCTACACCATCAATCAGGAGATCATCGGCAAGCGCAAGGAATTCGGCCTGCCGTATGAGACACAGCAGGAGGGAGCCGCATCATGAAACAGAAAACGCCCGTCGCCAAGCGGCCGCACCGCCTGCGTCGCGAGATCGCGCGCAACGTCGACGCCTACCTCTTTATCGCGCCCTTTTTCCTGATTTTCTTCGTCTTCACCGTCCTGCCGGTGCTCACCTCGATCCTGCTCAGCTTTACGTACTATAACATCCTCGAATTTCCCTCTTTCGTCGGCCTGCAAAATTATTTCAACCTCTTTTTGAACGACGACGTCTTTCTCCTTTCGGTCAAAAATACGCTGCTCATCGCCGTCATCACCGGGCCGATCGGGTATCTCGTCTCCTTCCTGTTCGCCTGGTTTATCAACGAATTGAGCCCCACCCTGCGGGCGATCATGGTCGTCGTCTTTTACGCGCCCTCGATTTCGGGCAACGTCTACATGGTCTGGTCGATCCTCTTTTCGGGCGACGCCTACGGGTATATCAACGCCTTTTTGCTGAATCTCGGCTTTATCTTCGAGCCCATTCAATGGCTGACCGACCCGAAATATATGCTGACGGTCGTCATCCTCGTCATGCTCTGGATGAGCCTCGGCTCCGGGTTCCTGGCGTTTGTCGCCGGCTTGCAGACGGTCGACCGCGCCATGTACGAGGCGGGGTATGTCGAGGGCGTGAAAAACCGCTGGCAGGAGCTGTGGTACATCACCCTGCCGACCATGCGCCCCCAGCTGCTTTTCGGCGCGGTGATGTCGATCACCGCCTCCTTCTCCGCCGGCGACGTCACGTCGGCGCTCTGCGGCTTCCCCTCCACCGACTACGCGGCGCACACGATGATCAACCACCTGAACGACTACGGCAACATCCGGTTTGAAATGGGATACGCCTGCGCCATCGCGACGCTCCTGTTCTTTATGATGATCGGCTGCAACCAGGTCATCCAGAAGCTGCTGCGCAAGATCGGCACATGACCCCCGCCGCAGCGAAATGAGAAAGGAGGATCCCGATGGCAACGAAATCCGCTTCCCGCGCCGCGCGGCACAACAGCCGTCTGCACGGCCGCTCGCGGGCGGGGAACACCGTCAATTTTCTGTTTCTGGCGCTGATGGGCGCCTTCATGCTGCTGCCGATGATCTACGCGGTCAGCAGCGCCTTCAAGCCGCTCGACGAGCTGTTTGTCTTCCCGCCGCGCTTCTTTGTGCGCCGCCCCACGCTCGACAATTTCAGCGACCTGTTTTTGCTGATGTCGACCTCGTGGGTGCCCTTTACCCGCTATCTCTTCAACACGGTGATCTTAGCGGCGGTCGCCACCGCCGGCAACGTGATCATCTGCTCGATGGCGGCGTACATGCTCGAAAAGCGCAAATTCCCCGGCTCGCGGGTGCTGTATAAAAGCGTCGAGCTCGCCCTGATGTTCTCGGGCGCGGTGACGGCCATCCCCAACTACCTCATCATGGCGCGGCTGCACTGGATCGACACCTACCTCGCCCTGATGATCCCCGCCTTCGCCACGCCGATCGGGCTGTTTCTGATGAAGCAGTTCATGGGCAGCGTCCACGACAGCCTGATCGAATCCGCCAAGCTGGACGGCGCCGGCGAATGGCGCATCTTTTGGCGCATCGTCATGCCGATCGTCCGCCCCGCCTGGCAGACGCTGATTATCTTTTCCTTCCAGTCGACCTGGAACATGACGGGCGGCACCTTTATCTTCAGCGAGGAGCTCAAAACGCTGCCCTCCGCCCTCAGCCAGGTGCTGCAGGGCGGCATCGCCCGCACCGGCGTGAGCTGCGCGGTCGCGCTGCTGATCATGATTATCCCGATCGCGGTGTTTATCACCTCGGAAAGCCGGGTGCTCGAAACCATGGGCACGTCGGGTATCAAAGAATAAAGGGGGGACCGGGATTGAACGTTCGACGGCTGCTCGTTATGGCGGCGGCGGTTCTCGCCCTGCTGCCCGTCGGCGCGCTCTGCGCCTCGGCGGAGGTTCCGTTTTACGATTACAGCTATTCGGTGGAGACCGAGGAACCGGTCAGCGCCCCGCGCGCCTACGACCTCTTTCGCGTCGCCGACGCGTCCACGCTCGGCACGGCGCTGAAAAACCCCGCCGACCTCTGCGTGAAGGGCGACGAGATCTTCATCGCCGACACCGGCAACAACCGCATCGTCGTGCTCGACAGCGCCTTTCACGCGGTGCGCAGCTTTTCCGGCACCGACGCGCCGGACGGGCGGCTTTCCTTCCGCGCGCCCGAGGGGGTTTTCGTCACCGAGGATGACCGCGTGCTGACGGCGGACACCGGCAACGGCCGCATCGTCGTCACCGATTTGCAGGGCAGGTATCTCGCTTGCTACGGCGCCCCCGAGACCGACATCCTGCCCGCCGATTTTCTCTATGCGCCCGCCAAAGTGGCTGCCGACCGGGCGGGGCGGCTCTTCGTCGTTTCGAAAAACTTCAACATGGGGCTGCTGCAATTCGACCGCGACGGCAACTTTATCCAGACGCTGGGCGCGGCGAAGGTGCAGGTGACGGTGACCGACCTATTTTGGCGGATGATCTCGACCGAGGCGCAGCAGGACCGCATGGCGCAGTTCGTCCCGACCGAATACAACAACCTCACCGTCGACGCCGACGGCTTCGTCTACGCCACCACCTCGATCTATGAGGAATACAATATGGGCGCCTACGGCAAGACGGCGACCCGCAAGCTCAACGCCAACGGCAACGACATCCTGCGGCACGAGACCCCCATCGGCGAATGGGAATACACCGTGACCGGCCAGTTTTCGGGCCCCTCGCGGATCGTCGACGTCTGCGCGGGGGAAAACGGCGTTTTCAGCGTGCTTGACGCCAGCCGCGGCCGCGTCTTTACCTATGACAACACCGGCATGCTGCTCTATGTGTTCGGCGCCTACGGCGATCTGTCCGGCGCGCTGAAAAACCCCGCCGCCCTCGAGCGGCTCGGGGAGCTGTTTTTGGTGCTCGACACCGCCAAAAACACCGTCACCGCCTACGCCCCGACCGACTACGCCCGCAGCATCGACGCCGCCGTGGCCTATCATTTCCGGGACGAATACGAGCAGGAGGCGCAGCAGTGGGAGACCGTGCTGCGGCTCAACGGCAATTCGGACATCGCCTATGAAGGGCTCGGCAAGGCGGCGTTTCGCAGCGGTGCATACGGCCGCGCGATGGAGTGCTTCCGCGAGGCGGGCGACCGCGAGAATTACAGCAAGGCGTTTCAATACCGCCGCCGCGAGCTGATCGCCGCCAACTTCATGTGGGCGGTGCCGGTGCTGCTCGCCGCCGTCGTCCTGCTGATCGTCGGGGTCGCCCTCAAGCGCAAATACCGCCCGGCGGTCGTCGACGCCCGCTCCTTCCGGGGTAAGCTCGCCTACGGGCGCTACGTGATGTTCCACCCCGCCGACGGCTTCTGGGATCTAAAGCGGGAGCAGCGGGGCAGCCTGCGCGTCTCGCTGCTGTTTGTCGGGCTGCTCTGCGTGGTGATGGTGGCGAGCCGCCAGCTGACCGGCTTTGCCTTCAACACGGCGCGGCTCGAGGAGCTCAACCTGCCGGTCGAGTGCTAGAAGG
>CANQSG010000047.1 GCA_947626485.1 uncultured Clostridia bacterium | reverse complement strand
CAGGAGCTGCGCGAGATCATGGCGAAGCTCGGCGTGCGCACCGTCAACGAGCTGGTCGGCCGCACCGACCTCATCGCCGTACACGACCATTCGATCACCCACCGCGCCGATTCCCTTGACCTTTCGCGCCTCATCGCGCGCCCCGAATCGGCCGAGCAGGCGATCCATTTCTGCCCCGAGAACGCCTATGATTTTCAGCTGGAGCAGACGCTCGACGTCTCGGTGCTGCTTAAAAAATTCGCGCCGAGCTTCAAAAAGGGCGCGCCCCACACCGAATCCCTGACCGTTTCGAGCACCACCCGGACGCTCGGGACGATCCTCGGCTCCGAGATCACCCGCCGCTTCGGCAGCACCCTGCCGGACGACACCTATACCGTCAACTGCACCGGCGGCGGCGGACAGAGCTTCGGCGCCTTCCTGCCGAAGGGGCTGACCCTGCGGCTCGAGGGCGACTCGAACGATTATTTCGGCAAGGGGCTTTCGGGCGGCAAGCTCGTCGTCTTCCCGCCGCGCGCGAGCCGTTTTCGCGCCGATGAAAATATCCTGATCGGCAACGTCGCGCTCTACGGGGCGACGGGCGGCAGCGCCTTTATCGCCGGCGTCGCGGGCGAGCGGTTCTGCGTACGCAATTCCGGCGCCAGCGCGGTCGTCGAGGGCGTTGGCGACCACGGCTGCGAATACATGACGGGCGGCAGGGTCGTCGTGCTCGGGCGCACCGGCAAGAACTTCGCCGCCGGCATGTCGGGCGGCGTCGCCTACGTGCTCGACCGCGGCCACGACCTCTATCTGCGGCTCAACAAGGAAATGGTGCGCATGACCGGCGTCACCGAAAAGCACGATATCAACGAGCTGCGGGCGCTCATCGAGGCGCACGTCGTCGAGACCGGCTCGCAGGCCGGGCGGGAGATCCTCGATTCCTTCGCGCAGACGCTGCCCTTCTTCAAGAAGATCATCCCCAACGATTACCACCGGATGCTGGCGTCGATCAGCCAGCTCGAGGAAAAGGGTCTCAGCCGCGACGAAGCCGAGCTCGAAGCCTTTTACGCATTGACGAAATAGGAGGCAGAACGATGGGAAAACCAACCGGTTTTTTGGAGGACGCACGCCGGAATCAGGCGGCCGAAGACCCGCGCGAGCGGGTGCGCCATTTCCGCGAATTTCACACCGAGCTCCCCGCCGAGGAACGGGCGCGGCAGGGCGGGCGCTGCATGGCCTGCGGCGTGCCCTTCTGCCAGTCCGCCATGAAGCTCGGCGGAATGGTCTCGGGCTGCCCGCTGCACAACCTCATCCCCGAATGGAACGACGAGGTCTATCGCGGCAACATGGAGCACGCCCTCTCCCGCCTGACGAAAACGAGCAGCTTCCCCGAGTTCACAAGCCGGGTCTGCCCGGCGCTCTGTGAGGCCGCCTGCACCTGCGGGCTCTACGGCGACCCCGTCAGCGTCCGCGAAAACGAGTACAGCATTATCGAATACGGCTTTGCGCACGGCCTGATGCAGCCCCGCAAAAAGCCGGTCGTCACCGACAAAAAAATCGCGGTGATCGGCTCGGGTCCCGCCGGGCTCGCCGTCGCCGATCGGCTGAATCTGCGCGGCCACAACGTCACGGTCTACGAGCGGGACGACCGCCCCGGCGGCCTGCTGATGTACGGCATTCCGAACATGAAGCTCGAAAAGGAGATCGTCGACCGCCGCGTCGAGCTGATGCGCGCCGAAGGCGTGCGGTTTGAGCTGAACTGCGACGTCGGCAGAACGGTCAGCGCCGCGGAACTCCTCGCAGCCTACGACGCCGTCGTGCTCTGCTGCGGCGCGAAGCAGCCCCGCGACCTGAAAATCCCCGGCAGAGAGGGCGCGGGCGTGTATTTTGCGGTCGATTTCCTCGCCGCGACGACCCGCGCGCTGGTCGACGGGCACCCGGTCGGCGATTATCCGTCGGCAAAGGGCAAGCGCGTCGTGATCGTCGGCGGGGGCGACACCGGCAACGACTGCGTCGGCACCTGCATTCGCCACGGCTGCGAGAGCGTCGTCCAGATCGAAATGATGCCCCGCCTGCCCGATGCGCGGGCGGAAAACAACCCGTGGCCGCAGTGGCCGCGCGTCTGCAAAACCGATTACGGCCAGCAGGAGGCCATCGCCTGCTTCGGCGCGGACCCCCGCGTCTACGAGACGACGGTCAAGGAGCTCCTGCGCGACGCGTCGGGCGCGCTGACCGGCGTGAAAACCGTGCAGGTCGCCTTCTCGCGGGACGAGACCGGCCGCTCGGTCATGCGCGAGGTCGCCGGCACCGAGCAAGAGCTGCCCGCCGACCTGCTGCTCATCGCCGCCGGGTTCCTCGGCCCCGAACCCTACGTCGCGCAGGCCTTCGGCGTCCCGACCGACGGCCGCAGCAACCTGCAAACCGGCGAGGGCAAATACGCGACCGGCGTGCCGAAGCTCTTCGCCGCCGGGGACGCCCGCCGCGGCCAGTCCCTCGTCGTCTGGGCGATCGCCGAAGGCCGCGCCGCCGCCAAAGAGGTCGACGAATACCTGATGGGCTACACAAACCTCGTCTGACCCGCATTGTAAAATAAGAAGAACCTCCGTTTTTGGCGGAGGTTCTTGTTTTGAAATTCGCTTCCGTGTGAAAGAAGCAGTAGTAGAAAATGAAAATTCATTTTCTTCGACATTTTTGCACCCATACAAGTGCAAAAACAGCATACCATAATTATATAATAAAGTCAAGCACTTTCGCCGTGTGGCAGAAGGGTCTTGTCTATGAACCGACCAATCGAAAAACAAATCGGCGCCAATATCCGGCGGCTGCGGGAGGAAGCGCGGCTGACGCAGGAGATGCTTTCCGCGCGGCTGCAAACGGAGGGCTGCGACCTGACGCGCAGCGCGATCGCCAAGATCGAGGTCGGCCAGCGCCATTGTTACCCGGACGAGCTCATCTTTCTGCGCAAGGTCTTAAAAACGACCTACGACGAGCTCCTCGCCGTCGATGCGGGCGCTTGACAAAGGCGGGGGAATCTGCTACACTAAAAGGCGGAAAAACGCGCGGGGCGCGTTGTCCGACGGTCTTTGACCGGCCTGCGCGGTATGCGCGGCGCCGGTTTTTTGCCGCGCGGAAAACCGACGGGAGGGGAAGCGATGAAGGCTCTGATCGCCATGAGCGGCGGCGTGGATTCCGGCGTCGCCGCCTTTCTGACAAAGCAGCGGGGGGACGACTGCATCGGCGTGACGATGAAGCTGTTTGACAACGGCGACATCGGCGTATCGCGGGCGCACACCTGCTGTTCCCTCGACGACGTGGAGGACGCCCGCAGCGTCGCCTACGCCATCGGCATTCCGCACTATGTGTTCAATTTTTCCGACCGCTTCCGCGAGAAGGTCATGGATCGCTTCGTCGCCGCCTACGAGCGCGGCGCGACCCCCAACCCCTGCATCGACTGCAACCGGTTTTTGAAATTTGACAAGCTGTATCAGCGCGCGAAGGAGCTCGGCTGCGACTGCGTCGTGACCGGGCATTACGCCCGCATCGAGCGCGACGGGGCGACGGGGCGGTATCTGCTCAAAAAGGCGGTCGATCTGACGAAGGATCAAAGCTATGTGCTCTACGCCATGACGCAGGAGCAGCTGGCGCACACCCGCTTTCCGCTGGGCGACTACCATAAGGCGCAGGTGCGCGCACTCGCCGAACAGCAGGGCTTTTCCAACGCGAAAAAGCACGACAGTCAGGACATCTGCTTCGTCCCGAACGGCCGTTACGCCGATTTTATCGAGGGCTACACCGGCCGCAGCTACCCGCCCGGCGATTTCGTCGACGTCGACGGCAACGTCCTCGGGCGGCATCGCGGCATCATCCGCTACACCGTCGGCCAGCACCGCGGGCTGGGGCTGTCTTTGCCGCAGGCGATGTACGTCTGCGCGCTGCGCCCGGACGACAACACCGTGGTGCTCGGCGCGGAATCGGCGCTTTACCGCCGGGACGCCGACGCGGCGGAATTTCATTGGATCTCGGGCGAGGCGCCGACTGCGCCGATCCGCTGCCGCGCCCGTCTGCGCTATCGGCAGGCGGAGCAGTGGGCGACCGTCACCCCCACCGCGCCCGACGCGGTACACCTCGAATTCGACGAACCGCAGCGCGCCGTCACACCGGGGCAGGCGGCGGTGCTTTACGACGGCGACGTCGTCCTCGGCGGCGGCGTGCTCGTGCGGCGCCCCTGAATTTTGCAAGGAGGCAAGCGACATGATGGTTTCCACCCGCGGGCGTTACGCGCTGCGCGTGATGCTCGACCTCGCCCAGAGCGACGGCGCGGCCTACGTTTCGCTGAAGGCCGTGGCCGAGCGGCAGGGCGTCTCGCTGAAATACCTCGAATCCATCGTCTCCCAGCTGCACCGGGGCGGCCTTGTGGAGAGCGCGCGCGGCAAGGACGGCGGCTATCGGCTCGCCCGCCCGGCGGAGGCGATCACGGTCTACGAGATCATCCGCCTGACCGAGGGGACGACGGCGCCGGTCGCCTGCATCTCCTGCGACGGCGACAGCTGCGACCGGGTCGACGCCTGCGCGGCGACCCAGCCGATGTGGCAGGAGCTCGACCGCATGATCGAACACTATCTTTCGGGCATCACGCTGCGCGACCTGCTCGCCGGGGTGCCGACGGGCTCGCGCGCATAAATCCGCCGTTTGCGGGCAACCCAAACAAAGGCGTAAAGAAAGGCGTCTTTCGGTCTTGACAGGGAAGGGCGCTTGTGGTATAATTCCTATGAAATAAATAGGAATTCAAAAACGCCATGTGCCAAAGGAGGCCATTCGGATGTTTGTATATGCCGACAACGCGGCGACGACCCAGATGTCAGCCGCCGCAAAAGAAGCGTTGTGCGCCGGGATGGAACAGGCGTGGGCGAACGCCTCGAGCCTCCACACCCCCGGCCAGAAAGCGCGCGAGCAGCTCGAAGCGGCGCGCGCACAGATCGCGTCCTGCATCGGCGCCTCGCCGCGGGAAATTTATTTCACCTCCGGCGGGAGCGAGGCCGACACGCAGGCGCTCTTCAGCCTTGCGCGCGCCGGTGCGCGCAAGGGCAAGCGGCACTTAATCTCGACGACCTTCGAGCACCACGCGGTGCTCCACGCGCTCGAAGCCCTCGAAAAAGAGGGCTATTCCGTCACGCTGCTCGACGTGCACGAGACCGGCGTCGTCACGCCGGAGCAGGTCGCGGCGGCGATCCGGGAGGACACCGCGCTTGTCAGCGTGATGTACGTCAACAACGAGATCGGGACGGTGCAGCCGATCCGCGAGATCGGCGCGGTCTGCCGCGAAAAGGGTGTCCCGTTCCACACCGACGCGGTGCAGGCCGTCGGCCATCTGCCGGTCGACGTCGCCGCGGACAACGTCGACCTGCTCTCCCTCGCGGCGCATAAATTCCACGGGCCGAAGGGGGTCGGCGTGCTCTACGCGAAGGCGGGCACCCCGCTGTCCAACGTGATCTACGGCGGCGCACAAGAGCGTTCCCGCCGCCCCGGCACCGAAAATCTGCCGGCGATTTTGGGCATGGCGGCGGCGCTGCGCGAGGCCTGCGACAGCCTGCCGGAGAACACCGCCCGCTGGACGCAGATGCGCGACCGGCTGATCTCCGGCCTTTCCGCCATTCCCCATTCCCGCCTGAACGGCGACCCCGTCCGCCGCGCGCCGGGCATCGTCAACTTCTGCTTCGAGGGCATCGAGGGCGAGTCGCTCCTGCTGCTGCTCGACGCGAAGGGCATCGCCGCCTCGTCCGGCTCGGCCTGCACGTCGGGCTCCCTCGACCCGAGCCACGTGCTGCTCGCCCTCGGCCTGCCGCACGAGGTCGCCCACGGGTCGCTGCGGCTGTCCTTCGGCGCCGCCAACACGATGGACGAGGTCGATTATATTCTCGAAACCGTGCCGGGCATCGTCTCTTACCTGCGCGAGATTTCCCCCGTCTGGGAAGCGCTCGAAACCGGACGTCAGCCCCACCGCATTTAAGAAAGGGAGTTCTGCATTATGTTATATTCCGAAACCGTGATGGATCATTTCCAGCATCCCCGCAACGTCGGCAAGTTGGACGACGCCGACGGCATCGGCGAGGTCGGCAACGCAAAATGCGGCGACATCATGAAGATGTACCTGAAAATTCGCGACGGCATCATCGTCGACGTGAAATTCAACACCTTCGGCTGCGGCAGCGCGATCGCCTCCTCCTCGATGGCGACCGAGATGATCAAAGGCAAGCCGGTCAGCGAGGCGCTCGCCCTCTCCAACAAGGCGGTCGTCGAGGCGCTCGGCGGTCTGCCCGCCCACAAGCTGCACTGCTCGGTGCTCGCCGAGGAAGCGGTGC
This sequence comes from uncultured Clostridia bacterium, assembly GCA_947626485.1. Taxonomy (GTDB): domain Bacteria; phylum Bacillota; class Clostridia; order Oscillospirales; family Acutalibacteraceae; genus CANQSG01. The sequence continues at coordinate 5,986 of CANQSG010000047.1, read as the reverse complement.
GCGCGGCGGTCAAGGATTATTACGATAAAAACGGCATCGCCTACGACCCCGCGGAATTCTGCAACGGCGACTGCGCCTGCTGCCACGAGCACGACGTGCAGCAGAATTAACCGCATAAAGCATTCCTGCACGGGAGGAAAGCCGCCATGGTGCATCTCGGCAACGATTGGGACGACATTCTCGCCGACGAATTTCGAAAACCGTATTATCTGGAGCTGCGCGAATTTTTGAAGCGGGAATACGCCGCCGGGCCGGTCTACCCCGCGATGGGGGACATTTTTAACGCCCTGCGCTACACCGCCTTCTGTGACGTCAAGGTCGTGCTGCTCGGGCAGGACCCTTACCACGGGCCCGGGCAGGCGCACGGGCTTTGCTTTTCGGTGCAGCCCGGCGTCGCGCCGCCGCCCTCGCTTTGCAACATCTTTCGCGAATTGCAGGACGACCTCGGCTTCCCGCCCCCCGAAAACGGCACGCTGACGCCTTGGGCGCGGCAGGGGGTGCTGCTGCTCAACACGGTGCTGACCGTGCGGCAGGGACAGCCCAACAGCCACAGCGGCCGCGGCTGGGAGACCTTCACCGACCGGGTGATTTCGGAGCTCGACCGCAAGCAGACGCCGGTCGTTTTCCTGCTCTGGGGCGCGAACGCCCGCCGCAAGGCCGAGATCATCCGCAACCCGCTGCACCATAAGCTCATCACCACCCACCCCAGTCCCCTTTCCGCCTACGCGGGATTTCTGGGCTGCCGCCATTTTTCCAAAGCCAACGAGATTTTAGCGCAGGCGGGTCTGCCGCCGGTCGACTGGAACTTAAACGGCGCCGCACTGTGACCCGCCGCCCGGCGCGGGTCGGGAGAGAACATCCATGACACTTGACAAAATTTACCATGCCTCCGTCGCGCTCAAACCGCTCATCCGGCGGACGGACTTGATCGCCGCGCCCCAGCTCTGCCCGGGGACGGCGCTGTATTTGAAAACCGAAAATTTGCAGGTGACCGGCTCCTTCAAGGTGCGGGGCGCCGCCTATAAAATTTCCCGCCTGTCCGACGCCGAGAAGGCCAAGGGCGTCATCGCCTGCTCGGCGGGCAACCACGCGCAGGGCGTCGCCCTCGCCGCCGCGAAAAACGGCATTCCGGCGCTCATCTGCCTGCCCGACGGCGCGCCGATCTCCAAGGTCGAGGCGACCCGCAGCTACGGCGCGGAAATTTGCCTCGTCGAGGGCGTGTATGACGACGCCTATCGCGAAGCGCTGCGCTTGCAGGCCGAGCGGGGGCTGACCTTTATCCACCCCTTCAACGACCCCGACGTGATCGCCGGGCAGGGCACGATCGGACTTGAAATCCTCGAACAGCTGCCCGACGTCGACGTGATCCTCGTCCCGGTCGGCGGCGGCGGACTGATCGCCGGCGTCGCCTACGCCGTCAAGGCGCTCAACCCCGCCGTGCAGGTCTACGGCGTGCAGGCTGCCGGCGCGCCGGGGATGCGCAACGCCCTCGAGGCCGGGGAGATTCGCCGGCTCGACAGCGTCTCGACCATCGCCGACGGCATCGCCGTCAAGGAGCCGGGCGATTTGACCTTCGCCCTTTGTCAGTCCTACGTCGACGGCGTCGTCACCGTCACCGAGGACGAGATCGCCGCCGCGATTTTGGCGCTCATCGAGCGCCAGAAGCTCATCACCGAGGGCGCGGGCGCCGTTTCGGTCGCCGCCGCGATGTTCGGCAAGCTGGATCTGGCGGGCAAGCGGGTCTGCGGCCTGCTTTCGGGCGGCAATATCGACGTGACGATCCTGTCCCGCGTCATCAAGCGCGGTCTGCTGAAATCCGGCCGCACCTGCGCGCTGACGATCGAGCTGCTCGACAAGCCAGGCCAGCTGCAACGCGTCTCCCAGCTCATCGCCGGGGCGGGCGGCAACGTCATCTCCATCCACCACGAACGCGCGTCCGAGGGCACCGACATCAACGGTTGTTTCCTGCGGGTCGTGCTCGAGACCCGCAATTACGAGCACATCGAGGCCATCCGCCGCGCGCTGACCGACGCGGGCTTCTGTATCCGCGATTTTTAAACCAACAGGGAGGAAACCGACATGACCGAAATCATTCACACCGACAACGCCCCCGCGGCGATCGGCCCCTATTCGCAGGCGGTGCGCTGCGGCTCGCTGCTCTTCACCTCGGGACAAATCGCCATCTGCCCCGCGACCGGCGCCATCGAAGCGACCGATATCGCTGCCCAGACCCGGCAGGTCTGCGAGAATCTGGCGGCGGTGCTGGCGGCGGCGGGCACCGACCCCTCGCGCGTCGTCAAGACCACCTGTTTTCTCAAAAACATGGCGGATTTTGCCGCTTTTAACGAGGTCTACGGGTCGTACTTCCCCGGCCGCCCGGCGCGTTCCTGCGTCGCGGCGGCGGCGCTGCCGAAGGACGCCCTCGTCGAGATCGAGGTCGTCGCCGAGGTCTGACGCGCCGTTTTCCCGTCCGGTCGCCGGCTTTTGCGGGTGTGCAACCTGCGAAAGCCGGTTTTTTTGCGTTTTTTTCGGCACGAATCGCCGCGCGGCGCAATATACTGAAACCAGAACAACCGAATGGGGGAAGGCAAACCATGCAGCAAACGGATTTCACAGCGAAAATAGAACGGTACGCGGCAGAGCTGCGCCGGATGGCGGCGCGCAGCCGCTTCCCGCAATCAGCACCCGCGCCCGCGCCGACACGGGAACCGGTTTGGCCGGAGGAGGAAGCGGGGGCGGAGCCGAGAACAGAACCGGAGACGCCGCCGGATTTCTGCGCGGAAACGCCCGACCCGCCCGAGCGTTACGAGACCTTCGTCGCCGAAAACCCGGCGTCCGGCTCGCTGCGGGTGCAGGCGACCGCCGGGCGGGAAGCGCTTCCCGTCGCCCGCGCCGAGGTCACGGTGCGCAAGGTCTTCGCCGACGGGGCGCACCTCTTTGCCCGCGCCGAAACCGACGAGAGCGGCGTCGCCGCGGACATTTCGCTGCCGGCGCCCGCCCGCCCCGCCGAAACGCCGCCCGGCGAAGCGGCGCCCTGCGCGGTTTACGAGCTGCGGGTGACCCACCCGGATTTCCGCGCGGCGCAGTCCCGCCACGTCACGATCTTCGCGGGCGTTCAATCGGTGCAGCCGGTCCACTTTTTGCCCTTCGGGGAGCGGGGCTGACGATGCCGCAGTTTTACGACCGGCCGTATATTCCCGAGACGATCACGGTGCACCTCGGCGCGCCCGACGCTCCGGCGGAAAACGTGACGGTGCCCTTCCTCGATTACGTCAAAAACGTCGCCTCGAGCGAGATCTACCCGACCTGGCCGGACGCCGCCATCCGCGCGAATATCCTCGCGCAGGTCAGCTACGTTCTCAACCGGGTCTACACGGAATTTTACCCCAGCCGGGGCTACGCCTTTGACATCACAAACGACACGCAGTTCGACCAGCGCTTCATCTTTGGCCGCGATTATTTCGAGCCGATCGCCCGCGCCGCCGACGAATTGTTTAACGATTACATCGTGCGGCAGGGCTCGATTTTGCCGCTGTTTGCCGCCTATTGCAACGGCACGACCTCGACCTGCGACGGGCTGTCGCAGTGGGGCTCGGTCGACCTGGCGAACCGGGGGCGGGTCGCGCTCGAAATTTTGCGGCATTATTACGGCGCCGACGTCGACCTCGTCTTCAACGCGCCGGTGCAGGGCGTCGCGCGCTCCTATCCCGGCCTGCCCGTGCGGCTCGGCAGCGCGGGCGACGAGGTGCGCATTTTGCAGCGGGAGCTGCGCCGCATTTCCGACAATTACCCGGCGCTGCCCAAGGTGACGGCCGACGGGTTCTTCGGCGTCGCGACCGAGGCCGCCGTCCGCCGGTTTCAGCAGATTTTTTATCTGCCCGCCGACGGCGTCGTCGACAAGGCGACCTGGTATCGCATCAAGAGCGTTTACAACAGCGTCAAGCGGCTGTCCGAGCTCTATTCCGAGGGGCTCACCCTCGACGAGGCGGCGCTGCAATACCCCCGCGAGCTGACCGAGGGCGCGCAGGGCGAGGCGGTGCGCGACCTGCAATATTTCCTCGCCGTCCTCTCTTATTTTGACGAGCGCATCCCGCAGGTGCGGCTCGACGGGGTTTTCGACGCGAACATGGCGGCGGGGGTGCGGGCGTTTCAGGCGGCGTTCGGCTTGCCTGTCACCGGCGGCGTTGACCGCGCGACCTGGAACCGCATCGTGCAGGCGTATGCCGAGACCCGCGCCGCCCTGTCGGCCGATTTGGGCGCGGCGCAGGCGGAAATTTACCCCGGCAGAACCCTGACCTACGGCATGCAGGGCGAGGACGTCGCTTTGTTGCAGCAGTTTCTGCGCGACGCCGCCGAACGCCACGATTTCCTGCCCGCCGTCGCGGTGACAGGCGTTTTCGATTCGGCGACCGACGCCGCCGTGCGCGCCGTCGAGCGGGAGGCGGGGCTGACGGTCAACGGCGCGGTCGGCCCCGCGACGTGGGAGCGGGTCGTGCAGCTTTCGCGCGGGCAATAAAAAGGCGCCCCGCACGTTGGAATGCGTGCGGGGCGTCGGCATATTTCCGGGGAAAACTCAACCGCGCGGCAGGTCGAGGGCGAGTTCGGCGGCGGCGTTGACGTCGGCGTGCAGCTCGAAATTGCGCACCGAAAGCAGCAGGTGGCCGCGCATGTGCTCGATGGCGGCGCCGGGGTCGCGGCGGGCGACGTCGGACAAAATCCGCTCGTGATCGGTGATCCCGGCACGGTGGGTCTCGGGCGTGATGCAGCGCACGATCAGGGGCTGCAGCAGGGCGGCGAAGGCCTCGTAGAGGGCGGCGAGCAGCGGGTTGCCCGACAGGCGGGTGACGGCGCGGTGAAATTCGAGGTCGAACGCCGCGCAGGCCGCCGGGTCGTCGCCGCAGTCGCGCAGTTTTCGGTTGCAGTCCCGCAGGGTCTCGACGTCGGCGGGGTCGGCTTTTTCGGCGAGCAGCTGCACACCGAGCAGCTCGAGGGCGTTGCGGACTTCAAAAATCTGCTCCGGCGTCACGCCCGACCGCCGGACGACGCGGTGCGCGCTCCGGCGAAAATTTTCCGCCGTCTCGTCGGCGATGACGGTCGGCGCGCCCTGCCGCGAAGCGACCAGCCCGCGATCCTTCAAAATATTCAGCGCCTCCCGAATGACCGGGCGGCTGACGCCGAAGCTGCGCGCGAGATACGGCTCGGAGGGCAGCTTTCGGTCGACGTTGGCGGTGTCGCCGAGAATGGCGGCCTCCAGCCGGTCGGCGATCTCCTCGTAAAGCGCCCGGCGCGGCGGTTCGGCGGGGACGCGTTTGGCTTCCGGCTCCATGGCGCGGTCAACCGAGCCGCTTGTGATAGCGGTCGAGCCGGGCGCGAATTTTGATGAAGTTAGATAGCGACACTTTTTATGTCCACCATATTGCGGCGGTCATGGTTGATAATTTCGGTCGGCTCCTGGTCGGTGTCAACCTGTCCGACAAAGCTGTACAGGATCTCAATCTTGCGCGTGTTGGTTTCCTTGTCCAGCTCGTGGATTAAGATACGGTCAATCAGTTCGTGGACGTTCTCATAAGTCAATTCCTGTATGTCGCTGTATTTCCCGACAATCTGAACGAATCTTGATATATCCCTTTTTCGCTCCGTGACGGTTTTGATCTGCTCTTGCAGCTCGTCTATCTTTGCGATAAGGGATTTCTTCTCGTCCTCATAGCCGGAAGTCAGAAACACAAATTGACTGTCGGGGAGACGCCCCAAGGCGTTATCCTCATACAGCTTACGGAAAAGCGTGTCAAGCTCGGTCATTCGCGCCTGTGCTTTGGACAAATCCCTTTGCTGCTGCGCTAACGCTTTCTTTGCTTCCCGGTCGCCGTACTCGGTTGCCCTGCTTATAAACTCCTGTTCATGTTCCTTTACATAAAAGAAAAAGTATAAAGTAACCAGACTGCCCGTCAGGGATTATTTTGAAAGTCTTTTGAAGCCCGTTGTCGGA